>JBJENW010000220.1:0-54103 GCA_051880395.1 Lachnospiraceae bacterium | reverse complement strand
CCGAAACTCACTAACATTTCTGTCAAAGCCACATCTGTTTGCGCCAGCCCTGTCCACTGCCCCCGCCGAATCTCGGAAACTGTATACAGGTACCGAAAGGTTGAAATATTTTTCATCCAGGAAAAGAAATGGCTACCCGAATCCCGGAAACGTCCGTAAATGGAATCCCCCTCGGTTGAATATTTTTCGTCAAACTGCTAAAATGGGATTTGTATCACATGATCCGAAAGGGGAAGGCTATGTATTATATTATTGAAAATGATCGGATTCACTCTTGTGAGGAATCGACTTTTTATGAGAACGATGATGCCATCTGTATTTTGACAGAGGAGGAATGGAAAAAAGACGAAAAACTGCGGGAAGTTTTTCAAATGCGCTTTGAAAATCCGTCCCTGCACTTTTGTAAAATAGAAAATCATCCGGGCTATCTGTATGCCACGATCCATATTCCATCCAAAGAGGAAGGAAAAAACGACCAGATGTTTGCCTTTTACCTGCTGCCGGAAAAGATCATTTTTATTGACAATGAAATCCTCGTGACACAACATGTAAAAATGATCGCGAACCGCAAACTGCGCACCGGCTATTCTCTGGAGCGTTTTTTATATGACTTTCTGATGTCGTTTCTTGATGAGGATCTGTTGTTTTTACAGTCCGTCGAAAAACGCATCTCCCAGATTGAAGAATTGATCCTGCGAAGGAGCTGCCCGGATTTTAATGTAAAAATGTTGAAATTAAAAAAGAAAATTGCACGTTTTTATCACTACTACAGTCAGTTGACAGATGTCGGACAGGAACTGCTTGTGAACGAAATGGAATTTTTTGAGAAAGACGATCTGCAGCTATTCGACAATTACAAAGACCGTGCCTCGCGCCTTGCCAGCGAAACGCAGCTGCTGCGGGACTATGCCATGCAGGTACAGGAAGTTTATCAGTCCGAGATTGGAATCCGGCAAAATGATATCATGAAAATGCTGACCATTGTCACCACGATCTTTCTTCCGCTGACGCTGATCGCGGGATGGTATGGCATGAATTTTGCTTTTATGCCGGAGCTTTCAAGCCCTTACGGTTATCCGGTCGTGATCGGTGTCAGTATCTTTATTGTCGTGTTTAGTCTGATCTTTTTTAAGAAGAAAAAGTACTGGTAAACACCATTTTCTTGTTATTGATTCTCAGGACAGAATGTAAAATCTGCCCTGAGAAATTTTTATATACAAATTGCTTTTATCTCTAAATATTCATCCACACTCTGAATACAGCTTTCTCTTCCAATTCCGGACTGCTTATACCCTCCAAACGGAGCACCTGAACAGATTCCTGATCCATTGATACAAACTACACCCGTCTCCATCTGTCTGGAAACTTCTACAGCCTCCTCTTCTGCTCCAAAAACAGCTCCACACAGACCATATGGACTGTCGTTTGCAATAGAGATTGCTTCCTGAACGGTGTCATAATAAATAACAGATAATACTGGACCAAAAATTTCTTCTTGGGCAATACGCATTTGATTTTTCACGTCGGTAAAGATAACCGGTTTTACATAATATCCATCTGTACAATCTGTTGGTACCTCGCCCACCAACATATTTGCACCTTCTGCTTTTCCAATTTCTATGTACTCTTTTACTTTTTCGAAAGCTTTTTCATTAATCAGCGGTCCGATATCTACATTCGGATCCAGTGGATCCCCAATTATAAATTCTGCTGCTCTTTTGACCATCAATTCCTCTGCTTTTTGCTTAAAAGAATATGGAATCAACATTCGTGTAATCGCATTGCAGGTCTGTCCTGTATTCATAAAGCAATCCATCAATACTGCATCCACAGCTGCCTCTAAATCTGCACTTTCCAAAACAATTCCAGCTGATTTTCCACCTAACTCCAACGTGCATTTCTTTATATTACTTAACGCTAACCGTCCTACTTCACGTCCGGCAGAAGTTGAACCGGTAAACGAAATCATTCGTATATCCGGATGACTCGCCATAACATTTCCTACTTCTCCTCCCCGTCCAGTGACAAGATTAAACACACCTGCCGGGAAACCTGCCTCTTCCACTCCTTTCGCAAAATAGTAAGCTGTCAACGGTGCCATCTGACTTGGTTTTAAAATCACACAATTTCCTGCCGCCAATGCTGGAAGAACTTTCAATGTTACCTGATCCAGTGGATAGTTCCACGGTGTGATTGCCGCCACGATTCCAAATGGCTCTCTTCTTAGAAAATAACCCTCTTTCTTTTCTTCATATGCAAACTCTTTCGCACAATCACCAAAAAATTTTGCCTCTCCAGAAGCACAACTTACATGCCAATCTTCTGACATTTTTACTGGTGCGCCCAATTCCTTTGTAACTGTAGCTGCAATTTCTTGACTATGTGCCGCAAAATAATCTGACAAGCGATACAGACACTCTGCCCTCTGCTTTGCAGAAAATGTTTTCCATGCCTGATACCCGGATTTTGCTGCCTCCACTGCTGCCTCTACATCTGCTTCATCTCCTTGTGGAACTGTAGCAATGATTTCTTTCGTTGCTGGATTTTCTACTTGTATTTCTTTTCCGCTATGTCCATCTACCCATTTTCCGCCAATAAACAATTTTAATTTTTCCATATGCTCCTCCTTTTCCTTAAAAGGCTGCTTCCAAAATTTCTTGCACATCTTCTTTACTTAATGGGCAGTACGCTTTACCCAGCCCCTTTGCTGCTTTTTCTGCCATTATATCAAATTTTGATTGATCTGGAATTCCAACTTCTCGTAAGGTCGTTGGAATTCCCATTGAACAAAAGAACTCCTGTGTCTTATCAATTGCCTGATTCGCTATTTCGTATTTGTCAAGAGATGAATCAATATCCCATACACGAACTCCATAATTTACAAATACATCCACAATTGTATCATTTAATATTTTTCGCATCCAATGTGGAATGATCACCGCAAGCCCCATTCCATGCGTAATATCGTAAAACGCACTCAACTGATGTTCAATCGGATGGCATACCCACGGACCGGATTTTCCACATGCAATCATTCCATTGATTGCCCAACTCGATGCCCACATCAAATTAGCTCTTGCATCATAATCATTCGGATGTTCCACTGCTATTTTCCCATAACGGATACAGGTACGTAAAATGCCTTCCATAAACTGATCTTGAATAAAGGTGTCACCACATTTTTGAAAATATACTTCAAATACATGTGACATAATATCTGCCGTTCCGGATGCTGTCTGATATGCCGATACAGTCTCCGTATACGTTGGATCCAAAATGGAATATTTCGGAAACATGCATCTATGATCTATACTGATCTTATCGTTCGTCTCCATATTCGAAATTACTGCATAAAAGTCCATCTCTGTTCCGGTTGCAGCAATTGTCAAAACCGTAATTATCGGAAGTGCATCTTTAATTTTTGAAGTATCTGTAACAAGATCCCATGCGTCTCCGTCGTACTTTGCGCCAATCGCAATTCCCTTTGCACAATCAATCACACTGCCTCCGCCGATTGGAATCACCATATCAATCTCTTCTTTTTTACAAAGTTCCACACCGTTTCGCACACTTGTAATCTTCGGATTTGGTTCTACGCCTCCTAATTCAAAAACTGTAATATCTTGTTCTTTCAGCTTTTCTGTAACTGTGTCAAACAAACCATTCCGCTTAATGCTTCCTCCACCATAGACAATCAGAGCTTTCTTTCCCAAACCAGCTGCCAATGTTCCAATCTGTGCGATCTGACCTTTTCCAAAATAAACAATTGTCGGAATATCATATATAAAGTTCTGCATATGCTCTCCCTTCTATTTTGTAAATTCAGCATACATATTTGTATAGGTCGTATTTGTCTTCTCATCCAAATTTGCTGCATACTCCCCTTTTTCCCAAGAATCTTTCGGAATCGTTAATGCTGTATCTTTCAGATCATCACCTACCAATTCCCAACCTGCTTTATTCGGATCTGTAGACGGAATTTCTGTTCTGATTTTTTCATCAACTTTTGCATCTAAAATATAATTTATAAATATATTCGCTAACTCCTGCTTTTTACTGTCCTCAGGAATACATAAATTATCAATCCAAATATAACTTCCCTCTTCTGGGAATACCGGAACAATATCATCACTCTCCATCTGGGCTAACGCTACGTTTCCGTTAAATATATATCCCAGTGAACATTCTCCATTAAGCAGCATATCCTGTGTTCCTTCAAATTTTAAACTATATACATTATCTTTAAACTGCATCATCCTTTCTTTTGTTTTCACCAGTTTTCCTTCGTCCTCTTCATTCAAACCAAATCCAAGGCTCTTGTTTACCAAACCAATAACAATTTTTGGATCGTCCAACACAACGATCGAAGATTTATATTTCTTATCAAAAATATCATTCAGCCCAGTAATCTTATCCGAAACTGCTGTCTTATCATAAGCCAGAATGATCTCACCCGGAGCAAACGGAACAGAATATTCATTTTGAGGATCATAATCCTGTCCCAAATACTGCTCATCCAAATTTTTATAATTTGTCAACGCTGTTTTGTCCAGCTTTGCAAGCAATTTATTTTCTATCATATATTCTACCATATAATCACTCGGATTCACGATGTCATATGTTCCAGCTGCACTATTCTGTAATTTTGACAGCATCTCCTCGTTACTCGAAAAAGTACTTACATTTACTTTTACACCATACGCATCTTCAAAATCTTGAATAACAGAATCAGGTATATATTCCGGCCATAAAAATGCATTTAATTCCTGACCATCGTATTTATCTGTTACTTTTTCTGTTTTTTCTTCACTCTTTCCACCACATCCGGCAAATGATACGAGCATAGTTATACAAAGTAATACGGATATTAATTTCTTCTTCATGGCAATTCCTCCTATTCCTATTCTTATCCTGCTTCATACAAGCGAATAAATAACTGTTTAAAATCTTCTTCATCCATTAATACTGGATTATCCTGTGTTTCCGGCGCATTTGCTGCTGTATGTGCCAAACGATCAAAATCTTTTGGATTCACAACATCCAGACTTCCAAACGTCGGAATCTGTAGACGATCACTCAATTCCTGCATATATATTACTCCCGCATTAGCAGCTTCTTCCGTCGTCATACCAGTAATATCCAATCCCATTGCCTCGGCCACATCCGCATATCTCTGTGGCGCTCCCGGAACAGACAATCTGGATACTTCCGACAGCATCATCGCATTTGCCACTCCGTGCGGAATATCATAAAATCCCCCCAGTGCTTCTGCGATCGAATGCACACTAGCCACATCAGAATTTCCAAACGCCGCACCTGCCATACAACTTGCAACGATCATGTTTTCCAATGCATCTTCTGTCTTATTTTCAACAGCATCCACTAGATTTTTTCCGATCATTCTGATTGCGGATAATGCCAACGCATCTGTAATCGGATTCGCAGCCTTGCATACATATGCCTCAACGGCATGTGTCAATGCGTCCATACCAGTAGATGCCATAATATGCGACGGAAGATTTTTTAAAACTTCTGGATCTAAGATTGCAACACTGACACTGTTATATGGTCCCCAAATACAGTCTTTTTCTAAGGTCACCGTATTATTTACGATTGACTCGTGTGTCACTTCACTTCCTGTTCCACATGTCGTCGGTATGGCAATCAACGGTGCAATCGGCTTTGTCAATTTATCACCATATAAATCTGCACAAGTTCCACCATTTGTCATAATTGCACCGATTGCCTTCGCCGTATCAATTGCAGACCCTCCTCCAACTGCAATCAAATAATCAATCTGATTTTCAATTGCAAATGCTGCTCCTCGTTCAATATCAACATCTCTCGGATTTGGCACGATATCAGACCATACCAAATATTCCATTTTTTCTTTATTCAAACTTTCGAGAACTGTACTTACTAATTCTGTCTTCAGCATCACCTTATCCGTGATGACCAATCCTTTTTCTCCGTATGCTTTTGCATATATAGCTGTTTTCTCCAATGCCCCTTTTTCATAGACAACTTTTGTCGGCATATAAAACTGAAATCCTTCCATAAATAATTCCTCCTTTTCTATTTTTCTTTTTTAAATTTTTTAAAATTTATTTGTGTGATAACCATAATAATCGTTGCGATCAAAATAATTAACGTCGATAATGCATATACATCTGGTGTGATTCTTTTTCGTGTCATATTATAAACAACAATTGGAAGTGTCTGTGTTCCCGGACCACTTGTAAAATAACTGATAATAACATCATCAATCGATAGCGTAAACGCCATAAACGCACCCGATGTGATTCCTGGCATGATCAGTGGCAATGTAATATGTAAAAATGTTTGTAATCGATTTCTTCCCAAATCCATGGACGCTTCTTCCAGTGATGGATCAAGGCCTGCTATAGATGCCCGCACATTAAATACAACATATGGAATACAAAATGTTGTATGTGCAATCAATAACGTGATCATTCCTGCTGTAATATTCATCATAGAAAATATTACCATCAAAGAAATGCCTAACACAATTTCCGGTACAACAATCGGAATATAAAACATCGTATCCAATATACCTTTTCCTTTGAATTTAAACCGATACATTCCAAATGCTGCAAGTGTACCAATCATAACAGAGAGAATCGTGCTTGATACAGCTAAGATCACTGTGTTTTGAAGTCCACTCAAAAGTGACTGGCTTTCCACAAGTTCCGCATACCACTGGAGTGTAAATCCATCAAAGCCTGCGCTGCGACTATTCGCATTTACAGAACCAACAACGACTGCCAGAATCGGAATAAATAAGAAAAGGTAAACCAACACCATATAAACCGAAGATAAAACTTTTTTCTTACCCTTCATAACATTCTCCTTTCTGACAATTATAGCGACAACGCGTCCATCTTTCCGCCACTCTTCTTATATAGACCTACCATAATCAATGTCAGCACCAACAACACCACCGAAAATGCTGCTCCGATCGGCCAGTTATAGCCAGCACCACTAAACTGTGTTTGAATGACATTACCGATCATTTTATGCTTTGCACCTCCCATTACATCCGAAATAAAGAAATACGCCATCGTAGGAATGAAAACCATAATAGATCCTGAAAAGATGCCCGGCATCGTTAATGGAAGAGTCACTCGGAAAAATGTTCCTACTTTGTTTTCGCCCAAATCATTCGATGCTTCTAAAAGTGAGGGGTCCAAATTCCGAATGGAAGATATTAATGGAAGAATCATGAACGGCAACAAGGAGTATACCATTCCCAATATTACCGCTGCTCTGGTATACATGATTTGAATTGGTGCATCAATAATTCCCAAATTCATAAGCAAAGTATTGATCCATCCCTTTTTATCTAATACCATCTTCCAGCCATTTAAACGAACGATTAGATTCGTATAAAATGGAAGCATCAGCAAAGATGTATAAATTTTTCTTTTCTTCTCTGTCGCAAATGCAATCATGTATGCAACGGGATACCCTACCAAAATACATAATATCGTATTCATAAATGCAATGAAAAACGATTCCGAATAATAAGATACATATAAATTGGAAAATATTTCTTTATAATTGTTTAGTGTAAATTCATATACTAATTGCTTATTTTCCATCTTGACAAAACTAATGATCAAAATAAAACTAATCGGCAGAACTACAAAAAATATCATCCACAGTGCCGCCGGTCCTACCGTGGTAATCGCAGGTACTTTGTTTTTGAATTTCTTCATATTCTCAACTCCTTCCAATACCTAGATTTTAAACGGCCACTACTTTTGCAGTTCCTGAATCATTTCAATGTTTTCCTGTACAACCGCCTGCTCCTGACAGATAACAATTCCTTTTTCAATCGGCCAGGATAAATATACCGTCGTACCAACTTCCGGAAACTCATCTGCCTGCTGACGCGTAATTTTAACTTCTTCACCATTTCTCAGCTGAACAATCATTTTAATTAAGTTTCCCACATAAATTTTTTCTTTTACTACTCCGGCTATGGAAAATCCGTTCACTTTTTGTTCTGAAAATCTCACATTTTCCGGTCGAACAGAAACCGCAATAAAATCACCATCTTTATAGGACCCATCTTCGATTACAGCGTTTCCAACTTCTGTTCCGACTTTTACAACACCATTCTCTTTATGCACCACTCCATCGAAAATGTTGGATTCTCCAATAAATCCTGCTACAAATTTTGTTTTCGGATGTTCATAAATTTCTTTTGGTGTATCAATCTGTTCCAATACACCTCCATTTATAACTGCAATTCGATCACTCATTGTCAATGCTTCTTCTTGATCATGTGTTACATAGACAAATGTAATTTTTAACTGTTTCTGTAACCGCTTTAACTCAATCTGCATCTGTTTCCGCAGTTTTAAGTCCAAGGCACCAAGTGGTTCATCCAGCAACAATACTTTCGGTCGATTGATCAACGCCCTTGCAATCGCAACCCTTTGTTTCTGTCCTCCCGACATCTGCGTAATTTTTCGTTTTCCGAACCCTTCCAACTGAACCAAATGTAACATTTCCTCTACTCGCTGTTTTATTTCTGCTTTCGGAACTTTCTTCGCAACCAGGCCATATGCCACATTATCATACACATTCATATTCGGAAACAACGCATAATTCTGAAATACGGTATTAACATCTCGCTGATATGGTTCTTTTTTTTCTACATTTTCTCCCTGTACCTTAACAGAGCCTTTTGTTGGTTTTTCAAACCCGGAAATCATCCGAAGTGTTGTTGTTTTTCCACACCCGGAGGGACCGAGTAATGTTAGAAACTCGCCCTCCGCAATTTCGATATTCATATCTTTTACAACATGATTATTTCCATACCACTTCTCTACATGTTCAATTGAGACAATGGATTTTATATTCTTCTTTTCCTCGCTCATAAGCACCACACCTTTTTCTACTGCATATTTTATAATGCACCATTTCCTCTCTCATTTGTACGAATCCGAACGGCATCATACACATCATACACAAAGATTTTTCCGTCTCCGTTTTTTCCTGTTCCGATCGTTTCTACAACATCTGCCAGGATATTCTCCAATGCATCATCCTCAACTACTGCAAATACCAGGATTTTCGGTAATAAATTGATATCTTCACTGGTTACATTTAACTCCGGAATATATCCTTTCTGTCTACCACATCCCATAACAGAAAAAACCGTCATTCCCTGACAATTATGAACTGCCAGCTTCTCTTTTAAAGGATTTAACTTTTCTGGTCTTGTGATTACTTCTATCTTTTTCATATAGTCACGCTCCTTTTACCAAACAATTGACATCTGTGCACTATTTACGTTATATGGATTTCGATCCGTCCGTGTAAATACATCCATCTCTTTTTCAAACCGATCATATCGAAGATGACTAATATCACAACCGACTTTTTTCTCTGCGATGACTTCACTCATGACTTTTCCAACTGGTGCAGATAAACCGAACCCATGCCCACTAAATCCACAAGCAAGATATAAACCTGGAATTCTATCTACCTTTCCAATCATCATAGAGTCGTCCGGCGAAATTGCCATCCAACCGCCCCATGAACGAACGATCTTTGCTTTTGCCAGACACGGGAACATATCCAAGAGTCCTTTTGCTAATGATGGAATTCTTGATGAAGTCTGATAATTCTGTGGATAACGCCCCCGGTCAGGATAAGAACTGTATCCATCTCCAGCTCCATAAACAAAGGTTCCGTTTCGTGTCTGCTGTCCATAATAAGAACCCACAAATATTTCATCTAAAATCCTCGGCAATTTTTCCGTAACAAAAATTTCTTCGTAAAAAGAATACATTGGAACATCCACACCGACACTATTTAAAATTTTACGGCTTCCATAATTAGCCGCTACAAGGATTTTAGGTGCTTCGTACCGATTCCCGTCTACTGTCACAGCTGCACTGACCTTTCCTTTTTTCATTTCCAGGTGATCGACTTCCTGTCCAGGATAATACTTTACACCCAGTTTTAAACCTGCTGAATAGAATCCAAGTGTCACACGCAATGGATTTGCTCTTGCTTCTTCGTCACAACGGACTGCTGCATAAATTTTATCCGAAAACTGCGGAATACGTTTTCTCAGTTCCGCACCTGTCATATTTTCAAAATGAAGTCCCTCTTTTTTCCCGTATTCTTCAAATTTCAAAGTCTTTTGCAATTCTTCTTCGTCCATTATGATCCGAAGGCCACCAGTCTGTTCGTATTCCATATCAATACCTGTTTCCTCGGCAACTTTCGGCCATACTTCATGCGCCCCATATACTCCCAACGATAATTCTCCAATTCCTCGTCGTGTTAATTTGTTCATAGCACCGTTTCGAACAGAAGCAAAACTGGATAACTGGCCTTTCTCTAAGACAATCACTTTTAATCCTTCTTTTGCCAGATAAAATGCAGTAGAATTTCCAATACATCCGCTTCCAATCACAATCACATCTGCTTTTTCTACTTTTGTTTCTCTCATACATTCCACCTCCTAATCTTCATTTTCTCTGCTTGCATCTTCTAATGTAATCGGACGCATCGGTGCTCTAGCAGTACATTCTTCAATTTCACTTACAGGAATTCCTAACTCTGTCGCTAAAATTTTCTTTACATGTACACTGCAAGTCTGTCCCTGACACAACCCCATTCCCGGACGTAAAAAGCGCTTAATCTCATTCATTGTATACATACCATCATGAATTGCTTTTCGAATTTCTCCTTTTGTAATTTCTTCGCATCTGCATATGATCATGTCATCATCCGGCATCGGCACGAATTCAGGCATGACTCCTTCTCTTTTCATATATAAAGCCATACGATCCTCCTATCACTGTGCACAACACACAATTCTGCTTTCTATGTTAATTTCTAAAGAATCTTACTTCATTTACCTTTTCTTTTGGAATCTTTACTGTCAATAATGCTGTTTTATCAAAGGCCGGTGATGTTTTTACTGAAATAACCGTTGCATTGCATACTGCTTCTCCGGAACGATTTAATCCTTTTCCCATACATCCTTCTTCCGGATACGGAAGTAATTCATATGGCATAGTAACCGTTGCATATGCTTCATCATATTCCTCATCTACCAAAAAGATTGCCTGTCCGGAACAGGATGCCACACACATACCGCAGTTTTTACAAACCGCATCCTCTACCACAACCGGTAAAGATGTAATCTGTTTTCCAATCGCGATACATCCAAACTTGCAGGCATCCTGACAAGGATTGCAAGGGATATTTTGCGTACATTCAATAACCGGATGCACACCTGCTTTTTTCACAACTCCTGGATATTTCTCTAATTCTTCTTCCTCCAAATATCCAGTTTTCAATAAATGCTGTGATACTGGACATCCTTCTTCTGTCTCCTTAACGTCCTTTCCTCGATTTGAAACAGCAAACATACCTTGACGAAGTTGGGAAAGTGAATTTTTATACTTTTCGACCGTACTCTTAAATTCGTCTTCTTCCACAAAACCGGCACGATATGCCGCTGCAATTCCGGCAATATGTCCTCCGATCATTGCTGAGCTTGCCTCTTCAATTCCAGAAACATCTCCTGCAGCAAAAATTCCAGGAATACTTGTTTCTCCATACTCATTTACAACCGGTACAAGACCGCCGGCATCTTTCATCTCTGCTCCTGCCATGCGAACCAACTGACTCATCGGATTTAAGCCGACTGCCACACAGATGACATCCACATCAAAATGCTTTTTCGTGCCCTCTATTTTATTCCATTTTGAGTCAACTTCTACAATATCTACTCCTTCTACATGATCAGTTCCAAATGCTTTTTCAATTGTATGTGAAAGATAGAATGGAACTCCCATACGGGCAATTTTGGCAGCATGCACACCATATCCGCTTACTTTCGGTGCTGCATCAATAACCGCCTCTACCTGACATCCTGCCTGCATCAGCTGATAGCTTACAACCAAGCCTACATTCCCGGAACCTACCATCAGAATCTTTTGTCCCGGTTTCACACCATAAAGATTGATCATTGTCTGGGCTGCTCCTGCTCCGATTACCCCCGGAAGTGTCCACCCATCAAACGGAAGTGTCCGTTCAGATGCTCCGGTTGCCACTACGATATTATTGGCATAAAAGGTATCCATTTTCCCTTGTGTAAACACACTTACCGCATTATTTCGAAAGATACCACTTACTGGAGAATTCAATCGAACTTCCACACCTGCTTCTTCTGCTTCTTCCAATAATTTCTTTCCTATATTAATTCCTCTTACTTTTGCCTGATGTTCTTTGGATCCAAAGAATTTATGAATTTGTTTAAATAACTGGCCGCCCGGTCTTGCATTTTCATCAAAAACAACCGTTTTCATTCCTTTTTTTCCGCCCTCAATTGCTGCACTTAAACCGGCAGGACCAGCTCCGATTATAATTAAATCATAACTTTTCACTAATAATTCCTCCCTTCTCCTAAACCTTCCTGTGTTTCCACCTGCATACCTGCTTTCAACGGTGTGATACAAGTTCGAACATTTGGCTCACCATCTACAATCATGACGCAATCTGTACATCTACCAATTGCACAAAAAATACCACGAGGCTGGTGTAATTTTGCAGTATGGCGATGTACTTTCACACCGGCCGCCATAAGTGCTGCTGCAACCGTTTCTCCAGCATAGCCTTCCATTTCTTTTCCATTATAATAAAATGTGACCTTTTCCCCTTTCTCATAGGTTCCAAGAATCGGATGTTCTTTTACTCTCGTCTCCATTTTATGACCTCCTTAAAAAAGCGGACAAAGCATATCTTTTAAGACATCTTTGTCCGCTTTTATCTGTTTTTCACTTTTGGTTATATACTTTTCTGTATATTGCGATGCAATCCTCCTTTGTCACCGTCTTTCTTGTATTCCCAGGACTTCCAGAAGCAATTGCATCCTCTGCCATCTTATCTACCGAATCCATAAATACCTCTTCATCGATTCCATATGCCAAAAGCGTTGGCACTTCACACACCTGACACAGCTCATCGATCGTATCCAAGAAACGATTTGCTGCCACCCTGTCATCCGTCTCAGCGTCTGCCACACCGATTGCCCGTGCCAAATCTGCAAATCTGCCATACGCTCCATCTAAGGCAAATTCCATACATTCTTTTAACAGCATAGCATTGGAAAGTCCATGCGGCACATGAAACAAAGCACCGATCGGACGACTCATTCCATGTACGATCGTAACACTGGAGTTATTGATGCAGATTCCCGCTTCTAACGCTGCCAGAGACATTTCCTCTCTTGCTTTCGCATCAAATCCGTTTTTATAGGCGATCGGCAGGTACTTCACGATCCGTTTCACTGCCGATACTGCCAAAACATCCGTCATGGAAAATGCTTTTTTTGACGTATATGCCTCTACTGCGTGGGTAAATGCATCCAACCCTGTCGCCGCCGTCACCGACTTTGGCATATCCATGGAAAAATCGGGATCAACAATTGCAATTTGAGGCACAAGACAATCTCCTTTTAACAACATCTTGATATCCTTTTCATGGTCCGTAATGATCGTAAATTTTGTTGCCTCCGAACCGGTCCCTGCTGTTGTCGGAATTGCTGCCACAGGAGGTATCTCGCCCGTTATTTCCTTTCCCATATAATCCGAAATATTTCCCTGATTCACCGCCATTACAGCAATCGCTTTCGCTGAATCTAACGGACTGCCTCCTCCGATTCCTATAATAAAATCACACGCTTCTTTCGTGTAATATTTCACACCTTCTTCGATCATCAGATCGGTCGGTTCTCCAGTGATCCCATCAAATTTTACAAATGCGATTCCATTTTCTGTAAGCATTGCTGTCAGTTTTTCATACATCGGAGATTTTCCTACATGTTTTCCCGTCACGATCAACGCTTTTTTTCCGCATTTTACAATCGATGGCATAGCTTCCGTTAACGCACTCTTTCCGGTAAACACTTTATTTGGCATGGTAAACTGTGCCATTTACATCCCTCGCTTTCCATGAGCCAGTTTCTATATTAAAGAAATTCTTTATCTACAATTCCTAATACTTCTTCTAATTTGTCGAGTTCTTCATTCAACTGCTCTTCTGTAATGATGAGCGGCGGACAAATAAAGACCATATTTTCGTGGGAATATGTCATAAACCCTCTCTCTTTGAGTTTTCCTATAATTTTTCCCATGATACCATCCGGGTCATTTCCATATGGAACCATCGGCTCTTTCGTCGCTTTATCTTTCACTAATTCTACACAAGCGAATAACCCGATATGTCTGGCATCTCCTACACAGGCATATGTCTCTTGCATTTTATCCAGACGATCTGCTAATACTGCTCCTACCTTTTGTACATTATCTAAAATGTTTGCTTTGCTGTAATAATTTACACAGGCAACACCTGCTGCACATGCAAGTGGGTGTCCACTATAAGTCAATCCACAAGATAATAAGTTATCATCAAAATAAGATGCGATCTTACTGCTTACGGCTACCCCGCCTAATTGCACATATCCACAGGTAACACCTTTCGCAAATGTAACAATATCCGGAACAACATCAAAATTTTCAAACGCAAACATCTTACCGGTTCTGCCCCATCCTGCCATAACTTCATCGCAGATCATAACAATTCCGAATTCGTCACAGATCTTTCTCACACCAGGCAGATAGCCTTTCGGCGGGATAATGATTCCGTTTGATCCTGTAATTGTTTCCATTACGATCGCTGCCACATTATCCGGTCCTTCGTATAAGATCTGCTCCCGCAATTTTGTCAGATAAAAGTTTGTTGCTTCTTCTTCGGATGCAAAGTTGATCGGTTCTCTGTAAATATATGGATCAAAGAATTTTACAAATCCAGGAATTCCAGGCTCCAACGGATATCTTCTCGGCTCACCTGTGATATTTCCGGCGCCGAAAGAAGATCCATGATAACTTCTGTAACGGCTGAATATTTTCTTTCTTCCGGTATACATTCTTGCGATCTTTATCGCGTTTTCGTTTGCATCCGCTCCTGCATTCGTAAAAAATACTTTTCCAAATGTATCTGGAAGCAAATTTATGATCATTTCAGCCAGTTCTGAACGAGGAGCTGCTGCATAAGATGGTCCTACAAAACAAAACTTGTCGACCTGCTCTTTGATCGCATCTGCAATATCTTTATTTCCGAATCCCACATTCAGATTCACAAGCTGGGAGGACATATCGGTATAGCGTTTTCCGTCGTAATCATAAAAATAGATTCCCTCCGCTTTTTCTACCGGAATCGGGTTGATACTGCCCTGTTTGCTCCAGGACTGTAACACATATTTTTTTTGTTTCTCTTTTACTTCTTCTCCTGTCATAACTGATTACCTCTTTTCTGCTTTATGCTTTTTGCATCGCTTTGATGATTCTTATTATATTGATTTTTAACAAGAAAACAATAAATTGTAGCCCAAAGTTATTTGTGCTACAGCACAATTTTATCTTGATTTTTTTTTCAAGGAGATGTATTATGCTTCATATAAAGACAAAGAAGTCCCTGTGATTTCTTGTCTTTTTTATTTTGAAAGGAGTTGATTTCAATGGCGGTGCAATTGGAACAATTAATGAAAAAAGTCTCAAATATGGATATTACTTTAATTGCAGGTAAAAAAGGTCTCACCAACATCGTTAGCTGGGTGCATATGATAGAAACAGCAGAAGCTTCAAATTTTTTAAATGGTGGTGAAATTGCTTTTACAACTGGTATCGGATTAAATAATAGCCTTTCTATTTTAGATTTAGTAAAAAAGATTTGGGAAAACAAAGCCTCGGGTATTGTTTTAAACACCGGACCGTTTTTAGAACATATTCCACAGGAAGTCATTGATTTCGGTGATGCAAATGACTTTCCTATTTTTTCCGTTCCTTGGAAAATACACATTGCTGAAATTATGAGGATTTTTTCCTCTATCATCACTAAATCTGAACAAGCATCCTTTGAGATTGCTGCTGCATTTAAGAATGCCATTTTTTTCCCTAAACAAGAAGAGCTTTTTATCGTCCCTCTTTCACAACATGGTTTTCACATAAACTGGAGCTATTATGCATGTATCATCCGTATCACAAATTTTTCTGAAAATACACTTTTACCAAACTACTTGAACAAAATCAATACGAATCTTGAAAATCATTTACAACATTGTAAATACGAAAAATTTGCTTCTTTCGACAATGAAAATTTAATAATTGCTGTCACCAGTAATTATTCCGAAAAACTAATGAATGACTTTACTAACGAAATTGCCAATTACTTATCAAATCATTTACAAAAAGATGAAAAATTTTTCATCAGTATCGGAAAATCAACAAAAAGCATACGATGCCTTTATAAAAGTTACCAGCAAGCGCTTTCTATCCAAAACTTTATGAAAAACAGCAAAGATTCACCCAATTTATTATCGTATACAAACATGGGTATTTACAAATTGTTAATGAATATTGAAGATAAAAATATCTTAGAAGAATATTATGAAAAAACAATTTCACCATTGATAGAATATGACAAAAAAAACAATTCTGACCTTTCAAATGTACTTTGGATTTATCTAAAACAAGACGGAAGTGTTAAAAGAACCGCTGACGAACTGTTTGTCCATCGAAATACTATAAATTATAAATTAAATCGTGCAGCAGAAATTTTAAATGTAAACCTCAGCAGTCTAGATACAAGGTTACAACTAACACTTGGTTTTATGCTTCAAAATATGCTATGATAATTACTACAACCACAGTTTTACTATTAATATAGATTTTTTGAATACTCTATCAAATAATATTGTTTTATAAAAAACAGCCCGCCAAACCTGACGGACTGCTTTTTTCTCTTATTTATAAAACCCTATGCTATACTCTTTTTAAATACATCGGTTCTCACTTTATTCTGTTTAATGGCTGCCTGCGCTGCTGCCAAGCGTGCGATCGGTACACGGAACGGAGAGCAGGATACATAATCCAGACCGATCTGATTGCAGAATTCTACGGATGTCGGATCGCCGCCGTGCTCTCCACAGATTCCACAATGCAGAGACTGGCGTGTCTTCTTTCCTTTTTCGATCGCCATCTCCATCAGCTGGCCGACACCGGTCTGATCGAGTCTTGCAAATGGATCGCTCTCGAAGATTTTTGTATCATAGTAGGAATTCAGGAATTTTCCTGCATCATCACGAGAGAATCCGTATGTCATCTGTGTCAGGTCGTTTGTACCAAAGCAGAAGAACTCCGCTTCTTTTGCGATTTCATCTGCAGTCAGTGCAGCTCTCGGAATCTCGATCATGGTTCCCACTTCATATTTCATAGAAACACCTGCTGCTGCAATTTCCGCATCTGCAGTCTCTACAACGGTTTTCTTGACATATTTTAATTCCTTGATATCGCCTACTAACGGAATCATGATCTCCGGGACGATATTCCAGGACGGATGCGCTTTATTTACATTGATCGCAGCACGGATGACTGCAGAAGTCTGCATTTTTGCGATTTCCGGATAGGTCACTGCCAGACGGCATCCTCTGTGTCCCATCATCGGGTTGAACTCATGCAGGGAATCGATGATCGCTTTGATCTCTTCTACGGTCTTGCCCTTGGCATCTGCCAGTTTCTTGATATCCTCTTCTTCGGTCGGAACGAATTCATGCAATGGCGGATCTAAGAAACGGATGGTAACCGGATCGCCTTCCATTGCCTCATATAACTGCTCGAAGTCGCCCTGCTGCAGTGGAAGAATCTTCTTTAACGCTTCTTCTCTTTCTTCTACGGTATCCGAACAGATCATCTCACGAAATGCATCGATTCTGTCGCCTTCAAAGAACATATGCTCGGTACGGCAAAGTCCGATACCTTCTGCTCCTAACTCACGCGCTTTCTTGGCATCATGCGGTGTATCAGCATTTGTACGAACTTTCATGGTACGGAATTTATCTGCCCATGCCATAACACGTCCAAACTCACCTGCAATCGTCGCATCTACGGTCGGAATCTGACCATCGTAGATGTTTCCGGTTGTACCATCGATGGAGATATAATCGCCCTCGTGGAATTCTTTTCCAGCCAAGGTAAATTTCTTATTTTCTTCATCCATCGCGATATCCCCACATCCGGATACACAACAAGTTCCCATTCCACGTGCAACAACGGCTGCATGTGAAGTCATACCACCACGAACAGTTAAAATACCTTCAGAGGCTTTCATACCGGTGATGTCCTCCGGTGATGTCTCTAAACGAACCAAAACGACTTTTTCTCCGTTTTCTTTCCATGCAACTGCATCCTCAGCAGAGAATACGATTTTACCGCAAGCAGCTCCTGGTGATGCACCAAGTCCTTTTCCGGCTGGTTTTGCAGCTTTTAATGCTGCTGCATCAAACTGCGGATGAAGTAAGGTATCTAAGTTACGCGGATCGATCATTGCCACCGCCTCTTCCTCGGATCTCATACCTTCATCTACCAGATCGCAAGCGATTTTTAATGCAGCCTGTGCGGTTCTCTTACCGTTTCTTGTCTGCAGCATATATAATTTTCCGTGTTCTACGGTGAATTCCATATCCTGCATGTCTCTGTAATGAGCCTCTAATTTCTGGCAGACATCTTTAAACTGCGCAAATGCCTCCGGGAATTTTTCAGCCATTTCTGTGATTTTCATTGGGGTACGAACACCTGCAACCACGTCCTCGCCCTGTGCATTCGTTAAGAATTCACCGAACAGACCTTTTGCACCGGTTGCCGGGTCACGGGTAAATGCCACACCAGTTCCACAATCATCGCCCATATTTCCGAATGCCATCGACTGTACGTTTACGGCTGTTCCCCACGAATATGGAATATCGTTATCTCTTCTGTAAACATTTGCTCTCGGATTATCCCAGGAACGGAATACTGCTTTGATTGCTCCCATCAGCTGTTCTTTCGGATCATCTGGGAAATCAACACCGATTTTTGATTTATATTCTGCTTTAAACTGGTTTGCCAGCTCTTTTAAATCTTCTGCATCAAGCTCGATGTCCTGTTTTACACCCTTCTTCGCTTTCATTTCATCGATCAGCTGCTCAAAATATTTTTTCCCTACTTCCATAACAACATCGGAATACATCTGAATGAAACGTCTGTAGCAATCCCATGCCCAACGCGGATTGTTGGATTTCTTTGCAATGACTTCTACGACATCCTCGTTTAAACCTAAGTTTAAGATCGTATCCATCATACCTGGCATAGAAGCTCTTGCTCCGGAACGAACCGATACAAGCAATGGATTTTCTTTATCGCCGAATTTTTTTCCGGTGATCTCTTCCATTTTTACGATGTACTCATTGATCTGTCCCTGAATTTCTTCATTGATCTCTCTACCGTCTTCATAGTACTGTGTGCAGGCTTCTGTTGTGATCGTAAAGCCCTGCGGTACCGGAAGTCCGATGTTGGTCATCTCTGCTAAATTGGCCCCCTTGCCACCAAGCAGCTCTCGCATGTTTGCATTACCTTCTGTGAATAAATATACCCATTTTTTTGCCATGAAAAACTCCTCCTTATCCTGAATACATTCTATTTTTGGCTGTGGGAAAATAATTCAGCTTTTCAATAATTAACGTTAACCCCACCGTTATTTTCCACAATTACACGTTTCTTCCCTTCGTGCATATTCATATTTTAGCACACTTCGCGATTAAATCAAGATGTATTTTTAGTTATTTTCACGGCTTAACTTTTCTTTATTGTTTTTTATTTGTCACTTTTACCAAAATTCCAGAAATTTACACCTTCCTTTTTGATTAAAAATGGCATTCTTCACAAAAGCGGTTTCCAATAAATTCTCATCCATTTTTTAGATTCGCCATTTTGTCTAATCGGTTCACGAAATTTCGTTTGTTTTGCACAAATTGTCAAATAATTATCAATCATTTACTTTACTTTTTGACTTCGATTCCCTCTAAAGTTTTTGAAAAAAATGCCGACAGGAAGAACCTTTTTCGATTCTTTCACCCTGTCGGCACTTTTATGTATCATACTTTTTACCTAATTTTTACTTTAAAATGTAAACTTTTCTGCAAAGTATGCATCCAGATCGGCAATCTTAATTCGCTCCTGTTCCATAGTATCACGATCACGAACCGTTACCGCCTGATCTTCTTCCGATTCGAAATCGTATGTCACACAGAACGGTGTTCCGATCTCATCCTGTCTTCTGTAACGTTTTCCGATGTTTCCTCTGTCGTCAAATTCGCAGTTATATTTTTTCGATAACTGTGCGTAAATTTTCTCTGCACCCTCGTTTAATTTCTTTGAAAGTGGAAGCACACCGATTTTTACCGGAGCCAATACCGGATGGAAATGCATAACTGTACGCATATCCGGCTTCTCTTCTGTTCCGATATTTTCCTCATCGTAAGCAGAACACAAGAAGGCTAATACCATACGATCTGCCCCCAGTGACGGTTCGATGACATACGGAATATATTTTTCGTTCTTTGTATCATCAAAGTAAGTCATATCCTGTCCGGATACATTCTGATGCTGTGTCAGATCGTAATCGGTACGGTCTGCCACTCCCCACAATTCACCCCAGCCAAACGGAAATGCAAATTCGATATCCGTGGTTGCTTTACTATAAAAGCACAGTTCTTCTGCAGAGTGATCTCTCAGACGAATCTCGTCCTCTTTGATTCCAAGGCTTAATAACCAGTTATGGCAGAAGTTTCTCCAATACTGGAACCATTCTAAGTCCGTACCCGGCTCACAGAAAAATTCCATCTCCATCTGTTCGAATTCTCTGGTACGGAATGTAAAGTTACCCGGTGTAATCTCATTACGGAAGGATTTTCCGATCTGTCCGATACCAAAAGGCAGCTTTTTACGAGATGTTCTCTGCACATTTTTAAAGTTTACAAAGATACCCTGTGCCGTTTCCGGTCTTAAATATACGGTATTCTTTGCGTCTTCTGTAACACCCTGGAATGTCTTGAACATCAGGTTAAATTGACGAATATCCGTAAAATTATGTTTTCCACATGATGGACATGGAATGTTATGTTCTTCGACAAAATTTTTCATTTCTTCCTGTGTCCAGCCGTCTACGGAGCCGTTTAATTCAATGTCATTTTCCTGTGCAAATTCTTCGATCAATTTATCTGCACGGAAACGCTCATGACATTCTCTACAATCCATCAACGGATCGGAGAATCCGCCTAAATGTCCGCTGGCTACCCATGTCTGCGGGTTCATCAAGATGGCACAGTCCACGCCGACATTGTATGGGCTCTCTGTGATAAATTTCTGCCACCATGCTTTTTTTACGTTATTTTTTAATTCTACGCCAAGATTTCCGTAGTCCCATGTATTGGCCAGACCACCGTAAATTTCGGAGCCCGGATAAACAAAGCCTCTTGCTTTTGCCAACGCTACGATCTTGTCCATTGTCTTTTCCATATCTCTTCCAACCTTTCCAGTTTCCGTCTTTTTTCAGTTTCACGCACGCTTGTGCAATTCTTTCCCATTATACCTTTTTCATAAAGAGATTTCAACCTTTTCTCCGCCTCTTTTCAAATGCTTTGGTGAAAAATATCTCAATTTAGGGGTTTCCTATACGGACGTTTCCGGGATTCGACGAACGCAGCGGACAGGGGTTTCGAAAACAGATGTGGCTAGACAGAAATGAAGTCGAATTTCGAATGGGTGGGGCGCGATGCTTTATTTTTGCTGTTTTCCGAATGTCGTACAGTCTGCACGCAGGTGTATGCAGGCGAAAGACTCAAAAACGGACTCTTTCGCCTGCATACACCTACGCACAGCCAGTCCGCCTCTCGGAAAAACAGCAAAGGCATCGCGCCCCACCCATCCGAAACTCACTAACATTTCTGTCAAAGCCACATCTGTTTTCGAAACCCCTGTCCGCTGCGTTCGTCGAATCCCGGAAACTGTATACTGGAAGCGATAGGTTGAGATATTTTTCACTTAGAAAAAGAAATAGCTGCCCCAAACTTTTTGGGACAATGTAAAGATTTGTTCCATCTACAACAACTTTCACTCAAGAAATATATGTATATCTGGATTCTTTTAAAATATAACGAGACTAGTGTGCTGACGCGTTCATTTTCAGCTTAATGACGCAGAATGTTTTTTCAAGTGTGCCGTTTCAAAACCGCAGGCGTAGCGGGGGCTACGTCGAGGATTTTGGAATGGTGCAATTTGAAAAACAGGCAAGTCAATTAGTCGAAATATGAACGTGTCAGTACACTAAAATATCACAAGATTTTGTAGTCTTTTATTCAGAAAAAGCAAACATATATTAGCCGAAACATTGTTTAAATATCCAAAATTATGTTCCATACGGAATATTTTTATAAATTCACAAGTACGTTTTGTCTGCAACACTTTTTCCCAAAAGATACAGATCTCAGCCTACCGTCTCCAATACACAGTTTCCGGGATTCGGGCAGGCACAGACCACGGGGCGGCATCTTCCAGTGTGGCTTTGACAGACATGATAGCAAGTTTTGACGGGCAGTTCTGCGAGGCCTTTGCTGTTTTTTGATTGTTGAACAAACGGTGCATTCTGTCCGCCCGGAAAAGAATCCGCTTTTGATTCTTAGCCGGGCGAACAGGATGTGCCGGTTGTCCAACCTTCAAAAAACAGCAAAAATAAAGCCTCGCAGAACTGCCCGTCAAAACTTCCTTCATTTCTGTCTAGCCACACTGGAAGATGCCGCCCCGTGGTCTGTGCCTGCCCGAATCCCGGAAACGTCCGCATAGGAATCTCTCAGGCCGCTACCACTCTTCAATAAACGGTAGGGTTTTGAATGTATATTCGGTGTGCTGTTTAAAATACGGCTGAATGATTTTTTCGAGATCGGCAAGGACCGCATCTTTTACGGTAAAGCTGTATAATTTTTGCAGCTGTGCCGATACGATAAACTGCAGGGTGTACAATGTGGATTCTCCCATTTTGTGGGATTTCTGACGTCTGCATTCGGTGCATAACACACCGCCGTCTTCGGCAGAAAAATGCGTCAGCGCTTCTTCGCTCCCGCAATTCTGACAGGTAAACACATTCGGATAGATTCCATTGATCACAAGTACTTTTAATTCGTAAATACAGCGGATCAGACGTGGTTCGATCACGCCTTTTTCCAGTGTTCGAAGTGTCTGATATAATAAGAGTAAAAGCTCTCGCTCATCATTTTCCTCCTGCGCATAGTACTTTGCAATTTCTAAAAAATACATACCATAGTACGTCAGTTTCAAATCCTGTTTCAGCTTTTCAAAATAATTTGAAATCTCTGCTTTTTCCATCGTATTACTGCTGCGTCCCTCATAGATTTCAAATTCCCCAAACGCAAATGGTGTGGACGCAGCAAGAAGGGCGCTGTTTTGTCGTTTCGCGCCCTTTGCAAATGCCGTTATTTTTCCTTTTTCTTTTGTCAGAAGCACCACTCGCTTGTCAAATTCACCAACTGGTGCTGCGAAAAGTACCATTCCGGTCACGCTCTGTTTCTGTCCCATGTTCCTTCCCACTTTTCTGCTGCTCTTTCTCTTTTTCCTGGCAATAGCGCAGATAATCGCAGACATTTCCGGTTTTTTCAAACGTATTCCATTCTTCTGTAAGCATATTCTTCCTCCTTCATATACGAGAAGGTTTCTCTGTTGCTATACGAATAGAATCACCGAAACTGCTTTTTGCTATACCAGAAAAAAATTGGCATTTGTTTAGATTTCTTCCTTGTTGTATCCAAAGTTTTTCATCAGAAAATCGCTGTCGCGCCAGTCTTTTTTTACCTTGACCCACAACTGCAGATTCACCTGCATCTCCAACAGTTTTTCGATTTCAAATCGTGCATTTGAGCCAATCTTTTTTAACATACTGCCCTGTTTTCCAATGATAATGCCTTTGTGAGAATCCCTCTCACAGATGATCGTCGCATCGATATCCATGATCTTTCCGTGTTTTCGAACTTTCATTTTATCGATTGCGACAGCGATTCCGTGTGGAACCTCCTCATTTAACGCATGCAGTGCTTTTTCCCGGATGATCTCTGCCACGATCTGTCGCTCCGGTTGATCGGTTACGGTATCCGCATCATAGTATTGCGGTCCATACGGAAGGTATTTAAAAATGCAGTCAATCAACTCATCGAGATTATTTCCGCGCAGTGCAGACGTCGGCACGATCTCCGCAAAATCGTACTCCTTGCGGTAGGTATCAATGCTTGCCAGCATCTCTTCCGGTTTTACGGTATCTTCTTTATTGATGACTAACAGTACCGGCGTATTCGTTTTTTTCAGCTGCTCAATAATATGACGCTCGCCGGCTCCGATAAACGTCGTCGGCTCCACCAGCCATAAGATCACATCGACTTCCTGCAACGTATGCTCCGCTACATTCACCATATATTCGCCCAGTTTGTTTTTTGCTTTATGGATACCCGGCGTATCTACGAAAATGATCTGTCCGCGTTCTTCCTCTGTATACACCGTCTGGATCCGGTTTCGGGTGGTCTGCGGTTTATTTGACGTAATCGCAATTTTCTGCCCGATCAAATGATTCATCAATGTCGATTTTCCTACGTTCGGACGGCCGATAATTGTAACAAATCCTGATTTAAAGCTTTCGTTCATATTTTTCCTTTCCTACAATGACTGGATATTTAAAAATAGTTCTTTTTCTTCCTCGATTTTCTTCTCGTTTCCGATGACACAGATATAATCATCACTCAATGCTGCCTCCACTAAATCTGCCAGATCGCGAATATCCTGCGGCGTTGCCTGCAACATTCTTTCTCGATCTTTCTGACGCATTTCCTGTGTGATCTGAGACAGATATACCACTTCCGCCTGTGTTCCCTTGGAAGACGGTGTACGCGGAACATCAATCTCGCTGAACGTGCCGATGATGTATTTTGTCATATCACGCTCGTTCGCCTCAAACTGGCGAATATACTCCGGCATTTTTTCAAATACTTCTTTCGTTTCCTTCAAATGCGGATCACGGTAGGAGGATGCCTGCATCTCACCAAATCGGTTAAATGTGGCTCCACATCCATATGCCCCGCCTTTTACACGAATGTTATTCCACAAATAATCATAATTTAAGATTACACGCAGGATACGCAGATACGGCTGGAATTCGAATCCTTTTTTTAAGTAATCTCCTGCAACAGCCACATATTGAATCTGTGATGCATCCTTAAATCCTTCGTTTGCCTTTTCGCAGACAATTTCCAGTTTTTTCTTTTCCACTTCGTCGGTAAATAAGTGCTCTGTCACCGTCTGAATCTGCTGCTCTAAGATTTCGTATCCTTCTTTTCTCGTCGTCACACTGATCAACAGATTCTCTTTTCTAAAAATTCGGTGAACCAAGGACTGTAAGGTCTGTACAACTGTCTCATAGCGTGCATCAAAGTTTTCATCTAAATCTTTCAAGAAGAAATAGAATCCGATTCCAAGTGCTGAGTCGTCAATCTTAGATGTCTCAGAGAAATAAGACATCGCACGGATCATTGCATGTTTATTTCCGGAAGAGCTGATGCCATCCTGCAAACGGGATTTTACCTCTGAAACCACTTCGCGCAATCTCTTTTTATCTGCAAATTTTGACTGACAGATGACTTCTTTCATCAGTGGGAGCGCTACCGGAATCTGATCATACAACATCTTCGCCTGCACTTCAAAATACAGACGATATGACTGATCGTTCACATTGATAAAGGAATCGTAGGTACTGAAAATTCCACCCGTCTGTAGATCGATCAAATGATTCAGTGCGCCGTAAGAATGTTCGTCTGTGTCAACATACGTCAGCAGTTGACGGAGTAATCCAATATACGGCAGTTCTTCCTGTGTCAGATTCTCACAGTGAAACATCAGGTTCAGATACTGAATGCCGTTTGTCTCCACATCGTGCCATAGAACCGGGACGCCATCCATCTCTTTTTCGATATTTGATACAGGATCAGTTGTCTGTTTCATATCCTCGCGCGTCAGCATTGGTATCTTTTCCAAAATCTCCTGCGGCGTCGGCTCCTCCTGATACTGACGAAGTGCCTTTGTCTGTGCGATCAATTCCTCTAATTCTGCATCTGATAAGGTCGCCTTGTAAGCCGCCAGTTTTTCTTTCTGTTCCTGCTCTTTTTGTGCATTCAGCCCCTTCTTTGGTTCCATGACAAAAATCGCCGTAAACGGATTGTCCAGAATTTTTTCCTGAATCAGCGCTTCAAAATACCCTTTCTCCACCTGCTCACGGAAAAATGGAAACAAATCGAGAACCTGCATATAGGTAAACGGCTGCGCATCGTCATACAGCCAGCTTTCCATACACTGAATGCCGTACATCAGACCTTTCGGGATCCGACCATAATCTGCCTCACGGAATTTGAATTCCATACTATTGATCGCGGCAAGCAGTGCATCTTTTTCCAAACCATTCTTCACCTGGTTTTCCAATGTTTCTCGCACCACGCGCACAAATTCATCTTTCTGGTTCGGATTTGCATTCTCTGCCTCAATATAAAAATTTGGTTGATACATCGAGCCTTCATACCCGCCGCAGATGTCGGTTCCGATTCCGGCGTCCAGCAATGCCTGTCTAACCGGTGCCCCCGGCGAAGAAAGCAGCGCATAGTCCAAAATCTGCATCGCAAGAACCGTCTCTTTCTCCAAAGATGTTCCGATAACCGTTTCATACAGCAGATACGTGTTATCCTGTTCAGACTCCTCGCTGGAAATCGGGTAATAGCACTTTCCTTCCACCGGTTTGTCAAATGGTTTCTGTTTGTGAATGGTGGAATCCAGTTCTATTTTTTCATAGTCGGACAGATACTCACGGTCTAACCACTCTAATTTTTCTGCCACATCCATATTTCCATACAGATAAATATAAGAATTGCAAGGATGGTAATACCGGCGATGGAACTCTAAAAACTGCTCATAGGTCAGATTCGGAATCTGATCCGGATCGCCGCCGGAATCATGACTATACGGGCTGTCCGGAAATAACAACTGGTTTATTTCGCGTCCAAGCAGTTCTTCCGGTGAAGAATATGCCCCTTTCATCTCATTGTATACCACACCGTTGATCGTCAGCGGAGCATCTTTGCTTTCTAATTCATAATGCCAGCCTTCCTGTTTGAAAATCTCTTCGTATCTATAAATATTTGGATGAAATACTGCATCCATATAAACGTCCATCAGATTTTGAAAGTCTTTATCGTTACAGCTTGCAATCGGAAAAATCGTTTTATCCGGATAGGTGATCGCATTTAAAAAGGTATTCATGGAGCCTTTCAGCAACTCGATAAACGGATCTTTTGCCGGAAATTTATCGGAACCGCACAGAACCGTATGCTCGATAATATGTGGGGTTCCATAAGAATTGGACGGCGGAGTGCGAAATCCAATCGAAAATACTTTATTCTCATCCTCATTTGAAATGACTGCCACACGCGCACCACTTTTCTTGTGTACAAACAGCGTGCCGGATGCATGAATGTCCGGAAGTTCTTGTTCCTGTAATACCTGATATGCCTCTAATTGTTCAAAACTCAAAAATTTATTCCTCCTTTTTTGATTTCATAGAGTAAAAAGGAGACTGCCAACACTCTGACAGCCTCCTCGGTTATTATGTTTGATTCAGATTCTATGATAATTAGCCCAAACGAACAACATTTGCTGCCTGCGGACCTTTTTCACCTTCTACTACATCGAATTCAACAGATTCCCCATCTTTTAACTCTTTGAATCCGTCCATGTTCAGTGCTGAGAAATGTACGAATACATCATTTCCTTCTGCATCTGAAATAAAACCATAACCCTTCTTTGCGTTAAACCACTTAACTGTTCCCTGCTGCATAAAAACTTCCTCCTAAACCTTAAAAAAATAAATTGTGTCTTGTGAACAACTCACAAGAAATAAGATACCATAACCTTACATTTCTGTCAATATATAAAAAAAACTTTCTTCTATTTTTTCCTGTTTTTCCATTTTTATGTAAAACAGTGCTGTTTTTTGTTATTTTTTTTACACTGTGACAGTCTGCCGTTTTCCAAATTTTTATCCCTTTTTGCTCACAACCATCTGTGGATATGGAATCTCAATTCCTGCTTGATCGAATTCCAGCTTGATTGCTTCTGTGAGACGCCACTTTGCCTCCCAATAGGCTTCTGTTTTTACCCACACACGGGCCCCGATGACAACTGCGCTGTCTGCCAGCTCTTCCACATACACCTTTATTTCTTTCTCTTGTAACCGCTCTGGTTCCTTGGTCAACACGTTTTCCAACACTTTTTTTGCTGTTTTTATATCCGCATCATAGGAAATTCCGACCCGAAGCTGAACCATACGATCCGGCTGATTCGTCACATTCACCAAACTATTATTACTTAGATTTCCATTTGGAATAACGATCATGCGGTTGTCCACTGTTGTCAGTTTTGTATAAAAAATCGTAATTTCCTGCACAACCCCCTCATTGCTTCCTTCGATAATATAATCACCTACACGAAACGGCTTTAAAACCAGTATTAACACACCACCAGCGAAATTTGCAAGACTTCCCTGCAATGCCAGACCCAATGTCAGACCTGCCGAACCTACAGCCGCTACGACTGTCGTTGTCTTCAGACCAAAATGCGTCGCAATGGATACGATCAAAATGAAATACAACCCAACTTTTACAAGCGAATCTAAAAAGGTTTTTACCCCATGTTCTGCCCCCATATTATTCAGCGTTTTATGGAGGATTTTTCGAACAAGGTTGATCAATTTTGAACATACGATAAACACGACAATGGAAATCGCTACCTGTATTCCAAATGAGATCAATTTCGGTGTTGCTGTTTCCAAAAAGCGCTGAATCGCACCTGGATTTACTTTTTCCAAATCTTTCTGTGCATCCTGTAAATTCTGCTGTATGTCCCCGAAACTGTCCACACTGTTCAGAGCATATGCAATCTGCATCAAAGATATCATAGGTTTTCCTCCTCATTTCTGTCTTATAACTAATCTGTCTTTTCTATGCGCTCAATCTCATGAATCAATAATCCGCTGCGCAGTTTTGGTTCGAACCAGGTAGATTTTGGCGGCATCAGCCGCCCTGCATCTGCAACTTCAAACAACTCTGCAATAGACGTCGGATACATGGCAAAAGCAACTGCACAGTCGGTATGAACACGGCGTTCCAATTCCTCTTTTCCGCGAATTCCGCCCACAAAATCGATACGTGTATCTGTCTTTGGATCCCGAATTCCTAATACCGGATCTAAAAACTGATTTTGCAGATAAGAGACATCCAATCCTTCCACCGGATCGTTCGGTCTCGTCTGCTCTTTTATACGCAGTTTATACCATTGTTCTCCCAGAAACATACCGATTTCTCCTTTTTTCTGCGGTAGCGCCTGCTCGCGAGTGACCATCTCTATTTCAAAAACAGCAGATACTTTTCTCAAAAAGGTGTCCGTATCAAAACCGTTGAGATCTTTCACTACTCGATTATAATCGAGAATCCGCAGCTCTTTATCCGGAAATAGTACAGATAAAAAGAAATTAAATTCTTCTTCTCCCGTGTAATGGGAAACCGCTTTTCGCCGCATATCTCCTACACGCACAGCAGAAGCTGCTCTGTGATGTCCATCCGCAATATAAACATTCGGTATTTTTAATTCAAAAATACGTTCGATTTCTTTGATCTGTGCTGCATCTGAAATTTGAAATACGCGATGGCGTATGCCATCCTCTGCCTCGAAATCATACAACGGTTCCTTCTCTTTCTCTCTTTGAATGATCGCATCCAATTGCTCGTTTGCACGATAAGCCAGAAAAATCGGACCTGTCTGAGCACTAAGTGCGTCCACGTGGCGCACACGGTCCTCCTCTTTTTCCCGCCGCGTATTTTCGTGCTTCTTGATGATGCCGTTATGATACTCGTCAATCGACGCACAGGCTACGATCCCTGTCTGACTTTTCCCTTCCATTGTCAGCTCATACAGATAGAAACACGGCACTTTATCCTGAATAAACTGTTTCTCGCTTCGCATTGTTTCAAAAATCTCCCGCGCTTTTTCATATACGCAGGGGTCATAGGTTCCCACTTCCGGTCCGAACTGTGTTTCTGCACGATCGATCTTTAAAAAAGAATCCGGATGTCTGGCGACCTCCTCTGTCGCTTCTTCTCGATTGTAAACGTCGTATGGAAGCGCTGCAATGACTGCAGCTTTTTCTTTGCATGGTCGAATTCCCTGAAATGGTCTGATCTTTGTCATGTATCTTCCCCCTTATCTCTCCCGTGTTCTCTCGGAATCTCTTTGTGCTTGATTTTACATCCCATTCACGAAAAAGGCAAAGATACGGATACAGTATCTTTGCCTTCTAGATTTTCAGTGTACTCTTTTTTTATTTAATTACACGAACTTTTAACACATCCGGAACCTGCTCTAATTCTTTCACGATTGCTTCCGGAACAGTTGCATCCACATCAAGTAATGCATATGCATATTCTCCACGGGATTTGTTCGTCATGTTTGCGATATTGATATCTGCCTTTCCAAGTACATCCGTATATTTGCTGATCATACCTTTCACATTCTTGTGAAGAACTGCGATACGGCCTGCCTGATCACAGACGCCCATGTTACAATCCGGATAATTCACGGAATGAGAAATATTTCCGTTCTCCAGATAATCGCGAATTTCCTTTACTGCCATAACTGCACAGTTATCTTCAGATTCCTGTGTAGATGCGCCAAGATGTGGTGTTACGATACATCCTTCTGCTCCAACGGTTGTCGGATTTGGAAAATCAGAAACATATTTTCTGAGTTTTCCTTCTTTTAAAGCGGAAACGACTGCTTCTTCATCTACCAGAAGGTCTCTGGCAAAGTTTAACAAAACAGCGGTCGGTTTCATCATGGCAACAGCCTCCGCATTTACCATCTTCTTTGTAGAATCCAGAAGCGGCACATGAATGGTGATATAATCACATTCTTTGTAAATGTCTTCTACTGCTTTTGCATGTTTGACGGTTCTCGACAGATTCCATGCAGCATTAACAGAGATATATGGATCGTATCCGTATACTTCCATACCGAAATGGGTCGCAGCATTTGCAACTTTTACACCAATGGCTCCAAGTCCGATGACACCCAGTTTCTTTCCGGCTAATTCGGTACCAGCATATTGTTTTTTCTGTTTCTCTGTTTTCTTTGCTACATCTGCATCACCCTCTTCGGATGCCACCCACTGGATTCCTCCATCGATATCACGGGCAGCCAGTAACATCCCGGCAAATACCAGTTCTTTTACTCCATTGGCATTTGCACCCGGTGTATTAAATACAACAATTCCTTTTTCTGCACATTTGTCAAGCGGAATATTATTTACACCAGCACCAGCTCTTGCTACAACTGCAAGAGAATCCGGCAATTCCAAGTCATGCATTGCAGCACTTCTTACTAACGCTGCATCAGCATCCTTTAATTCTTCTACTTTTTCATACTGATCGTCAAACAGATCCAATCCAATATTTGCGATCGGATTTAAGCAAGTATATTTAAACATCGATTTTACTCCTTTTCTTTCTATCTATCTTTTACGCGTTCTCTTTTTCAAATTTTTCCATGAACGCTACCAATTTTTCTACACCGGCTTTTGGCATTGCGTTGTAGATAGATGCACGCATACCGCCAACGGTACGATGTCCTTTCAGATTTACAAGCCCTTCTGCTTCTGCCTCTTTTACAAATTTTGCATCCAGATCTTTGTCACCTGTTACGAACGGCACATTCATAAGAGAACGGTCTTCTTTTGCAACGGTTCCCTTAAACAGCTTACTCTGATCTAAGAAATCATATAAAATCTGCGCTTTTTCAATATTGCGTCTCTGCATTTCTTCCAGTCCGCCCATCTTCTTTAACCATTTGAAGACTTTTCCGCAAATGTAGATTCCGTAACATGGCGGTGTATTGTACAATGAGTCGGCATCTGCCTGTGTTTTGTATTTTAACATTGTTGGAGTACCTGGAAGTACATCATCTGTGATCAGATCCTCACGAATGATCGCGATAACCACACCTGCTGGTCCGATATTCTTCTGTACACCACCGTACATGATGCCATATTTTGTGATATCAACCGGTTCTGATAAGAAACAGGAGGAAACATCTGCCACTAATGTATGTCCTTTTGTATTTGGTAATTTTTTGTATTTAGTTCCATAAATTGTATTGTTTTCACAGATATATACATAGTCTGCATCATCCGGAATCGGGAGATCCGAGCAATCCGGAATATAGGAAAACGTCTTATCTTCCGAAGATGCAACTGCTACTGCATCACCGTAAATTTTTGCTTCATTGTAGGCTTTTTTTGCCCACTGTCCGGTGATAATGTAAGCTGCCTTTTTATTTTTCATTAAATTCATCGGTACTGCTGCAAACTGCTGCGATGCACCACCCTGTAAAAATAATACTTTATAATTATCTGGAATCCCGATCAGATCTCTTAAATCTGCTTCTGCTGTCTTAATGATATCATCATATGCTTTGGAACGATGACTCATTTCCATAACGGACATTCCTGTTCCGTTGTAATCTAACATTTCATCTGCTGCTTCTTTCAGAACTTCTTCCGGTAATACTGCCGGACCTGCTGAAAAGTTGTAAACTCTACTCATTTTTCTTTCTCCTTATTTTCACTTTCTATAATATTAGCTAATTGAAAACTATATTATGCTTTTTTCTCTAAATCCTCTGCGGTAAACACATCGCTGATTGCTGCTCCCGGTGCAACCATCGGCCAGACTTTATCATCACAATCAATCATGCAATCGATCAAAACTGGTCCTTTTTCCTGTAATGCCCGGTCAAATGCTGCCTCAAACTCTTCACGCGTTGTTGCACGGATTCCAACAGCTCCCATTGCCTCCGCCAGTTTCACAAAATCCACTCCATCGTCGAGCACAGTTGCCGAATATCGTTTTTCGTAAAACAAATCCTGCCATTGGCGGACCATTCCAAGTACATGATTATTTATGACCACTTCAATCAACGGCAGCTTTTCACGAACAGCTGTTGCAATCTCGTTCATATTCATACGGAAACAGCCGTCACCTGCAATATTGACAACCTGTTTGTCCGGATTTGCTGTCTGCGCTCCAATCGCTGCACCAAGACCATATCCCATCGTTCCAAGGCCGCCGGACGTCAGTAACGTACGCGGCTTCGAGTATTTGTAATACTGTGCGGTCCACATCTGATGCTGTCCAACCTCTGTGACCATAATGGCATCCCCGTGTGTTTTTTGATAAATCGTCTCAATCACAAACGGACCACTCAGCCCCTGTGCCGGATAGGTCAGTGGATAGTTTTCCTTGTACTCCAGAATATGCCGCATCCAGTCGGAATGTGTCTGCTGTTTTAAAAGCTGATTTATGCGTTTGAGACTTTCCTTCACATCCCCGATGACACAGGAATCTACCACCACATTTTTATTGATTTCCGCCGGATCAATATCAAATTGAACGATTTCTGCATTTTCTGCAAATTTCTTTGCATTCCCAAGTACACGATCACTAAAACGGGAACCGATCGTAATCAGAAGATCGCACTCACTGACACCATAATTTGAAGTTTTTGTCCCGTGCATACCCAGCATGCCAGTATATCTCGCATCTGTTCCGTCATATGCGCCTTTTCCCATCAAAGTGTCGCAAACAGGAGCATCCACCAGTTCCACAAATTTCTTTAATTCTTCACTTGCGCCAGAAATCACTGCTCCGCCGCCCACAAATATGTAAGGTTTTTTCGAATCTTCGATCATGGAAACTACCTGTTGCAATGCTTCTTCTCTGATGGTTGTTGTCTCCGGAATGATCGGACTGATCTTCACCGGCTCATACTCTGTAACTGCCGCTGTGACATCCTTCGGTATATCCACCAAAACCGGACCCGGGCGACCGCTCTGGGCAATTCGAAACGCCCGTCGAATAGTCTCTGCCAGCTTCGTCACATCCTTTGTGATAAAGTTATGCTTTGTAATTGGCAAACTGATCCCGGCGATATCTATTTCCTGAAAACTGTCTTTTCCAAGAAGCGGCACCGTCACGTTACAAGTAATCGCAACCAAAGGTACAGAATCCATATATGCAGTAGCAATTCCTGTCACCAGGTTGGTGGCGCCCGGTCCGCTCGTAGCGAAACAGACACCTACTTTTCCGGTACTTCTTGCATATCCGTCTGCTGCATGGGAAGCCCCCTGCTCATGGGAAGTCAATACATGATGAATCGTATCCTGATTTTTATACAATTCATCGTACACATTCAGGATTGCACCGCCCGGATAACCGAATACAGTATCCACGCCCTGCTCTTTCAGACACTCGATCACAATTTGCGCGCCTGTCAGTTTCATGTGTATTCCCTCTCTTTCGTTATTTCTTCTCCAAAATTGCGCCACGGTTTCCGGATGTTACCATGGATGCATATCTGGCAAGATATCCTTCCGTTACTTTCGGTTCTCTCGGCTGCCATTTTGCTTTTCTTTCTGCTAACTCTTCGTCAGAAACTTTCAGATTTAAGCTCAATCCAGGAATATCAATCTGAATGATATCTCCCTCTTCCACTAATGCGATCGGTCCACCGACTGCTGCCTCCGGAGAAACATGACCGATAGATGCACCACGGCTTGCACCGGAAAAACGACCGTCTGTGATCAGAGCTACACTAGAACCAAGTCCCATTCCGGCAATTGCGGATGTCGGGTTCAGCATTTCTCGCATACCCGGACCACCCTTCGGTCCTTCATAACGAATGACAACTACATCTCCTGCTACAATTTTTCCACCTTTGATTGCTGCGATCGCGTCCTCTTCACAATCAAATACACGCGCCGGACCTTCGTGAACCATCATTTCCTCTGCAACTGCAGAACGTTTTACGACACTACCATCCGGTGCAAGATTTCCGCTCAATACAGCCAGACCACCTGTCTTTGAATATGGATTCTCGATCGTACGAATCACTTCCGGATTTTTATTTACTGCGTCTTTGATATTTTCTCCGATCGTCTTTCCTGTCACAGTCAAGCAATCAGTATGTAATAAGCCCTCATCTGCCAGTTCCTTCATAACGGCATACACACCACCTGCTTCATTCAAGTCTTCCATATAGGTCGGACCTGCTGGTGCCAAATGGCAGAGATTTGGTGTTTTTTCACTGATTTCATTTGCAAATTTGATATCAAAATCAAATCCTACTTCATGTGCGATCGCCGGTAAATGCAGCATACTGTTTGTCGAACATCCAAGTGCCATGTCTACCGTCAACGCATTTAAAATGGCATCCTTTGTCATAATGTCACGCGGCCGAATGTTTTTCTCTAACATATTCATAACTGCCATACCTGCATGCTTTGCAAGCTGGATACGATCTGAATATACAGCCGGAATGGTTCCGTTTCCGCGTAATCCCATACCCAGTGCCTCTGTCAAACAGTTCATAGAGTTTGCGGTATACATACCGGAACAGGAACCGCAGGTCGGACAAACCTTCTGCTCATATTCCTTTACATCCTCTTCTGTCATCGTGCCTGCTGCATAAGAGCCCACTGCCTCAAACATGGAAGAAAGACTTCTTTTCTTTCCCTGTACACGACCTGCTAACATCGGACCACCGGATACAAATACCGTCGGTACATTGATTCTGGCTGCTGCCATCAAAAGTCCCGGAACGTTTTTATCACAGTTCGGCACCATGACAAGTGCATCAAACTGATGGGCCAGTGCCATACATTCCGTGGAATCTGCGATCAAATCTCTTGTCACGAGGGAATATTTCATACCTATATGTCCCATTGCAATTCCATCACATACTGCGATTGCCGGAAATACAACTGGTACACCGCCAGCCTCTGCTACTCCAAGTTTCACAGCGTTTACGATTTTGTCCAGATTCATATGTCCCGGAACAATTTCATTGTAAGAACTTACGATACCAACTAATGGTTTTTTCATTTCCTCTTCAGTAAAACCTAATGCATGAAACAAACTTCTGTGCGGTGCCTGCTGCATTCCGCATTTTACATTATCGCTCTTCATATCTATCCTCATTTCTGCGCCTTTGCGCCTTCTAAACATTCAACTGAGATTATACCTTAAATCCGTTCTGCAATCAAGTCACCCATTTCTTTCGTTCCGACCTGCTTGACTGCTGCGACATTTCCCTGCTGCGGCATAATATCGATGGTACGATATCCTTCTTTTAATACCTGTTTCACTGCTGCCTCCACTGCGTCCGCCTCTTTATCTAAATCAAATGAATAGCGCAGCATCATAGCCGCACTTAAAATTGTAGCGATTGGATTTGCAATGCCTTTTCCTGCAATATCCGGAGCAGAACCACCGCTTGGCTCATACAGACCGAATTTCGTATCATTCAGACTTGCGGAAGATAACATGCCTATAGAACCAGTTACCATGCTTGCCTCGTCAGACAAAATATCTCCAAACATATTCTCTGTCAAAATCACGTCAAACTGTTTCGGATCTTTCACCAGCTGCATTGCACAGTTGTCCACCAGCATATGCTCATAGGAAACATCCGGATAGTCTTTTGCGACCTCTTCGACAATGTTTCTCCATAAGCGGGAAGAATCCAGCACGTTTGCCTTGTCTACACTGGTAACTTTCTTTCTTCTTTTTCTTGCAATATCAAATGCACGAATCGTAATTCTTCGAATCTCGTCTTCATTATAGCTCAGCGTATCGGTCGCTGTTTTCTTTCCGTCTACAACCTCTGTCTTTCGATCACCAAAATAAAGACCGCCGGTCAGTTCCCGCATGATCATCATATCGAATCCATCTCCGATAATCTCATCTCGAAGCGGACATGCTTCTTTCAACTCTTCATACAGATAAGCCGGTCTTAAATTTGCGAATAAATTTAATGCTTTCCGCAATTTTAATAATCCTGCTTCCGGACGGAGTGAAGGTTCTAAGCGGTACCACGGGGATGTCGCTGTATTTCCTCCAATGGATCCCATCAGGACTGCATCCGATGCTTTTGCCTGCGCGATCGCCTCATCCGTCAATGGAACACCTGTCGCATCGATGGAACAGCCTCCCATCAGAATCTCCTGATATTCAAATGTATGACCGAATTTCTCGCCCACTTGATCTAATACTTTTTTCGCTTCTGTTACGATTTCTGGTCCGATTCCGTCACCAGAAATGACTCCTACATGATAATTCATGTTTCATCACCTTTCTAATCTTTCTCTTTTCCTATATTTTTCATAGGGTTATAAAACCTTAGAAAAACAACCGTTATACAATATCATATAACATCAATGTGCATATTTCAACCTTAAATATGCATATTTCAACCGAAAATCCTATTTTTCTTTTTCATAGCGAAAATAACCTGTGTTTATAGATTCTATCATTTTTATAAATATATTTTATTTTTTAAAAAAGGAAACCCTCCTTGTAAATAATTTTACGGAGCGTTTCCTTTTCCATCACAGTCTCTACTTTTCTCCTTTTTTAGCAGGCTCTTTCTTTTTCACTGCGTCTTCTGGTTTTTCAGACATAGCAACGGCTGCTTTCTGCATAGGAATTCGACAGTTTTTATTATTACCGAATTCTACGATGATCGTGTCATCTTCAATGTCAATGATCGTCCCATAAAATCCGCTGGTTGTAAGAATCGTATCTCCTACTGCCAGTTCAGAAAGCATAGTTTCCTTTTTTCTCTGCTCTTTCTGCTGTGGACGAATCATAATAAAATACATCAAGGCAAACATCAGCACGAGGGATAAAATCATCATGAGCATGCTGCTGCCACCGGATGCCTGTTGGGATGCAAGAATTGTTGTCATCTTTTTTCCTCCTAAATCTTTCAAACGGCCTCACCGTTTTTCAATCACCTGTCTATTCTACACAAAACTTTCCTGTTCATCAAGCCCTTTTCTCAAATTTACATTTTTTTTATTTTCTCTTTTTCCATCTGGCGCATTCCGTACAGTTTTTCCTCCTTATAAGAGGCAAATCTTCCCTCATCCAGCGCTTCCCGTATTTCTTCCATCATCGTATTATAAAAATATAAATTATGCAGTACACAAAGGCGCATACCAAGCATCTCCTTTGCCTTTAGTAAATGACGGATATATGCCCGACTGTAATGCTGACAGGCCGGACATTGACATCCTTCCTCGATCGGACGGTCATCTAACTCGTACTGTTTGTTAAACAGATTCAATTTCCCTTGGTTTGTGTAAACATGACCATGTCGCCCATTTCTGGACGGATAGACACAGTCAAAAAAGTCTACACCACGCTCCACGCCCTCTAAAATATTTGCCGGAGTTCCCACGCCCATCAGGTATGTCGGCTTGTCCTGTGGCAGATACGGCACAGTCACATCCAGAATGTGATACATTTCTTCATGCGATTCCCCGACCGCAAGACCTCCGATCGCATAACCGTCCAGTCCCAGTTCACGAATGCGTTTTGCATGTTCAATACGAATATCATCAAATACGGCTCCCTGATTGATTCCGAACAACAACTGATTTTGATTGATCGTCTCCGGAAGACTGTTTAACCTCTGCATTTCTTTTTTACAACGTTCTAACCAGCGTGTAGTTCTGTTTACAGAATTTTCTACATAACTGCGGTCTGCCACACTGCTTGGACATTCATCAAATGCCATCGCGATCGTCGAAGCCAAATGCGACTGAATCTGCATGCTTTCTTCCGGTCCCATAAAAATTTTATGCCCGTCAATATGCGAATTAAAGTACACACCTTCTTCTTTGATCTGACGGAGTTTTGCAAGAGAAAACACCTGAAAACCGCCAGAATCGGTTAAAATCGGTTTATCCCAATTCATAAATTTATGGAGTCCACCCAACTTATACACCACATCGTCCCCTGGGCGCACATGTAAATGATACGTGTTTGACAACTGCACCTGTGTCTTGATCTGCTTTAGGTCTTCTGTAGAAACAGCTCCCTTTATCGCAGCGATCGTTCCAACATTCATAAACACAGGTGTCTGAATCACACCATGCACCGTATGAAATTCGGCTCGTTTTGCACGTCCTTCTGTTTTCAAAAGTTTATACATCTTTTTTCCTCTTTCAAACTATTTTACTATTTACTCATTCTTTCCCATTATACCGTCCGAAACTTTTCTTGTAAAGTTAAAAAAAATATCGTTGCTTTGCCCCCCGTTCTTTTGTATAATAGAAAAAGTCTGATTGATAGAAATAAGGAGGATTACAACTATGGCAGGTTCATCATTTGGAACATATTTTCGCATTACCACATGGGGAGAATCCCATGGAACCGGCATCGGTGTCGTTGTTGACGGTGTTCCGGCCGGTCTTGCGTTAGAAGAAGCAGATATTCAGATTTTTTTAAACCGCAGAAAACCGGGGCAATCCATATACAGCACCCCGCGAAAAGAAGACGATACGGTAGAAATCCTATCCGGCGTCTTTGAAGGAAAAACGACCGGAACCCCGATTTCCATGATCGTCTACAATAAAAATCAGCGTTCAAAGGACTACAGCGACATTGCATCCTACTATCGTCCAGGTCACGCAGATTATCCGTTTGATGCAAAATACGGATTTCGCGATTATCGCGGAGGCGGACGTTCCTCTGCCCGCGAGACGATCGGCCGTGTAGCTGCCGGTGCCATTGCTGAAAAATTATTAACACATCTTGGCATCTCATTTCTGACCTATACCAGTTCCATCGGACCGGTCCGTGTCAATCCGGATCGCTTTGATGTTTCAGAGATTACAAAGAATACGTTAAATATGCCGGATAAAGCTGCGGCCGAAGAAGCGGCTGCCTACTTAAATTCCTGTATGCAAAACGGAAACTCTTCCGGCGGCTGCGTGGAGTGTGTGATCACAGGTGTTCCGGCCGGCATCGGCGAACCTGTTTTTGATAAATTAGACGCCAACCTTGCAAAAGCTATTTTTTCCATCGGCGCAGTAAAAGGATTTGAAATCGGAGACGGATTTGACGTAGCACAGGCAACCGGTCTTACGAATAATGACAGCTTTTATTACGATGAAACCGGCGCCATTAAAAAACGTACCAACCATTCCGGCGGTACGCTTGGCGGCATGAGTGACGGAAGCCCGATCTTTTTGCGTGCGGCATTCAAACCGACACCTTCCATCAGTGCCACCCAGCAGACCGTCAATAAATCCGGCGAGAACATAGAAATTTCAATCAAAGGACGTCACGATCCGATCATCGTACCACGTGCGGTCGTCGTAGTCGAAGCCATGGCTGCTTTAACGATCGTAGATTTACTGTTTGCAAATATGAGCGCAAAATTAGATTCCATCGAAAAATTATATCTTTAAAAAACAGCTGCATAAAAACGTTTCCGTTTCTATGCAGCTGCTTTTTACCCTAATTTATGAATTTGAATACTATTTGGTGTTTCAATCTTCAACGGTTTGCCGTGAATGAGGAAATACTCGCCTTCTGTATTGATCACAAATGTGCAGATCTGATTCGTCTCATGATTCAATGTCATGAAATGTTTTCCATCTGGATAAACCGCCAATGCCTTTGGATATTCACCGCTGATCGGTGCATGACAATAACTGCTCAGTGTACCGTCTTTTTGATTTACTTTATAAATCATCGTTGTATTGATACCGGTATTGCTGCAGAATAAATAATTTCCATCCGGCGAAAACTCCATTGCACACGCTGCGCTATCCTGTGTTTTTTCTTTTGGTCCAAGTGTAGAAACAGACTGAATCCGTTTAAACTCCGGTGCGATCTCACCTGTCTGATATTCATAAACCTCTACACTGTTTTTAATTTCACACAGTACATAAGCGAAACGTCCGTCCTCGCTAAACCGAATCGTACGCGGTGCGGAATCCAGATCACAGCGCAGAATATCTGCCAGTTTTAATTTTCCACGTTCAAAATCAACACGGTAAATTTTTACCTGATCCAGTCCACAGTCTACCGCACACAAATATTTTTCATCCGGCGTCAATTTTATACAGGTTACATGCGGATTCATCGCACGGTCTGCCACACCGACACCAAGTCCCTTATGAAAGATACCGTCTGCCACAGTACCGATACTGCCATCTTCATTTAGATGCATCATGCTGACACGTCCGTCATGATAACCGCCAACGAACAGATACCGGTCTTTTGAATCCACTGATACGTCACAGCCGCGCATACCACCGTTCCACTCTTTGTTGATTGGTTCCAGATCACCGTCTTCTTTGATTCGAAATGCCTCTACACCTTCATCGGCAATCGAATACAAATACTTTCCACTTGTGGAAATAACCAGATCTGACGGATTATTGATCGGTACTACTTTTCGCTCCGTCATAAATCCCCCTGCAACATCCAAATCGAAAATATGAATTCCTACGCTGTTCTGATGTGTATAAGTTCCGACATATGCTACATATTTTTCGTTCTTCATACGTTACTCCTCCTTTTCTTTTCTTCTTAAAATGTCAAATTCCTCCAATGGCTGTCCTAAATCCAGGAACAACACCTGTTTCGGATGTGGCGCAGATTCCATATCATTTCCCTGTTCATCCACGATCCGTTTCACAACTACCTGCAGATTCTCTCCGTCTGGCTTCATTACTTCGATTTCTTCTCCAACAGAAAACTTATTGCGCTGCTCAATGCAATACAATCCTTCTGCATTCGGTTTTCCTACAATCCCAAGATACGTATACTCCCGGATGTAAGTGTTATTATCATAAATCTGTGTATTTTGATCCGGTTTTCCGAAGAAAAATCCGGTTGTGAACTGACGATAGGTACAATTCGAAATCTGCTCTTTGTACCACGGCAGATTTTTCTGATACAATTCTGGCGATTCTAAATAATCGTCGATTGCTTTTCGGTAGGTTCTGGCTACCGTAGCAACATATAGTGCTGTCTTCATTCTACCCTCTATTTTGAAACTGTCAATACCCGATTCTATTAATTCCGGAATATGTTCGATCATACAGAGGTCTTTTGAGTTAAAAATATACGTGCCGCGCTCATTTTCATACACCGGCATATACTCGCCCGGTCTGGTTTCTTCCACAATCGAATACTTCCAACGACACGGATGAGAACAGGCCCCGCGGTTTGCATCCCTTCCCGCAAGAAAGCTGCTCAAAAGGCAGCGTCCGGAATAAGAAATGCACATTGCTCCATGAATAAACGTCTCGATTTCAAGATCATCCGGGATATGTGCCCGAATTTCCTGGATTTCTCTTAACGAAAGTTCTCTGGCTGTCACAACGCGCTTGGCTCCTAACTTGTGCCAAAACAAAAATGTACCATAATTCGTGTTGTTTGCCTGTGTGCTGACATGTCGGTCAATTTCCGGGCAAACCTCTCCTGCAATCGTAAAAATGGCTGGATCCGAAATGATCAGCGCATCTGGCTTGATTTCCTTTAATTCTTCAAAATATTTGCGCACACCTTCTAAATCCCCATTATGCGCAAGAATATTTGCTGTCACATATACTTTTACATTATGCGCGTGCGCAAACGCGATTCCCTCTGCCATATCTTCCTTAGAAAAGTTTTTCGCTTTTGCACGCAGTCCAAATGCTTCCCCGCCAATATAGACCGCATCTGCTCCATACATAACCGCAACCTTCAGCACCTCTAAACTGCTGGCAGGTACTAATAATTCTGGTTTTTTCATGTTTCGCTTCCTTTCCGATTTCTGTGTGTTCTATTTTTTTACACTGACAGCCACACCGTCTCCAACCGGAAGAACGGATGTCACCAATGTATCCTCATGTGTCAATGCATACAAGTACTCGCGCATTCGTTTGTGAATCGTACGATTCCTACGCGTCACTGCAAAGCGTGATTCTAAAATATCCCCATCCTGCAGCACATTATCCGTCAACAGAATTCCATCCGTTTTTAACAACCGAAGTACCTGTGGCAAAAAGTGGATATACTGACCCTTAGCAGCATCCATAAAAATGAAATCGTAGCTTTCTGTCAGTGTCGGTAAAATTTCTGCCGCGTCTCCCTCTAACAGGGTGATGGCGTCTTCTTTCCCCGCTCTTTTAAAATTTGCACGGGCAATCGGAATCCGCTTTTCATAATTCTCGATTGTCGTAATATGACAGGCCACAGGATTATATGTTTCCATAAAAAGAGAAGAGAAACCCACAGCTGTACCCACCTCAAGGACAGCCGCCGGCTTTTTGATGGCCAGCAGCATTTTTAAAAAGCTCTGCATTTCTCTCCGAATGATCGGCACATCATTCGCATGTGCCTCTTTTTCTATTTGATTTAATAAGTCCGCATTACCCCGATCAAGTGAATTGATATACGCAACCATTCTTTCCTCTACTACCACTTTTTACTCCTATTTCTCTGCTTTTGATGTTTTCTCTTTCTCATCCACTTTTGCAAATATATCCATCATTTTTTCTACATCCATTGACGTATTTAGCGTATACGTGCCTGCCTCAACCTTCTTTATCTTCGAAGATAATTTTAACTGTACGAAGAAAAGATTCGCGCTTTTCACCAGATGTTTTCGTTCCATGATCTGTGCCAATTCGTAATCGGACATATCCTTTTTCACCCGAACCAGCACATCCGTTCCCGGCGCATCATCCACCGCTTCTTCTGTAAAGACACGATATCCGAACTGATATGAATTTTTTCCCACTTCATATACCCCTACCGCTGCCAGCAAAAGCATTAACATAGAAAAGCTGATGCTGACAATCTGTAGGACAATTCTGCTTGCACGCATACGCTTTTTTTTCATTTATTTTTCCTCAAATCCCAATTCAAACTCAATTGCTCGAATAATTTTCCAGTTGATATCCTGTACCATGCGACAGATTGTAAGTTCTGCATTCAGATATTCTTCTACGATAGAGTTTCTGCGCAACGGTGCATATTCCTCCTGAAGCTGCAACATGGAATCATAAATCTGTTCTGTCGGCTGCTGTTGAATCTCAAAATTTCTTTTTCGAAATTCATTGACTTCGCGTTCTATTTCCGGATAAGCATGTATCTTTTCATACGCTTCACGATACGCACGATATTCCGGACTCGATTTTATTACTTGCAATAATTCTTCTAATTTTGCATTGATCTCTTCCATAATCATCTACACTTCCATTATTATTGGCATGATCATCGGTCTTCTCTTTGTCTTTTTCCAAACAAACTCACCTAGAGAATCCTTGATCTCTGATTTGATCTTACCCCAGTCTGTAATGTTCTTTTCCATGCAGTGTGCAACGGTTTCCTCTAAATTTTTCTTTGCCTCATCCATCAGGCTTTCCGAACCACGCACATAGACAAATCCACGGGATACGATATCCGGTCCTGCCAAAACCTGTCCGGAATATCCCTCCAATGTCAGTACAACGATGATGATTCCGTCTTCCGCAAGATGCTGGCGGTCACGCAATACGATATTTCCAACATCGCCGACACCCAGACCATCCACAAAGACATCTCCGCAAGGAACATGTCCTGTCACTTCCGCTGCATTTTCATCCAATTCCAGAACATCTCCGGATGTAAGTATAAAAATATTATCCTTCTGAATCCCCAACTCTTCTGCAATTTTTGCCTGTGCTTTCAAATGTCGATACTCTCCATGCACCGGAATCGCATATTTCGGATGAACCAGAGAATAAATCAATTTAATTTCTTCCTGGCAGGCATGTCCGGATACGTGCGTATCCTGGAAAATTACCTCTGCACCTTTCATGGAAAGTTCATTGATGATTTTCGATACTGCCTTTTCATTTCCAGGAATCGGATTCGAACTTAAAATAATCGTATCGTTCGGCTTGATCGTCACTTTTTTGTGCACACCGGATGCCATTCTTGACAATGCCGCCATAGACTCACCCTGGCTTCCAGTTGTGATCAAAACGGTTTTCTCATCCGGATAATTTTTCAACTGTTCGATATCGATCAGTGTTCCGTCCGGAATATTGATATACCCAAGCTCCTGCGCCGTGGAGATAATATTTACCATACTGCGTCCTTCAATGACAACTTTTCGATTATACTTGTACGCCGTGTTGATGATCTGCTGCACACGATCTACATTTGATGCAAACGTAGCCACGATAATTCGTGTGTTTTGATGATCCGCAAAAATATTATCAAATGTTTTTCCGACTGTCTTTTCCGACATTGTAAATCCCTGTCGCTCTGCGTTTGTACTGTCGCACATCAATGCCAGTACTCCTTTTTTCCCAATCTCGCCAAAGCGTTGCAAATCAATAGCGTCGCCAAATACCGGTGTGTAATCCACTTTAAAATCTCCAGTATGCACAACGATTCCGGCCGGTGAATAGATTGCAAGAGCTGCTGCTCCCTGAATGCTGTGATTGGTGCGAATAAATTCAACCCGGAAACATCCAAGATTAATATGCTGTCCATATTTTACGACCTTTCGTTTCACTTTTGTCAACATATTATGCTCTTTTAATTTGTGTTCAATAATACCGTTTGTCAACTTTGTCGAATAAATCGGCACGTTGATCTCCTTTAACACATATGGAATCGCACCGATATGATCTTCATGTCCGTGTGTGATAAAAAATCCTTTCACACGGTCCGCATTATTTTTCAAATAAGTGATATCCGGAATGACTAAATCGATTCCTAACATCTCATCCTCCGGAAAGGACAATCCACAATCCACCACGATAATGCTGTCTTCATACTCAAACGCAGTGATATTCATACCAATCTGCTCTAATCCCCCTAACGGAATAATTTTTAACTTTGACGTTGGTTCCACTTCTTTTTTCTTCAATTGTTTACCTCCATACATTTTAGACAGACTTTCCCCCGAAAAAATGTATCATAAAATCACCAAAACGCTTCCTTCTGTCTCTTGCTTCGACTGCTCATGCTATTTCCAGTCTTTCATGAGCCGCACACCTACAGCAGGTCCTTTTTTGGTTATTTTATCAAGATTTCCATTTTTCAGAACATCTGTCATCCAATTTATTATTATATCTATTTATATATCTTTCGATCGGAATATCATTCCACTCAAAAGTCATATTCGTCTTTATTTTTCAAAATCTACATCTTCTAACATCTCTTCAAAAATACCGGAAACTGCTTCCAGTTCTGCATCATCTTCCACCATAACATAGGATACCTCCTCTTGTGTATCCGCCAGAAGTGCCCGCAGGATATATGCCTCACAGTCACCTTCTTCTTTTTCTGTTACCAGAAGATATTCTGCTCCATTGATCGAAGTCTGCTCCAATACATAAAATTCCACAACATCTCCAGTCTGTGGATCTTCAAATTTTACTTTCTCCATTATTTTGCTAACTCCCTGTCTGTGTTTCTCTCTATTATTCTGTTTTCTGCACTGCAAGAGAATCCAGATATCCTTGTAAAATAAAAACTGCTGCCAGCTTATCCACATATTGCTTGCGATCTTCTCTGCGAATATCGCCTTCGATCATGGCACGATCCGCCGCAACGGTTGTCAGACGCTCATCCCATAAAATTATCGGAAGCTCTGTTCTTCTTTCTAACATTTCCTGGAATTCCTTTGTTTTCTCACAGCGTTCACCCTCGGTGTTATTCATATTTTTAGGATAACCGAGCACGATTTTCTCTACATCATACTGCAGAATCAGTTCCTCGATCCGTGCAAGCGTTTTTCTTAATTTTCCCGGTTTGTCCCGCCGAATGATTTCTACACCCTGTGCCGTCAAAAGCAAGGCATCGCTCACTGCGACGCCTACTGTTTTTGACCCAAAATCAAGACCTAAAATACGCATACTTTCCTCCGTCCGTATATTAAAGGGTCTTAATATACTCTTTCAAAATCTCTTCTACGAGCTCATCTCGCTCTACTTTCATGATCAGACTTCTGGCATTATTATGACTTGTGATATAAGTCGGATCCCCTGACATAATATACCCAACAATCTGATTGACCGGATTATATCCTTTCTCTGACAATGCATTATATACCACTTTCAATACATCACGTACACTGATCTCCGGTTCTTTTTCTACTTTAAAATATTGTGTGTTATTCTTATTTTCCTGCATTTTTCACGCCCTCATTCTGCTCTTCTGTTTTTAAAAACCAATCGTTTTTCTATTTGCAAAAAGCAATTTCTTTTCTTATTTTACCCTATCTTCCCAAAAATTTCAACTCTTATTCCATCAACAATAACGTATCTGTGATTTTTCCTATGATTTTTCCTGTTACAAGCCGATTTGCGCAGGATGTTTCTACACTTGTTACTTTTCGTGCCACCTTTACATATTCTTTTGTAAATCCGGTTTCATAGAAACTTCCATCCATCTCCACATGTTCCTCCAATAGCACTTCCACTTCTTTTCCGATATAAAACGAACGAAATTCTTCTGACATTCTCTTTTCTTCTTCCAGAAGTACGGCACTTCTTGCTGTTTTTACTGGTTCCGGAACTTGATTTGGCATAACTGCCGCTTTCGTTCCTTTCCGGATGGAATATTTAAAAATATGCATTTCGTAAAAATGGATTCTCTGTAAAAACGCCTTGGTAACTGCAAATTCTTCCTCTGTTTCTCCTGGGAATCCTACAATGACATCTGTTGTAATCGCAGGATGTGAAAAATATTTGCGAAGCACCTCGCAGCCTTTTTCATATTCTTTCGTGTCGTACTGTCTGTTCATGCGTTTTAGTGTCTCATTGCATCCACTTTGCAGGGAAAGATGAAAATGCGGGCAGATTTTGGGCATATCTGCCAGCTGGCGCGCAAACTCTTCCGTCACGATCCGTGGTTCTAAGGAACCAAGACGGATTCGCTCAATTCCTTCAATCTCATGCACACTCTGAATCAAGGAAAGCAGATTCCCCTCCTGCGGCTGATCTACCCCATAGGAGCTTAGATGGATTCCTGTCAGAACAACTTCTTTATAACCAGTTTTTGCCAAATTCCGAATCTCCTGCACAACATCCGCTTTTTTTCTACTTCGTACTCTTCCTCTTGCATACGGTATGATGCAATACGTACAAAATTGGTTGCATCCGTCCTGTACCTTAATGAATGCTCTTGTATGCTCTGCTGTTTTTTCTAATTTTAATTCTTCATACGGTTGAAGATAATTTATTTTTCCGATGTGGTCTTCTCTTTGATGTGTCCGCTCAAATGCGTCGATCCGATCGAGCAATTCGTGTTTTTGATTATTTCCGAGAACGATATCTACCGCTCCTTCATCCTTTATTTTTTCTTCGGCGGTCTGTACATAACATCCCGCTGCAACGACAATTGCCCGTGGATTTCTCTTACGCGCCTGATGGATCATCTGGCGTGATTTTCGATCCGCCACATTTGTCACAGAACACGTATTGATCACGTAAACATCCGCTTTTTCCTGAAACGGAACAATCTCGTAACCACCGTTTTCCAGGATCTGTTGCATCGCTTCCGTTTCGTACGCATTTACTTTACAACCCAAATTATGTAATGCTGCTTTTTTCATTGATTTTCCCTTCACTTTTTATTGACTTTTCTTTATAAAAACGTTACTATTAAAGAGAACAAGTATTTTACTATCAAGGAGGTTTTACTATGAAAACAGTTCAGATTTCTTTAAACTCTATTGACAAGGTAAAAGCATTCGTTAATGCGATTACACAGTTCGAATTTGACTTCGATCTGATCTCTGGTAGATATGTCATCGACGCAAAATCCATTATGGGTATTTTCAGTCTTGACTTATCAAAACCGATTGATCTTGCCATTCACACTGATTCTGAGGCAGAAGCCAAAGAGATCATGGAAGTTTTGAAACCATACCTCGTTTAATTACTTGTAATGGTTTGGGGGGGATGTCGCAAACGCGTATCCCTTTTTTCGTTATAGGAAACAATTCATTTCCTATAACGTTTTTTCTTTTACGGTTCGATCAAAATCACTTCTGTCGTATCAATCGCCGTCTGATACAATTCTTCAATTTTTTCCTGTAGTTTCAATTCCGAGCGACGGATTGCATTGATATTCGGTTTTGTAACCGGATGCTTTGCCACAAAAATCGTACAACAATCTTCAAACGGCAGAATGGAAGTTTCATACGTATCAATCTTTTCTGCCACGCTAATGATCTCCTGTTTGTCAAATCCGATCAACGGACGATAAACCGGTAGCGTGCAGACATCATTTGTCGCTGCCAAAGACTGCATCGTCTGACTAGCCACCTGCCCGATGCTCTCCCCTGTGATCAATCCTAATCCGTCGTTTTGTTTTGCAAAATGTTCTGCAATACGCATCATATACCGACGCATAATAATCGTCAATTCGTCGTGCGGACATTTTTCATAAATGTAGAGCTGAATATCCGTAAAATTCACAACATGCAAACGGATTGGACCTGTATATTTCGAAATGATCTTCGCCAAATCCACGACTTTCTGTTTTGCACGCTCACTCGTATACGGCGGTGCATGGAAATACGTCGCGTCAATTGCAACACCACGTTTTGCAATCATATAACCTGCCACCGGACTGTCAATTCCCCCGGAAAGTAAAAGCATTGCTCTTCCGTTCGTCCCAACCGGCATACCGCCCGGTCCCGGAATTTCTTCGGAATAAATGTTGATCTCATTACGCACTTCAATGTAGATCATCACATCCGGTTTGTGCACATCCACGTGCAGCGTCGGGAATGCTTCCAGAATCTTTTCTCCCAAAGCCATATTGATTTCCATTGAATTTAATGGATAGTTTTTGCGTGCACGACGCGCATTCACTTTAAAACTGAAATTTTTTTCTTTATATACTGCATCGATATGCGCAATAACTTTCTCTGCCAGCTTATCAAATCCTTCGTCCTCTGTCAAAATAACCGGACAAATGTAGACAATTCCGAACACATGTTTTAATTGTTCGACTGCATCCTCATAGTCAAATGCGCCATCCGCTGCCACATAAATACGTCCCTGTTCTCTCCAGACGCGAAAATTTCCTTCCACATCCCGCAATGCTGTTTCAATCTGATGCACCAGTGCCTCTTCAAACAGGTACCGGTTTTTTCCCTTAATTGCAATTTCTGCATATTTAATCAAAAATGCCTGATACATAATTTCCTCCATTTAATGTCTGGTATATTTGCGAAGCATCGGAATCAATGCTTTCATCTGTTCTACTGCATACAAGATTTCCTCCGGCGTCGTATACATACTAAAACTGAAACGAATCGTCGAATCCAAAAGTTTCGGTGCGACCTCGATACTTTTCAGCGTCGAACTGATCGCCGGTTTATTCGAAGAACAGGCAGAACCCGCAGATACAAACACACCACGGTCTTCTAACGCATGAAGAAGCACTTCCGCACGCACACCGTCTACACTGACACTGACAATATGTGGTGCACTATCCCGTCCTGTTTTTCCATTGATCGTGATTCCTTCAATCTGTGTGACTTCCCGGATAAATTGCTCTTTTAATGCATATAGTTTTTCTTGTTTTTGTTCGAAATCCGTATAAATTTCTTCAGCCGCCTGCCCTAATCCTGCATATGCCGGTACATTTTCCGTTCCGGAACGCATATTTTTCTGCTGACCGCCGCCAAAAATGATCGGTTTGATCTTTGTTTTTTCTTTGATATATAAAAATCCACTTCCCTTTGGTCCATGAATTTTATGTCCACTCACAGAAAGCAGATCAATTCCGCATTTTTTCGGGTATATTCTAAATTTTCCGTATGCCTGAATCGCATCTACATGAAAAACAATATTCGGATTTTTTTCTTTGATCAATGCCCCTGCCTCTGCGATTGGTTCTACTGCACCGATCTCATTATTCACATACATCAAAGATACCAGTATGGTATCTTCCCGAATCGCATCTGCCAGACTTTGCAAAAAAATTTCGCCTGTATGATCGACCGGCAGATAAGTCACGTCATATCCGTTTTCTTCCAAAAACTGCAGTGGTGCATTGATAGAAGCATGCTCGATGGCTGTCGTGATAATATGTTTTCCACGTCTTTGATTCGCAAATGCTGTCCCGATCAATGCGAGATTATTGGATTCCGTCCCACCCGACGTAAACAAAATTTCTTTTTCAGATACTTTCATCGTTTTTGCAATCTGCTCGCGTGCGTGCTTTATATATGTTTCTGCATCACTGCCCTTTGTATGCAGTGCGGAAGGATTTCCATAATCCGTAAGCAGTAATTTTGTCATTAATTCAACGACCGTCTGCGAACATCTTGTTGTCGCGGAATTATCCAGATATGCTTCCATTGTTTCCTCCTCGTTCTTGTTCTTGTTCTAATTCCATTCGGACCATCAAAAGTGACAGCATCGTAAGCCCTGCTGTCTCCGTGCGCAAAATCCGCCGCCCAAGCGAGATTAAATTTGCTGTATCTTGTGCCATTGCAATTTCCTTCGGGTCAAATCCTCCCTCCGGACCAATAAAAACAGCGACGGATTTCTTTTTGCACGCTTTCTGTAAAGCTTCCTCCGTTGCCCGCATCCCACGCTCATTTTCGTATGGAATCAGACAGATTTCACATTGTTCTTTTGCAAATGCGAGCGCCTGGGAAAACGTCATCACCGGTCCAATTTCCGGTATTCTGCTTCTTTTCGACTGTTTCGCTGCACTCTCGCTGATTGCCTGCCAACGTTTCTGTTTCGCCTGCGCTTTTTTTGCATCCAGCCGAACGACAGAATTTTTCATAGTCACCGGGATTACTGCATACACACCTAGTTCTACTGCCTTTTGAATGATCCATTCCATTTTATCACTTTTCGGAAGCCCCTGAAAAAGATAAATTCGTCCTGGCAATTCGCTTCCCTCTTCCTGCACGCGGTCGATTTCAGCTACCACTTTTTCTTTTCCCAATTGTGTAATATGACAAAAGTAATCCATCCCTTGTGGATCACTGACACGAATCTGTTCGCCTTCCTGCATCCGGAGGACATTACAAATATGATTTACGTCTTTTCCTGTAATCTGTACCGTTTTTTCTGATATTTGTTCGTTTTCTACAAAAAATTGATGCATGATCGTCCCTCTGCATTAATTTTTCCGGGCTGTAATGTTTACCCATTCGCCCTGATGATTGATCTCTAAAATTTCCATTCCTGCTGCCTCGATTGCTTCCTTTACCGCATCCTCTTTAAAATCAATAATACCGGATGTAATAAAAATACCGCCCTTTTTCAACCGTGCCGGAATTACCGGTGCCATCGGAATGATAACATCCGCCAAAATATTGGCTACCACGATGTCAAATCGTTCTGTACCGACCTGCTCCTGAAGATTTTTGTCATCGATCAGATTTCCGACGTAAAATTCACCCAGAGAATCATCTAAATGATTTACTTCCATATTTTCATGTGTAGATGTCATACAATTCTCATCCAAATCCGTTCCCACAACATGTGAGGCTCCAAGTTTTAATGCAACAATCGATAAAATACCGCTTCCACATCCAACATCAAGCACCTCCGGGTTTTTTGTTTTTTTCATATATTTGTCCAGCTGTCGGATACAAAGCTGCGTCGTTTCATGCTTTCCGGTTCCAAATGAAATTCCCGGATCGATCTCGATCAAAAATTTATCACGATCCTCTTCTTTCAAAGGTTCCCATGTCGGCTTGATCAAAATATCATCAATGGTAAAAGAGGAAAAGAACTGTTTCCAGTTATTGATCCAGTCGATATCTTCTGTCTGACTGGTTGTGATCGTTCCCTCACCTACATCCACAAATTTTCTCTGTTCTTCAATCCCGATTCGCACCTGTTTTAGTTTTTCTGTATAATCTTCGGCTGCATCCAGATAAAAACTGACATAACTGATTCCGTCGTCCGGTGGCAGCTCCGGTGGAAAATCGATAAACATTGCAGACTGATCTTCTTCTGTCAAAGGAACATTATCCTCGATTTCAATTCCTTCTATTCCAATTTCATCCAGCATAACGCTCAAAAAGTCTTCTGCTTCCGTCGTCGTTTTTATGGTAAATTTATTCCATTTCATCTTTCTACCTCTTTCTCTTTCGGCATCACACAACCGTTGCCATCCTGTATCTGTAACATAGTAACACAATTTTTTTCATCGCGCAACTGTGAACGATTTTAACCTCACATGAATCGCAGGATTAAGTTGCTGTTCACTCGTTTTCCAAAACCGGGCGTTCAGAAAGTCTGTCAGCAGATGCTTCACACAGACAGACTTTCTGAGCTGTGAATTGAAAACAGCGTGTGAACAGTAACCAGGGTAAATGTAAAAAAGCCATGTGACACAAATTTTGCCACACAGCTTTCTTTTTATATACATAAACTACGCTTCATCTGATCATATTCCTGATTGATCATTTGAATGGTATTGGTATCTCCGGCCAGATTATCTGGATGAAAAATCTTGATCAAATCGCGATACCTCTTTTTCAGTGCCAGTTCGTTGTCCACACCTTTAAAGAATACTACATTCTCAACAGTACGATCATACTGACGATTCTGGCGACTGCGATATTCTTCTTCTTCCCGTTCAAACGATGCACGTTTGTTCTCCATCTGTTCTTTTTCTTCTGCTACTTTACGCAGCTCAGACTCCAGTATTTTCCACTTCATTTCAAACAACTTCTTTTCCTGATCACGATGCTGCTGTTCTATTTCCTGTTTTCTTGCAAAATCTAATCGCTCACGCTCCAGCTCACGTTTTTGCTCTGCAATTTCTCTTTTTTCTTCTTCTAAAGCATTCTTTTCCTGCCAAAGCGCTTCTGCACGCTCAGAATTCAATCGATTTATTTCTAAAGCTGCATTTTTTTCATTCATTTCATGTTTCATCTCATATCCCTCGAATCTTAATGATGTTCTATGTAATGGTTCTCTCTGTAATTGCACTCTAGTAGTTTTTTGTTTCAATTTTAGTTTACTATTTTTTTCTGTTATAGGCAATCCGACAAATTTACTACATTCTCTGCTATTACGCTTTATATGTGCGTAAGCGTTACAACCACTACTTTATCGGCTACCCGAAACATTATCAATTCCACCACTCTTTGGGGGTGGCTTGGCGAAACAGATCTCAGCCTGGGGATTCCTT
>JBJENW010000219.1:0-1964 GCA_051880395.1 Lachnospiraceae bacterium | reverse complement strand
AACCCGAGTTTGCCACTTGTAAAGTCAAGACGGAGCCCTTTAGGACTCCGTTCTACACTATAAATATGCGGTTTTTCTTGAATTTACAGTATTTTGTGAATTTTGAGATTATATACCTACATTTAAGTACCTATTTGAAAATTGATAGACTGGATTTTATGCTTTTTAACTCTCCTCTTCTGTATAGTTTTGCAGGAATTTCTATTTCAAAAGCGTCCAGAATGAGTTTCAAATCCGGGTCATCAATATCCATAAATCTGTAATAACCCCCCGGAAGAAAATCCACTTTCCATTTATTTAGTGCTTCCTGTATTCGATGTGCATTTAAGCCTGTGCTCCAGTATGCGTCACTGTCGGTTTCGACCAGTCCGGAATCGATAATCCTTTTCTGGATAATTCTCATAATAATCAGTGAAATTGTACAAATCATCAAATGAGCTTCAATGTGTTCTTTGGTACGGACAAATATCGGACGTGTTTCCAGATCACTTTTCATAACTCTGAACTGGTCCTCTATCTGGGTAAGTCCGTGATATTTTTCGATGATTTCCAGCGGTTCCATGGTTAATTCGGAAGATACAATCTGATAGTATCCCATACTGTTTTTGTATTCATTAACCTTATCAAAATCAATAAGAGGCTTGATTTCAGATGAATTAATGAGTTCGCCTGTCTTTTTGTTTACACAGTCCTTTTTAATGAATCTTTTCAGACTTTTGGACTGGAGAGAGGTGATTCGGAAATTTTCCGGAGATTCTTCCAGTTTCTTCAGAAACTCCAGAAAACTCTGGTTTTCATGTACACATCTGTCATGAAACTTTTTACTCCAGTAAACAACAACTTTTTCTTCAATCGTACGTTTGTTGCCGTTTTCATCTTTAATGGTTCGTTTCATGATTCTGGATTTGTATTTAAAATTTTTACTTGTGTAAATGTAATCGTCAGCGCTATAAGTCCATGCCTGTTCTGCTTTCGTGCTTTTAAGTAAACTTTTAGAAACGATATATCCGTTTCCGGCATCCAGAACATGAAGCAGATTTTTGTAGTTGCAGATGCCGCGATCAGCAATAAGAATGAATCGTGAAAAGTCTAGAGCATCGATATTCTTCTTCAGGGAAGGGAGCAGTGTCAAATGGTCTAGAGTGTTGCCTGGAAAAGACTCGACAGCAATGGGAATGCCGTTATCATCCATAAATAGCCCCATCTGAACAATGGGAAGTTTTCTCTCTTCTTTGCATACCCCAAGTTTACGGATCCCTTTTTCAAGTACATTGCCATCTTCATCTAGCATATCATCGTCCGGTTCTTCCGTTTCGAAATAGAAGTTTGTGACATCATAGTAAATGATCTGGGGAGAACGGTGTGCTTTTTTTACAAGGTTTGTATTTAGACGGCGGATGATTTTGTCTTTGTTATCAGCGATAAAAGTAAGGGTGTCATAAACGTTATCCGGATTGAACCCTTCATTCAGGACAGGTTCAAAGTAATCATTGTTCTGCTGAAGGGTTGCGCGTTTTGAAGCGGGATTTAAAAAACGCCCGAAAATTAAAAGTTTTGCAAATCCATACACATCATATTTGATTTTGGTAAATCTCTTGTATGAAGAAAAAAAGGAATTGATCCCCAGTTCCTCTAAAATCTTTTCTAAAAGGATATGAGAAAAAAGTTTTGGATGACCGAAACAATCAGGGCTTCCTTCCAAAAAAGAGAATTGATACTTTTCAACCGGACGTTGTTCTTCACAGTAGGGAAGGAGTTCTGGGATAAGAGGGTTGCCGGCTTTGAAAGATTTCTTTAAACGGTCAACATAGTCGGGCTGACCATCGTCAAAACGATCAACCGGGCCTATGTTAAGAATAACTTTTTTAGTGGATACCATATCACCATTTTTATTAGGTTTTCTAACAGCGTGTACTAACCTCAAATATGGTTTACCATTATTTTTAATTGTTTCAATAAACATA
>JBJENW010000218.1:0-54224 GCA_051880395.1 Lachnospiraceae bacterium | reverse complement strand
TTTCTGTCTAGCCACTTTTGTTTCAGCCACCCCGCCCTTGCCTCCTGCCGGATACTGGAAACGTCCGCGTAGGAAATCCCCCTCGGTTGAGATATTTTTCGGCAAAGTGCCCAAAAAGTGGTGGCCGCGAAAATGTAGTGGGAGGCCAATAAAGTAGAGCTCGCAAAGACTTATGCCCATATAAAGCGTAAATACACAAGAATAAAGCTACGTTTTTTGATTAGATTGTTGTAAAAATAGATTGACTTTTTTAAGAAGATATTTATAATAATAGTTGTAACTGATTAGATGAATATCAAATTAAAGGAGTGAAAATTATGGAGAAAAGCAAAGAATTTACTACTTTCTTAGAGATTGAAATACAGACTTGTGAAAAAAAAGAGCAGGATCTGATCGCGCAGAACCGAAAAGACGAGGCAAACCTCTGTAAGATTGAAGCCAACATTTATCAGATTTTTGGTATCTTGTACCAGACAGCCTTAAAGCAGTCACAAAAAGATGGCGCAAATGAAACAGATGCAGAAACATTTTTTCTCGAAAAAGCAAAGAGCGTACCGAAGAATTGGAAAATTTCTTATGATGCGGCAACCGAACATCAGGATGCCAAAAAGATTTTAATCGAATCCACAAAGCTAGAAACCGCAAAGCACATTATGGAGGTGTATCAGAACCTTTCGGAGGTGAATGCAGGATGACGGATCAAGAAGCCATACGGTTGTTTAAGTGTCTGGCCGATCAGTCCAGACTTCAGATTTTAAAATCTCTGATGCAGGAGGATATGTATGTAGAGCGATTAGCCGAACGGCTGAATTTAACCCCGCCTACCATCTCGTTTCACCTAAAGAAACTAGAAGATGCCAACGCCGTGACTTCTTACAAAGATCAGTACTACACGATGTATTCCCTTCGAAAAGAACTGTTCTGTACACGCATCATCGACATCATCAGCGAAGAGTCTTCCGAATCAAAGATGCAAAAAGAACGGGAAGACGCCTACCGCCAAAAAGTGCTGGATGCTTTTTTTGAATATGGAAAACTAAAATCCATCCCGTCCCAGCGAAAAAAAGAACGCATTGTTCTCGAAGAGATCGCAAAATCATTTGAAAAAGGAAAAACCTATACCGAACGGGAGGTCAATCTGATCATCGCCGATTATCACGATGATTTTTGCACGCTCCGACGCGATATGATCAGCGAACATATCTTAGAGCGCGAGAATGCCTCTTATTGGCTGGCTGAAAACGACTAAAAGATTCGAAACCATGGCCGACTTGCGTTCCCATCACCTGTGTTATCTACATTTGGTGCTACATCATACGGACGTTTCCGGCATAGGGACTCCCCCGGTTGAGATATTTTTCGTCAAACTCCCCAAAAGGTAGTGGGGCCAATAAAGTAGTGGGTGGCCAGACAAATCAGAATTTTCTAAAATAGATTCTTTACATCTGTTTAATGAAATGGTATAGTAACGCCATAAAATGTACGCAAGCGTACATTAAAAGAAAGGAGTACCTCCATGTTTCGCTTATGGGCAAAAGAATTTAAGAGTAATCGTATGATAAAAGATACTGTGATAGAAGATGCAAGCGAAGATACCCGCACACATAAGGTATTTCACGCATTAGAGCGCGTCTGCGAAGAATTTGATCTGGCAAATCCGCTTTGGTTAGACCCTTGTGTGAATGATTTCAAACGCCATGCAAAAGCGCGATTCTACCAGGACAGCTTTATCGAAGAAATTCCATTTGATTATCTGGAAATCCAGATCATTGAGGAAGACGCAACCACCTTCCTTTGATTTTTCCAATGCACGTTGTGTCTGCTGTGTCTGAGCGCTTCCCTAATTTGCAACGTCCTGCTGCATATAAAAGCTTTCTCAAACATACGCGGTTACTGTTCACACGCCGTTTCCAGTTCACAGCTCAGAAAGTCTGTCCACAGGTTCTTCACACGGGACCCCTCTGAAAAAACATTTCGCCGGGTGTAGGTGAAGTTCTTAGAGTTTCTTAGGCTCGAAGGCTATCCTGAGAGTCTTAGAAACTCTTAGAACTTAGCTCGCCGGAGCAGGAGTCGTGTTTTTTCGGACGGGTCCGTGTGAAGAACCTGTGGACAGACTTTCTGAGCGTACGAGTTGAAAAAACATGTGAACAGAACCATACGCGTGCATCTTATTTCTGCCGTCTCTGACGGTTCGTTTCATACATCAACAATGTCGCTGCGATTGCTGCATTCAGCGACTCGACCTGTCCCTCCATCGGGATTCGGATATAGGTATCCGCCAAATCTGCCGTTTCCGCCCGTAGCCCGTTTCCCTCATTTCCAATGAGAAACGCAGTCGGTGTTGTGTAATCAAAGGCATCATACATCTCGGTTCCCTTCAGGTGGGCCGCATAGGTATGAATGCCTGTTTCTTTTAACTGTGCGATCGTACGATTTAAATCCTCAGAAATATAAAATGGCATCCGATAGATACTTCCCATCGTGGAGCGGATCGTCTTCGGGTTCCAGATGTCTACGGTATTGCGACTCATGATAATGCCTGTCGCACCCGCACCTTCTCCGGTTCGAAACATCGTTCCCAGATTCCCCGGGTCCTGAATATCCTCCAGCACCAAAAGATGCGTCCGTTCTCCTGCAAGCAATGCTTCAAACGGATACGACGGCATTTTCACCAGACACAGGATTCCCTGCGGGGTTTGTGTATCAGATACGGATGCAAATACCGCATCTGAAACCACTTCATAATCTCTTCCCTGAAGCAGCCTCGCGTGAGAAGCCTCCGACAAAAAATGCTCTGAGACATAAATTTTTTCCACCCAGTCCTTCGGAGCCTCCTGGAACATCCGAATTCCTTCCACAACAAAAACGCCCAGTTGCCTGCGCGTTTTTGCCTTTTTATTTAACTGTACGATCGTCTTCATCTGATTATTCGACGTACTCGTGATCATAAAACAAATTCCTTTAGTTTGATAATGTGTAGCAGATGTTGTACTGATACTCGTCAATATTCTTCTGCATTGCCAGTGCTTCATTGATATCAAAATCAACGAACTCGCCCTGACGATATCCAACAACACGGTTGGATTTTCCTTCGCATAACAGATCGACTGCCAGCGCACCCATGGTAGATGCGTAAACACGGTCTTTTGCCGTCGGGCTTCCACCACGCTGCATATGGCCTAAGATGGTCGCTCTTGTCTCAACTCCTGTAGCAGCTTCGATTCTCTTTGCCATACTAGTCGAATGTCCGATACCCTCGGCATTGATGATGATATGGTGTTTCTTACCTTTTCTACGATTGTCGATGACTTTATTTACTAACTTCTGCTCATCAAAGTCATATTTTTCCGGAATCAGAATATCCTCTGCACCATTTGCGATACCACACCACAAAGCGATGTATCCTGCTCCACGTCCCATAACTTCGATGATGGAACATCTTTCATGAGAAGTAGAAGTATCACGTACTTTATCAATTGCTTCCATTGCAGTATTGACTGCTGTGTCGAATCCGATCGTGTATTCGGTACAAGCAATATCAAGGTCAATGGTACCCGGCAGACCGATTGTATTGATTCCGAGATTTGCCAGTTTCTGTGCACCCTGGAAAGAACCGTCACCACCGATAACGATGATTCCGTCAATTCCGTGTTTTCTACAGATTTCTGCACCTTTCTGCTGTCCTTCCGGTGTTGTAAATTCCATACAACGAGCCGTCTGTAAGATCGTACCACCGCGCTGGATGATATCGGATACGTCTTTCGCTTCCATATCCACGATCTCTTCCTGCAGAAGTCCTGCATATCCTCTCTTGATACCTTTTACTTTTTTTCCTTTTGCCAATGCCTGACGAACAACCGCACGAATCGCTGCGTTCATTCCCGGAGCATCTCCACCACTTGTCAATACACCAATTGTCTGAATGTCGTTTGCCATTTTTATAACCTCCTAAATGTTTTCTTAACTTCCGTATTCCTGCCTGTGTCAAACACTCCAACCGGAAAGGAATCCTCCCCCTGTCAGAGAAAAGCGATAGTTCCACAACTACCGCAGCCTATTCTATTTTAATCTCTTTTTCCCATGATTGCAATATTCTTTTCTACAACTTTCACATTATTTTCGCCCAGAATGTTAGTTAAACTGTTGACAAGCGCCTGATCGGCCTTCACCGTTCGGCTTGGCGGCAGTCGTTTCATCGCTTTTTCTGCCGCAATATAAAACACGACACTGTCCTTTCCGTCCGAATCCGCCAACTCCTGCAAAATCTCCGCCTCTTTCTGTTCATACACATTCTTATCCGCAAACTGCAACCACAATTCACACGGGACATCATCAAATGGTACGATCTTTTCGCAGATGAGCTTTCCGTTTTTCTCTTCCTCGGCATTTACCCGTCCACAGATCAGCAATTTTTCATCCACCTCCAGAAAACGAGCGTACTTTTGATAATCCCTTGGAAACACGATCACTTCCACGGTTCCAACCAGATCTTCGATTGTCAAAAATGCCATTGTCTGGTTTGTTTTTGTATACTTGATCGTTTTTTCCGTGAGCATCCCGCCGATGACGACTCTCTGACCATCCATCACTTTTGCACTCTTTAACTCTTCATCATACAAGAAATCTGTCGTCACAGATGTGATGTTTTTGCGCCATTTTTCTTCATATTCTTCCAGTGGATGTCCGGTCAGATACACCCCGAGCACATCTTTTTCAAACGCCAGGCGCACTTCTTTCGGAAATTCGCCCACATCCGGCATCTGCACGGTATATTCTGCTTTTTCCTCCTCCGCGACAAAATCAAACAGTGACATCTGCCCGGAAACGGAATTTTTCTTCTCCTGCACCACGCCGTCTAAAATGCGAGAATATACCTGCATAAACTGTTTTCTTGTCCCGCCAAGATCATCAAACGCTCCGGATTTAATAAAGTTTTCCAGCGTTCGCTTATTCAGATCTTTTCCGGAAAGGCGGGAAATAAAATCTTCTAAACTCTCGAACGTACCGTTGGCATTTCGTTCCTCTAAAATCGAGGCGATGACCGGCCGGCCGACACTTTTGATCGCGGCAAGACCGTAGCGGATATTTCCAGAATCCACCGAAAATCCCATCTCCCCTTTATTGATATCCGGGGGCAGAACCTGAATTCCCATCTGCCGGCAGGATAAAATATACTCGGACACTTTCGATGTATTGTCCATCACAGACGTCATCAAAGCTGCCATATATTCCACCGGATAATAATACTTCAAATACGCCGTCTGATAAGAAACCACCGCATATGCCGCCGCATGTGATTTATTAAACGCATATTTGGCAAAATCGATCATCTCATCGTAGATTTTATTTGCTGTTTTCTCATCGATGCCATTTGCGATACAGCCTGGTACGCCCTCTTCTTCATTTCCATAGACAAAGTTCTGCCGCTCCTTTTCCATGACTGCAGCTTTTTTCTTAGACATGGCACGTCGCACCAGATCGCTTCGGCCAAGTGTATAGCCAGCCAGATCCCGCACGATCTGCATAACCTGCTCCTGATAAACGATACAGCCATAGGTCGGCTCTAAGATCGGTTTCAACTGCGGGCAGTCATAGACCACGCTGTCCGCATCATTTTTTCCCCGAATGTACTGCGGGATAAAATCCATCGGTCCCGGTCGATACAAGGCGATTCCGGCAATGACATCTTCCAGACTCTGCGGTTTCAATTCTTTCATAAAGTTTTTCATGCCGGCACTTTCCAACTGAAAGATCCCGTCTGTTTTTCCGGTTCCCAAAGAGGCTAAGACCGCCTTATCATCATAATCGATCTGATTCAGATCAATCGCACGCCCGGTACTTTTTTCTGCCATGCGCACCGCATTCTGAATTACCGTGAGCGTTCGAAGCCCCAGAAAATCCATCTTTAACAGACCAAGTTCTTCGATCGTCGTCATCGTAAACTGCGTAACGATCGTACCATCCGAAGCACGGGACAGCGGCACATATTCATCCATCGGATTCTGACTGATCACGACACCGGCAGCATGCATAGAGGTATGACGCGGCAATCCTTCCAATCGTTTCGACATATCGATCAGCTTCTTCACCGACTCGTCCGATTCATACATCTGACGAAGTTCCGGGTTCTTTTTCAATGCCTTGTCGATCGTGATTCCGAGTTCCTGCGGAATCTGCTTTGCAATGTTATCGACAAAACTGTATGGCAGATCCATGACACGCCCGACATCGCGGATGACACCGCGCGCTGCCAGCGTACCAAAGGTTACGATCTGTGTCACGCAGTCTTTTCCATATTTTCGCACCACATAGTCGATGACCTCCTGGCGTCTCTCGTAACAAAAATCAATATCAATATCCGGCATCGTCACACGCTCCGGATTCAGAAAACGCTCGAAGATCAGACTATACCGGATTGGATCGATATCTGTAATCCCCGTTGTATACGCCACCAGACTTCCTGCCGCACTGCCTCGTCCCGGTCCCACCATAATATCATGCTCTCTGGCAAAATGGATAAAATCCCAGACGATCAGAAAGTAATCGACATATCCCATTTTCTGAATGACATCGAGCTCATACTGCAACTTTTCTTCCAACCCCTGATACGTATCCGGATATCGTTTTTTCAATCCGTCGTAGCACAATTCTTTCAGATACGTATACGATGTATACCCTTCTGGCACTTCAAAATGCGGCAGTTTTGTCTTTCCGAATTCAATCTCGACATTACAGCGCTCTGCAATCTTTTGCGTATTTTCAATCGCCTGCGGCGCATACGGAAACAGTGCACGCATTTCTTCTTCGGATTTCACAAAATATTGTCCACCCTCATAGCGCAGACGATTTTCATCGGTCAGTTTTTTATTTGTCTGCAGACAGAGTAAGATATCATGCGGCTCAGCATCCTCTGCTTTTGTATAATGCACATCATTTGTCGCAACCAGCTCGATGCCTGTATCCGCACTCAGACGCATCAGATGCTGATTGACTAATTTCTGCTCCGGGATGCCATGATCCTGCAATTCCAGAAAATAATTTCCTTTTCCAAAACACTGCTCATGCCAGAGTGCGGTCTCTTTTGCCTCTTCATACAGACCACGCGCCAAAAGCCGCTGTACTTCTCCCGCCAGACAAGCACTCAGACAGATGATTCCCTCATGATATTTTTCTAATATTTCCCGATCCACACGCGGTTTGTAATAATAGCCGTCCACAAATCCTTTGGAAACGATCTTGATCAAATTGCTGTACCCTGTATTATTTTCTGCAAGCAGGATCAGATGATAATACCGATCTTCTCCATGCGTCAGCTCCCGATCAAATCTGGAATTCGGTGCCACATACACCTCACACCCCAGAATTGGACGGATTCCTGCTTCCTTTGCAGCTTTATAAAAATCGATCACGCCAAACATGACACCGTGATCTGTGATCGCCGCACTGTCCATGCCAAGTTCTTTTACACGCGCGACATACTCCTTTATTTTATTTGACCCATCCAGAAGACTGTATTCCGTATGGACATGTAAATGCGCAAATGCCATTTTTTTCTCCTTACTTTTCCTCTAACAACGCCCTGCTTTCATGACAGGTAAAATATAAAATCTGATACTCTTTTGCAGCTTCCTTTAAAAAGCCAAGCGCACCTTTCACTTTTTCCTCATCCAAATTTACAAACGGATCATCAAAGATCAAAATCGGCTTTTCTTCCACATACATAGCATCTGCAAATGCCATTCGAAGACAGATTCCGGTCAGATCCTGCCAGCCGGCACTCAGCCAGCCCGTCTGTCGATGTTGTCCTGCCTCCTTATGACTCAGCGTGCTGTTTGCATCTAACTGCCAGCCATCTGCTGCCTCTCCTGTCAACAACCGGAAATACTTGCGAAATCCTTTCATCACAGGCTCCATATATTTCGCTGTTAGTGATTCGCACGCCTGTGTCAGATACTGCTGCGTCAATTGCAAAATGGCATAGTTTTTCTCCATCGATGCAATCTGTTCCTTCAACTGCTCTGCCTCTGTTTCTTTTTCCCGCAGCTGCTCTGTCTCCTGCGCACACTGCTGCATCTTTTGACTCAGCTTCACGCGCTTCTCACCAAGCAGCTCCACCTGTGTTGTCAACTCCGCACACGTTTTCTGTAAATCCGTGGTATCAATTTCCTGCACCTGTTCTGTCCTATGATCCAGATTGTGACTCTTTGCAAATTCATCTGCCTCTTCTTTTGCCTCTTTAAGATTTTTCTGGGCCAGTGTATAAGCCACACGATGCTCTCTCCATTCCTGACACTGCCAGGTAAAGCAGTCATCTGCCGCATTCGCATACTGCGGTGGTAAAAGCCCCTGCTGCTTTAGAAATTCCGATAGCTGCTCCATAAATCCCAGACATTTCTTCTGCGTCCAGGCAAACATTTCGACTTTTTCTTCCAACGTCCGATACAGCTCCGTGTCTGTCTTTAACTGATACAACTGTTCCAATGCTTCTTTTTCCCGATATTCCAAATGATACCGCTCCAAAAACCGCTGCATCAGCTGATTTTTTGCATTGATTTCTTTTTGCAGCTGTGCACACGCGCTTTGCAGCTTCTCGATTTCCTCTTTTTTCTCTGAAATCGACTGTTTCTGTGCCTGTTTTTGTGCCTCATGCACATGTCTCAGCTGATTGGTCTTTTTATGCAGCTGCCGGTGTTCTCCCCAGCCTCTTCCCCAGATGCCCGCAGCCAATAACAGAATCGGAAGCGCCATCCATTTCATGAAAAAAAAGCAGACGATTCCGACGACCGCGAGTATCACTCCAAGGATCATGCAGACATTCCATCCGGATGTTTCAGTCGCATGCATCTTTGGCTGTTCCATCTCCTTTTCGTGTCTTTCCACATCCTGCTGCAGCATATCGCAGACATTCTGTTTCTTCTGCATACTCTGCATCTGTTGGTTTCTCTCCTGCCAGTCTGCGATCTGCCGCTCGATTTCAACCTTCTCCGGTGGCTTTTTCGTAAACTTCTCCTGAAAGATCTCCCAACTCTTTTCTTCCTCGTTTGTCAGTGCAAACTGATGCAGACGTTTCTGTTCTTCCTCCAGCGCATGCACTTGTGCTTTATACTCCTGCCAGTCCGCCTCCGAGAGCAGCCCCTTTGGGAAGAAAATCTTCTCTTTTTCCAAAAGTTCCTGCTGTGCTTTCACTTTTTCACAGAGCACTGCATAATTTTCCCGCTGCGCTTCTAACACTTTCTGATCGCCCGCTTTTTCCAATTCCTGCTGCGCTTCTTTCAGCTGTGTCTGTACTTCCTCTTTCTTCTCCTGCGTTTCTTTTATTTCCTGCTTTAGCTGCTCAAATTGCTGTGTCAACTGACGCCCTTGCAGCAATTTGGCTTCTACGCCTTCCAACTGTGTCCGTAACTTTTTAATTTCCCCCGTCTTTCTTTTTGGGGACCATTTATTTAACAGATCCGCCATCTGCCTGTTCACCGCATCAAACCGGCTGATATCCTCCGTATCCTCGGTGAGATCGCCCAGTTTTGCGTGAATCCCGTCTGTCGAGACCGTACGGCAATCCTGTTGTGCCACATAAATCGAGCGTGCAAACGAAACTGCATCCAAACCAAACAGTTCTTCTCCGATCTTCGCGGAAAAATCTTCACTCAAAAGATGGGTATCTGCATCATACAATTCAAAGGTATCGTCTTTTTCTTTTTTCCCAAACGTCCGCACGATCTCATAGCGTTTCTTATCATGAGAAAATACAAGCTGTCCACCGTACACGCCGCCCTGCCACGGTGCAAACCGTTTTCTCTCTTTTTCCAGTTCGTTTCGCTTTCCTTCATTTGCAAAGCCAAAAAACATGACACGAAGAAATGCAGCCAGCGTACTTTTTCCCCAGCCATTTTCTTCTTTTATCACATTCAATTGTTGGGAAAAATCAAAATGTACATCCTGAAGTTTCCCGAAATTCTCTATATGACATGATTCGATATACATTTTCTTTCTCCCTTTCCCTAACTTTCTAATTCTGTTCCCGTCAAAAGTTGTAATCCCACCCGGATCACTTTTGCTTTCGTCTGCTCATCGAGTTCCTCTGCCGAAGAGACCAGACGAACAAATTCTCCTTTTAAAGACGCATCCAGCGCAAACGCATCGGCATCCATCTCCAGCGTTGTGTGATCCTTTAGCTCCAGATAAAAATAGCGCTCCGCAAACATCTGCTGCAGATAAGTGGCATTTTTTTCTGCATCCACCGGGATTTTTCCTGTGATCTCAACACGGACCAGATCCGCCGGCGCAGCATTTTCGTTCTGCAAAACATCCTGTATCTTTTTCTCCATGGAAATGGGATCTATGCACCCTGTGACATCCACCGTCACCCAATGATATTGCCGCTTTGCAAACGGCTGAAATTCCATTTTACAGTGATGTGTTTCGCAGTCAATATCCAGAAGAACAAATCCATGTGGTCCACATTCGTCAAATCCGCGTCCCTCCAGACATCCGCTGTAACAATAGCTGCCACGCCCGTCTAATGTGCCGGACTGTCTTTTATGAATATGCCCAAGTGCCAGATAATCAATCTGCTTTCCTGCCAAAGCGGAAAGTGAGATCTGACCAGACTGTTTCTCTCCGTCATGTGTGACCACCTGTCCGTGCAGCATCACGATCTGAAACGGTTCCTTTTCTAACTGCAGCGAATCATAAATCTTGTCTGAATTCGCTTCTGTTAACTCCACACCGTTTATCACTACCGGTGTTTCACAGCCCGGCTCATATAAAGAATACGACTGCCACTGTTCCGAAAACATATACAGATTTTCTGGTTGTTCTTCCTGCCTCTGATCCATCTGCAGTTTGTCATGATTTCCTTTTAGATAAAAGAAAGAAATCTCCGGATGCGCTTCAATCGCCTGGTATACTTTTTTTCGTGTCACTGCCGACACAACTTCTGTATCAAACAAATCCCCCGCGATCAAAATCGCTGTCACATGCTCCTGCTGTGCATAATCGATCATATGTAAAAAAGTCTGCAATAACTCTGTTTTCCGCATTTTTGCCTGTTCTTGCGTCAAACGTGCCGCCATACTGGCATCTAAATGAATATCCGCACAATGAATCAGCTTCAATTTCCTGTTCTGCCTCCTGTTCTATCTCTCACGCAAAAAAGGAACGGCAGTTTTCTACCGTTCCCACTGCTTTTTACAGTGTACCATATTTCCACTGAAAAAGTAACCCATTATTCTTTTCAATCGTTTTCTCCGATTCTTTCCGCTACAACCCGTTCCAATCTGCGAGAAAACTCTACACTTTCCAACATATTTTTGACATTCATCCAAATATCGTTAATTCCTACCTGCGAGCCACCATAAATACGCTTATATACCCGCACATTTGCTCCCTTACTTTTATTTACAACCTGATTAAGCTCTCTGAGTTCTTCTGATTTTGTCCGCACATCCGCCTCCAGCTGAATTTTTGCACGCAAAAGTTTTACTTTCTGCTGCGGATCGATCTTATGACCATTCAACATTGCGGTCGAAAACTTCTCTTCGCACTGCTGCGTTCTTCGCAGTTTTTCCTCTAGTTCTTTAATTTCTGTCTCGAGCTGCCGCTGTGCTTCGAGCGTTTTCTTTTCCCATCCGACATATACCTGGGTATGAAGATCCGCATCACTGCCGATCTCATTGCAGATGATCTGTTTGGTCGCCCGGACCGTGCCGCCGAGAATCCGCGCATATTTTCCTTTCAACGTGATCGTATCTCCGCATTGTACCTGACAGTCAATGATCGCTTCCGAATCGATATTCTCGCCGGCAACTACCTTGCTATATTCTAAATACCGGGCATGAATATTACTCTGCGATGCGATGAGTGCTTTTCCTCCGCCTTTTACTCCGTTTCGAAGAACGATATCCCCATCCGCTTCGATGGTCGCAGATTCCACGATGCCGTCCACGGTGACCGTACCAGATGCTTTCACACTCATTCCGGAAATGACATTGCCATGAATGACCACATCCCCGTTAAAATCTACATTGCCAGACTTCACTCCTACATCCCCGTAAATCTCGTAAATTGGAGAAATCGTCAGACGTGTGCCTTTCAATTCGATCTTTCCGGAAACAGCCGCTGTATAAACGAGATTATCCTCGGAACGCGCAAACCCTTTTCCACTCAGCGGTCTCTGCTCGCGCGCAAGTGTCGCACGTTTTTCGGTTCCCCGCACATCAAATCCGTCCTCGCCCTGCACTGCCGGATGATACACTGCCACAACCTGACCTTCGTCTACAAGTTCGATCAGATTCAGGTTCCAGTAATCCACGGTTCCGTTCGGATTTACCTTCGGAGAGCCGTCTAACTCCTGCTGAAACGCATATTCAAAATATCCGTCTTTTCCTTCTTTTTTTACCTTGCCTTTTGCGACGAGCACTTCATGACCATATATTTTCTTTTCCACCATTTCTTCTAAGCTTTTGTGCATAATCCCCATGATTACGCCATTTTGCTTTAAAAAATCTTCTAATTGTTCCACCGTATAAGGCGGAACCCCATTTTGTGGCTCTGGCACATACAAATATGCTTCCATACTATCATATGAAATATTGACCAGAGGCTGTAATTCTCTGAATATTGACATAGCAATTACTCCATTTCTTCCTCTTCATGGGCTTTATCTGGTAACGTCTCCTACTTTTCTAGTATCATTCTACCATTTTCCCTGACTTTTTTCAATATTTAGAATAATATTCGCACTATAATTGCATGCGATTTCCAAAAAAATACACTTCTCTAACGTTGCTATTATTTATATCGGAGATTTATTACAAAAATTAACATTTTATGACAAATATAATCATACGGCTGGTCTATTCAACCAGCCGTACGTTTTTTACTCTGAATTTTATTTCATTTGTGCCAGACGTGTTTCTACCTGTTCCATCATCTGCTCGTATTTTGCGAGCTTGTCTTTTTCTTCTTGCACTTTCGCTTCCGGTGCTTTGCTTAAGAAGCGCTCATTGCTCAGCATACCGCGGGAACGTGCCAGTTCTTTTGCCAGACGAGCTTTTTCTTTTTCCAGTCGTTCCTTTTCTTTTTCAAAATCAACCAGATCCTCTAACGGAATATAGACCGTTGCATCCGGGATCACAACCGAAACCGCATCATCCGCAATGCCTGTCTTATCCGCCTGAACAAAAATTTCCGTTGCACCTGCCAGTGACTGATACGCTTCCTGAACTTTTCCAAAAACCTCACGCACTTCTGGCTGGTCGCTGACGATATACATCGCTGCTTTCTTTGACGGCGGTACATTCATCTCTGTCCGCAGATTTCGTACACCACGAACAAAATCTTTGACGCGCACGATCATCGCTTCTTCCTCTGGGAAGTTCCAGTCATCGCGATAAACCGGCCAGCTTGCCGTCATAATGGTTTCCTCTTGTGGATGCAGCGTGCAGTAAATTTCTTCTGTGATAAACGGCATATACGGATGCAGCATCTTTAATGCCTGCGTCAAAACGGTCTGTAATGTCCAGAGTGCCGCATTTGCAGAAGCCGGATCCTCTTCTTTTTTATAGGTACGTGTTTTTGCCATCTCGATGTACCAGTCACAGAACTCATCCCAGATAAAGTCATAAACCTTCTGAACTGCGATTCCCAATTCAAATTTATCCAGGTTTTCTGTCATGTCTTTTGCCAGCGTATTGACCGCAGATAAGATCCATTTATCCGCCGGCTTCAGATCAGAAATTGCCGGTTCTGTCACGGATTCTCCATCCAGATTCATCATGATAAAACGCGAAGCATTCCATACTTTATTGGCAAAGTTTCGAGAAGCCTCGACTCTCTCCCAATAGAAACGCATATCATTTCCAGGCGCATTTCCAGTGATCAAGGTCAGACGCAGCGCATCGGCACCATACTTGTCAATGACCTCCAAAGGATCGATTCCGTTTCCAAGAGATTTACTCATTTTTCGTCCCTGATCATCCCGCACCAAGCCGTGGAACAAGACGGTGTGGAACGGTGCTTTTCCTGTGTGCGCGAAGCCTGAGAAGATCATTCGGATGACCCAGAAGAAAATGATATCGTATCCGGTCACCAGCACATCGGTCGGATAGAAATAGTCATATTCTTCAGTATTTTCTGGCCATCCCAATGTGGAAAACGGCCATAAAGCAGAGGAGAACCAGGTATCCAACGTATCCGGGTCCTGTGTCATATGTTTACATCCGCATTTCGGGCAGACACCCGGATTTTCACGAGCCACAACCATCTCGCCGCACTCGTCGCAGTAGTAAGCCGGAATCCGGTGTCCCCACCACAGCTGTCTGGAAATACACCAATCCCGGATATTGTCGGTCCAGTTGAAGTACGTCTTTTCCATCCGTTTCGGCAAAAGCTTGATCTCACCGGATTTTACTGCTTCCACAGCCGGTTTGATCAGTTCATCCATTTTTACAAACCACTGCTGTTTGATCATCGGCTCTACCGTCGTGTGACAGCGATCGTGTGTTCCAACGCTGTGTGTATGTGGTACAACTTTTACTAACAGACCAAGTTTGTCTAAATCCTCAACGATCTGTTTTCTTGCCTCATAGCGATCCATACCAGCATATTTTCCGGCTTTCGCATTCATCGTGGCATCATCATTTAAAATATTGATCTCTTCCAGATTGTGGCGTTTTCCGACTTCAAAGTCGTTCGGGTCATGCGCCGGTGTGATCTTCACACATCCGGTTCCGAATTCTTTATCTACATAAGAATCGCCAACGACCGGAATCTCGCGGTCCGTAAGCGGCAGTTTCAGCATTTTTCCGATCAGATGTTTGTAACGCTCGTCCTCCGGATTGACTGCCACAGCGGTATCACCCAAAAGCGTTTCCGGACGTGTTGTCGCGATCTCCACAAATTTTCCTTCTTCTCCTACGATCGGGTAATTGATATGCCAGAAAAATCCATCCTGATCCTCATGCTCCACCTCTGCATCTGAAATAGAAGTTTTGCAGACCGGACACCAGTTGACGATTCGGGAACCTTTGTAAATGTAACCCTCTTCATATAATTTAATAAAGACATCCTGTACCGCCTTTGAGCATCCCTCGTCCATCGTAAAACGTTCTCTCTGCCAGTCTGCAGAGGACCCCATCTTTTTCAACTGCTTGATGATGCGTCCGCCGTACTCTTCTTTCCAATCCCATGCTTTCTCCAAAAAGCCTTCTCTTCCCAGGTCGCTCTTTTCAATTCCCTGCTCTTTTAATGACTTGATGACCTTTACCTCTGTCGCAATTGCGGCATGGTCGGTACCCGGCTGCCAGAGAACATTGTAGCCCTGCATCCGTTTAAACCGGCACAAAATATCCTGCATCGTATTGTCGAGTGCATGTCCCATATGCAGCTGCCCTGTGATATTTGGCGGCGGCATGACGATCGTAAACGGCTTCTTGCTTTTGTCCGGCTCTGCGTGGAAATAGCCGTTGTCCTCCCATTTCTTATATAAGCGATCCTCGATCTGTTTCGGATCATATGTCTTTTCCAATTCCTTTTTCATCGTATTCTCCTTTCTATGCAATAAAAAAAGCCCTGCAGCAAACACTGCTGCAAGGGCATATTCTCTACGCGGTACCACCTTACTTATAGGAGTTTCTCCTACATCTCTCGTCCGATAACGCAGACAACGCGGGAAATCTTACTGCCTGACTTCGGCGTTCACACTTCCGGTTCAAAAGCTACCTTCCATCTCATTTCACGGGATTTTCTTTCAGCCTGCGAAAAATCCTCTCTGCCGTTTCCAAAGATGTACTCCTCTTTCTCACTACCATTCTCACGTTTACGGGAATCTTCCCGAACACTTTAATGATACGAATTTGCCTTTCATTTGTCAAGAAATTTTTCGTTCCTGATGGAAAGTTACTAGGATTTTTTGTGTTTTTATGATACACTAGACTCCGAGAGTACGTTTTTATATTTATTTACACGTATAATTATACATTTTTTCTATAATTATATGTTTTCACTAATTGGGAGGAAAAAAGATGAAACACAAAAAACTAACAACCTTACTGGCATACTGCCTGAGTGGGATCCTGTTTACACATGCAGCCTTCGCTCAGACACTTCCGGTAACCGATCAGACACCCGATACCCTGCTAGATTCGAATGATTCTCAGACAGACGCCTCGGATGATACCGATTCCGACCTGTCCACCGGCCTGACAAATGAGATCACCATTCAATTTTTTGCCAATAACGGAACCCAGCAATCGGTCAAACAGACCATTTATTCCGGTTCCTCAACCTATCTGATGCCAAATAGTTTTCAGCGAACCGGCTTCACCTTTAACGGCTGGAATACAAAAACAGACGGAACCGGTACCCATTACGCAGACCGTGCTTCCACCGCAGGACTGCTCGCTTCATCAAACAAAAGCTCCACAATTGCCCTGTATGCCGAGTGGAGCATTCAACCGTTTGGAGCAATCAGCTGCAAAGCAATTACCAACATTGATTATAAAATTTCATTTTCGAAACCACTCGGTGCAAGCGGCTGCCAGTTAGAATACAGCAACAGCCGAAATTTCAGCAACAGTACACTTTTGACTTTCCAGGCAACTCAGACCTCATATCCACTTTATAATCTGACACCTGGAAAAACCTACTATGTACGCATCCGCTCTTATACAGATACACCAAAAAAGCAGTACAGCTCCTGGAGTGCTGTGCAGAAATTTACCATTCCTGCACTGTCCCGTATGCAGACTTCCAGCGTCAAAGTAAAATCCGTCGGCAGCGCACTTGTCTCCTATTCCAAAAAGAACGGATCAGACGGATATGAAGTGCAATACAGCCAGTACAAAGACTTTTCTCACAGCAAAAGTGTCAGTACATCCGCCAGTCACTCATCCGCTACTCTGACCGGCCTTTCTTCCGGGAAAACGTATTATGTACGGACCCGTTACTGTTTCCGTGGGAAAAAGAAAACGGTATACAGCGCATGGAGTGAGAAAAAGAGCATCCGTATGCCGAAGCTTTCTACACCGAAGCTGAAATCGGTAAAGCCGACTTCCCGCATGTCTGCCCGCGCCGAATACAGTAAAGTTAAATATACACAAAAATACGAGATTCAGTACAGCCGATATTCTAGTTTTAAAAGCGCAAAGACGATAAAGGCAAGCGGAACTTCTGTGAAAAAAAGTTTACCAAACTTAAAACCCGGCGTCCGCTATTATGTCCGTCTGCGCAGCTATGCGAAAAGCGGTTCCAAAACCTACTACAGCAAATGGAGCAATAAAAAAAGTGTCCGCACCAAAAAAGGATGTACCATCAATAATACCCGCTCCGTTGCTGCCATCGAAGCGGATGTGGCTTTAAACGGTACCGGCAGCGGATTCCACGCCAAACTTGTGATCTGTACGCCGACTTCTGCGGTTTCCTTCGGCATTCAGTATGATGCATTTGCCCGCGCACCTTATACCGGAAAGACCATGGCACTCATTGAAAATATCTCCTCGAATAATCCGGGCGGACAGAAATATACCCGTCCGAAAAAACGGAAATTAAAAGTCGGGAAAAAATATCACCTGATGCTGACCGTTGATGAACGCGGAAAAGGCAATGTATATGTCAATTATAAAAAAATCGGTCATTTCTCGAATCCAAAGCTGGCGCATCAGAAATTATACATGCGAATCGAGGCCAGCGGTCGCATCAATGGAGATACCGTAAATGCCTGTTTCAAAAACGTTCGAATAAAGAGTGGAAAATCTTACGATCCGTACAAAAAATGGGGAACCTACAACTTCCACTTAAATCCTGGTCTTGGACACAACATAGATTCCAAAGGAACCGTGAATTTCTTCGGAACGATCGTCGGTTTACCGGCAGGCGGTGACTGGGACAGCCAGTACGAATCCGTTTCCGAGATCATTCAATATGTTGAGTAATTTTTCAGCGAAACAGATATCCCTGCGATATCTGTCTCGTCTCTCTTTACAGACACTCCCGCATTCGGCTTCTACAGACAGATTCCTTATGCAAAAAACACGAACTTTATCAGACACTGGAGGATTTATACCACAATGAAATTCAAAGACTACCTACACAAAAAAGAATATTTATGGATCACCATATTTCTATTTGCTGTCATCAGCCACGGCTCTATGCTGTTAAGCAACAGCATCGGAATCGATACCGAAGACATCATCTCTTCCCAGCAATCCTTCTATCACGGATGGCTGATCACCGAGCGGCAGGGACTGGTACTGCTAAAAACAATTTTTAAGACACAGTCCTTTAACCCATATTTTGCCGGAGCAATGACCTTACTTTTTAGTACCACTGCCTGTATTTTATGGACATACCTTTTTTCTTATATCACAAAAAAAGAAAACAATTGTGCCACCTTTGTTTTTTCTGCACTGTTGCTTTCTTCCCCTATTCTTACAGAACAATATTATTTCAAACTCCAGTCCATGGAAATCGCCATTGATTTCTGCATCATGGCAGTCAGTTTATATTTGATCTTTCGCACGTTCGAAGCATCTTCTTTTAAATTAAAACTGCTGTACGCAGCTTCCGCAACATTATTAAACCTGATCTTGTTCAGCTCCTACCAGGCAATGCCTCCACTATTTTTATTTGGCTGCGGCGTCTGCTTTCTCTTGTATTACATTTTTGATGAGACAGGTTTTTCAACTGCAAAAGAAATTTGGTCATTTATCGCCTCTTATGCACTCATTTTTTTCGCCAGCTTCCTGTTGAATACAGGGATCACAAAAATGTTTTTCAGCGGTTCCCCGTATCTGGCCAAACAAGTTCGATGGTTTTCCTGTTCCATCAAGGATTGCCTGGAAAATATTTATGATAACCTAAGTGCAATGATTTTAGGAAAAAACTTTTATTATACGAAATCACTTGCCATCTTTTCCGTGATCACATTGGCTTGCATATTCCTTTTCTTTCTGTCTCATAAAGAAAAGAAATACAAACTTTTATGCATTTTGGGATGCTTTTTTACACTGCTTTCCCCGTTTTTTATGACGTTTCTCTGCGGTGGAACAACGCCGATCCGTTCCCAACTGGTATTGCCGTTTTTACTGGCTTTTCTTGCATACGATCTGCTGTTATTTTTGGCAGACAGGCAGAATCTCACCGTGGTATTACTCCTTCTGTGCCTTGTGACCGGATATCAGCAGCTAAAAAATACCATGATGCTCAACTATTCGGATCAGGTCCGCTATGAAAGTGATGTACGAATCGCAACTTCCATGATCGGCGATATCAATAAATTGCAGGACGCCGATCATTCCTACCCCGTATTCTTTTTCGGGCTGCATGCGGCAGAGCTCAATCCATCCTGCGTGATGGGAGAATCCATTGGACATTCGATCTTTACATACGACATTGATGTAAAACCAAAAGGGTATTACAATACCAAACGAATTCTCGGATTCATGAATACACTCGGTGTCCAGTACAAACAAGGAACCAAACAACAAACACGTTTGGCCGCAGCCTACAGCAAAGAAATGCCTTCCTGGCCACAAGAAGGCAGCATTACATTGCAAAACAATATGATCATTGTAAAATTAAGTGACTTTTCATAACCGTTACGGTTCACTCGTTTTCCTTGACAATCTATTCTTGATGTGCTACCCTTAAATGAAAGACAATTTGCAAATTATTCTGTCTTTTTCAAGGAGGGGAAACTATGAAACAAAATAATATGAAAAAATTTTTCGCACTTTGCTTAAGCGGACTACTTCTGACACAGCCCGTTTTGGCAGAAACCATTCCCGTTGTCGATCAGACACCGGATGTATCTGTGGCCATCTACGAGACAACCATCCGTTTTCACTCAAATACCTATTCCGACAAGACCGCCACGCAGGAAGTAAGCTCTGATTCCGAGGAGCTGCTTCTTGAAAATCCATTTTCTGTACCGACCGGACATACCTTCACCGGCTGGAATACCAAAGCAGACGGCTCGGGCACACACTACAATGCAGACTCTTTTGCTTCTGACTGCGCCACAGCAGAAACCAATGGCACCACCTTTGAACTGTACGCACAGTGGAGTCTGCATCCGACAACGATCCAGAACATAAACGCCAACAACAAAGTCGATTACACCGTCACCATCCAGAAAACAGACGGCGCAGACGGATACGAACTGCAGTACGATACGGATGAAACCTTTGCCCATGCAAAGACACTGACACTGGAAAAGTCAAAGACTGCTTTCACCCTTTCCTCGTTAACACCTGCAACGACCTATTATGTCCGCGTGCGGTGCTTTACCGAGACAAAAACCTCGTTAAAAAGCGACTGGAGCAGCACCAAAACCATTTCTGTCACAAGCCTTTCTGCGCCAAGCCTGAAAAGTGCAAAACTGCAGAAAATCGGAAACATCAAGCTCTCCTATTCAGCTTCCAAAAACGCCGACGGCTATCAGTTGCAGTACAGCACAAAAAAGAACTTTTCCTCCGGGAAAACATGTAACATTTCAAAATCCCAAACAACCTATACGCTGGTGGATCTGCCGCTTGGAAAAACATACTATCTTCATATTCGTTCCTATGTCAAAGGACAGAGCAAGACACTCTACAGTGCCTGGAGCAACACAAAAACCGTAAAAATCGCAAAATTAGCGGCACCAAAGATAAAAAAAGCAACCACTACTTACACCGATGCCGTGATTTCTTTCTCTAAAGTCAAAACTGCCCAGAAATACGAACTGCAATATAGTACAAAAAAGAATTTCAAAGGGGCAAAAAAACTGACCATAGCAAAGAAAAAGACTTCCGTCAAACTGTCCGATCTGACACCGAATAAAACCTACTATACGCGCATCCGCAGCTACTGCAAAGGCACAAAAAAAGCCTATTACAGCAGTTGGAGTAAACCTAAGACCGTAAAGACCAAAAACGGATCTACCATCCACAATACCTCCTCCACTGCTGCCATCGAAGCCGATGTCAAACTCACCGGAAGCGGCAGCGGATACCACGCAAAATTCGTGATCTGTACGGCGACTTCTGCTGTCTCGTTCGGCATTCAGTACGATGCCTGCGCCGTTGCACCATATACCGGAAAATCTATGGCATTGATTGAAAATGTTGCCTCCAATAACGCAGGCGGCCAGACTTACACCCGCCCGGGCAATGTCGAACTGCAGCGCGGCAAAACGTATCATCTGATGTTGACCATCGATGCAAACGGAAACGGCGGCGTCTACGTCGATTATAAAAAAATCGGCAGTTTTTCCAACCCGTCACTAGCTCACCAGACCTTATATGTCCGTGTCGAAGGCTCCGCGCGCAAGAACGGGGACTCTGTCAACGCCAGCTTTTCGAATATCTGCGTGAAAAACGGCGGTTCCTACGATCCAAAACGGACCTGGGGATGCTATGAATTTAAGACCAATCCGGGCATTCATAACAAACACGACGCCAGCGGAAAAAATATCACCTTCTCCGGCTCGATCGTCGGTCTTGGCCCGACACAGGATTGGGATAATGCGTATGGGTCTGTTTCTGATATTATTCAGTTTACCTGATTTTTTATAAAAACAATGAACAACAAAGGGGCATCAAACATGGCAACTTAGCGGAATTTTCCAGACGTACCCTTTCCGGGCGCACTGCCTGACACCGTTAATCTTCAAAAAGAGCCACTTGCAAAACAGGTGGCTCTAATGTATAATCAATTTAGAAAGGTTATCGGAATTGATCTCCGATGTGCCCTCAGTTAAAATCTATTTCGGAAATAGCATTCACTTTAGGCGGTTGGATGCTATTTCTTTTTGTTATTATGATTGTCTATGTAAGACAGGGCCGCAAAAACAACTAATAAAAGTGTAAGCACTTCTAAAGTATTCATAGGGCATCACCCTCCTTCAAAAAACTAGAGGGCATCTAACATCGAAAATCGCATCCTGCTTTCCAATTAACCATACGGAAGAAATTATATCATATCGTTTATAAGTGTTCAATTAGCAATGCAACAAAATCCATAAGATGTTGCATCAGAAACAGCCACTCGTCAGACGAAAATGAAACAAAAACCAAACGTACCGGACACCGACCGACAAAAAGAAAAAGTAAAGAATTTTTCTTTACTTTTTCTTTGATATTGCATATAATTAGATTGAGAAAGGAGTGTTGTATATGGCACAGACAGTGAATGTGAATTTTAAATTGGATGCAGATGTAAAAAAGAGTATGGAAAAAGCTTGTTCTGATATGGGCCTTTCCATGAGCGCAGCATTTACAATTTTCGCAAAAACAGTTGGAAGAGAACGACGCATACCGTTTGAAATTACTGCGGATCCGTTTTATTCAGAGAGTAATATGGCACATTTGCGTCGAGGTATTGCTGAACTTAATGCTGGTAAGGGGGTAGAACACGAACTTATTGAGGATGATGACGAGTGAAAAAAATATGGTTTGATGAAGCATGGGAAGATTATTTGTATTGGCAAACACAGGATAAGAAAACGCTGAAACGCATCAATGCTCTGTTGAAAGATATTGAACGAAACAATTTTGATGGTATTGGTAAACCTGAACCATTGAAAGGAGAGTTGAGTGGATTTTGGAGTAGACGTATTGATGATATGAATCGCATGGTATATCGTATTAATGGCGATATATTAGAAATTTTATCATGTAAAGGACATTATGACGATTGAGCTAAGAGGACGGAAACCGTCCTCTTTCTTTTTGCTTCTGTTAATGGCATTGCCGTAAATTCTATTGACATGGGAATTCACATTTTTTCGTATATTGTCATTTGCAGATATAGTAGGCGACAAAAGTTATAAAATGTTGCATCAGAAACAGCCAACCGTCAGACGAAAATGAGACAAAAAACCAAACGTACCGGGCAGCGAAAGAGAGGTGTCTGGCACCAACCGAAAAAAAGAAAGAACCGAACCGGCAGGAAAAAAAGACGGCAAAAGAAGAAAAAGAATCAGCAGAAAAAATGGCAAAAGAAAAACAGGCCTGACAGAATGAAGAACACTCTGTCAAGCCTGTAAAGGTCTGCCGCAAGATCCCGGATTGAGGCAGGAAAGAAGTCAATCCCCGGGGGAGATTATCGTTGGTAGAATTTATGTTCTAGTTACCTAGAGAGGAGTTTTCTCCCACCGCCCAAAACCTCGGTTCGGCGGAGGGAGAAAGAAGTGCTCCCCATTTAGAAATTGTTAGAAAGAAAGATTATAATCTGGTTTTATTCACTTGTATTTCGGGAGAACTTCTTTCCTCTACTTCGTCATCAGATAATTTTATTTCGTAGAGGAAGAAGTATTCTTCCGAATTTGTTTCCGAGAGAGCTTCGCTCCTCCACCTGAGTTCTTAGTTTGGGACGTCCGAATTTTAGTGGAGGAAGATGTGCTCTTTCGAAGTTGTTTCCTTTCTAAAACTTTAGAAAGTTTATAGTCCGTTAACTTTTTTCATCCCCATGGGGGATTCTCTTTGGTAAAATTTATGTTCTAGTTACCTAGAGAGGAGTTTTCTCCCACCGCCCAAAACCTCGGTTCGGCAGTGGGAGAAAGAAATCCTCATGTTTCTGAAGAACTTCTTTCCTGCCAGACACCATTGCATGGTGTCTGGCGTTGGTCTTGTTCACTCCAAGTACTGTTTATTTTAGTTCGCAGTTGCTTTCTTTACGGCATCGTCAGAAACATGGAATGGAATCTCAATCTCATCCGTGTCAGATCTTACAACAATAGTGGTGTCACCTGCCTTTCTAGCAGTGATTGTTACAATTCCATTTTCAACCTTGCTAACTTTAGCAATGGTATCATCTACAATCTTAACGGTTGCCTTTGTATCAACCATATCATGACCGTACTGGTCTACACCAATTACAGAAACCTTTGTGTAACCAAGTGGTTTTTTATCAGCATCTGTTGCTTCTGATGCATTGAATACCTTACCTGCCTCCTGAACCGTCCAATCAGTAGGATTATCTTTACCTGCTTTTTCAGCAACCAGCTTACGTGTACCATTTGTAATCTTTTCAGCCGAAGTATCTACCTTGAAGGTTAATGTTGCATCTTTACCATTGTTTGCGATTGCCTGAATCGTAACAACATCATCCTTTGCAAGACCTTTCACTGTCATCTGATCATTCTCAAATGTAACAAATCCTGCGCTCTGATCTTCCGTCTGATTTGATTTGCTATTGCCGTCTTTATCCATAATGGAAAGCACCTTGTATCCAACGAAATCAGAATTTGTCTTAACTTCTGTATTCGCTGTATCAAATGCCTTCGTGCTAACTGTATACGTTACACCGTCTTTTACATAATAGTTTGATGCATCTGTAATCTTATCGCCAACAACCAGATTCGGATCAATCTGGATAGATGTAATATCTACCTGGTTGTAAACATTTAATCTGAGCAATATATCTTTGGCACCTGTACCGTCTTCTGGGTATGTATCCTGATTGCTAACATGGATTGTCGTTGAATAATTACCTGCCTCGCCAGATTCCAATTCAACTTTTAAGCCACCAGCATTTTCACCTTCATTAATTAAGGTCATTTTACCTTTCAATACACTCTGCTGATCCATTGTCTGATAATCCGAATTCTCAGGTTTATAGCTATTGATTACAATTGGATCACCATACTGATCTTTTGCAGTAAGGATATACTCAGCAGATACAGTTGTAAGAACAGCTGCCTGCGTCTGATCTGCAGTTACTGTCTTAATTGTTCTCGCATCAAGTGGTGACAATGAGAGGGTTGCCAGTGTCTTCTTATCCTTTTCATCTGTTGCATCATTAAAGATTGTAAGTGATGTATCTTTTGCAGCTTCAGCTTCAGCATGAATACCGATATATGCAATACCCGTTGTTTCATCTTTAATTTCCTCTTTATTTTCACCAAAGAACTTCACACTATAATGAGCTGTTTCCACCGTACTCTTGTTACTCTTAATTTCATTCTTAGTCATCTCATTGCCGTACTGATCTGCGAAACCAACTTTTACAAGTTTGTATGCCTTATTTCCAACCAGAACAACATCATTCGTCGGTGTTTCTTCATCTTTATCAGCATCATAGTAATCATCTTTAATAACATCCAATTTATCCGTACCAAGTGTTACTTTATCCAGTTCTGCTTTTTTAGCAATTGTACCAGACAGACGAAGCTGTTTAGATGTACCAACAGAAAGTGTAACGGTATAAGTATCGTTTTCCTCTGCGTTGTCTAACGGTTTTAAGCCAATTTTCTTAATCTTTGCTTCACTCGTCGGATCTGTCACTTCTTTGTCATCAACATCGTAGAAAGTAACCGCAACCTTCTTAGCTGCAGGTTTTATATCAGCAAGCTTAACCGAAACTTCCTCGCCATGTACATTCTTAAATACGATTGGTTTCTTAGTAACAGTTCCCTTTGGAAGTTGCTCAACGCTTTCTGCCTCAATTGTATCCACGCTTGGGTTAACCTTTGTTGTAAATGTACTATTAAGTTTTACTTTTGCATCTTCAAAAGTTGTACCTTCATAATAAGTAATGGTATATGCACCTGCTGTGGACGTTTGAACCGTCGCATTTACTTTATTTGCAGTAGTTGCATCATCTGCTAAAGTAACTGATGGATCTTCAGCTCCTTCTGGTTTTGAAACAATTTTATATTTCAGATCTCCTGCTTTCAGAGCTGCACCTGTATTTGCAGTAATTCCAAATTTCAAATCTTCATTATTATACATCGTATCTGCTGGTGCATCTAACTTTAATTCACTCAAAGGAGTATTTCCAATTTCTAATGTAAATGTCTTGCTCTGAGTGATATCGCTTGTCAGATAAGCTGTAATGGTAACGGTACCCTGTGAAATTGCTTCAAACTTCACAGACTTATCTCCAGATACTTTTGTATTATTCTTTCTATTTTCTGGTTCCTCAGTTTTATCATCTGCAAAGATAACTTTTGTGGTATCACTGATCTGCCATTTAATCTCATCATCTGTACCAGTAACAGGTCCAAATTCATTGGAAAGAATTGCTTTCAACTCAACCGTATTATTTACTTCCGGATCTAATTCCTTTGAACCTTTCTCAAGTTTGATAGAATCCAGTGTCTTCGCTTTTGCAACTTCCAGACGCTTCTTTACTTCGAAGTCTTTTTTCTGCTCTGCGATCACATTGCCATCTGCATCTTTTGCTTCCAGTTTCAATGATAACGTAGCTCCTGCCTTTAATGCAGAATCAGCTCCAATCGTAACAATACCTTTTCCATTCGTATCTGCTTTAATGCTTACTACATCCAGAGGATATGTTCCGATGGTTGCTGTTGCCTCTACATTATTCAGATAAGACTGTGTCAGCTCGATTTCCTGTCCAAACTGGTCTGTAGCAGTAAAGTATACATCTGTAGAATTTAATTTTAACTGACCTTCTGTCTGATCTGCTTTGATCGTTCCGTCCGCATTATAGTTGTAGCTGTCTGCTACAGCAGAGGAAACGAAATTAAATTCTTTGATCGTGCTAGCTGCTTTTGTGATCTTTGTTGTGGCAGTTGTTTTATCAATGGTATTTTCTGATGCATCCTGTACACCCTCAACAGCTACGGTATAGGTACCAGCTTTGAATCCAGCTTCTCTTGTGATAGTCAGTGTCAGACCGTCCTCGGAAAGAACTGCGTTTGCTGTTTCATCGGTATCATTGACTTTTACTGCGAATCCCGTTGTTTTTGCTACCGGCTCAGAGAAGGTTACTACTAATTTCTGATAACCATCTGTTGTTCCGGAAACAATGGTCGGTGCTTCTGCATCTGCTTTTTCTACTTTGATCTTTACGGTTGTTGTGATAGAAGTACCTTTGTAAGATACTGTGATTGTCTGCTCTTCAACCGGTGCTTGTGTATCAATACCATCCAGTGTGATATCTTTCAGATCAACTGCTCCGATTTCTTTTCCTTCTGCATCGAATCCTTTGACTTCCAGTTGTTCAAGGATTGCTTTTTCTACATCTGCTGCAGCTGTTCCAACTTTTACTACAACATCTGCTTTCAAGGATGCTGTAATGGTCTTTGGAGCCTGTGCATCCGCTGTTACTGTATAAGAAACTTTATCGGTATAGCCCTGATATGTAACAACCAGTTCGTGTTCTCCTTCTGTGAAGTCGAATCCGGTTACTTCGTATTCGGAAGCAGCAAGTTTATCCGAAAGTGTATCGTTGCTCATAACTGCCTGTACGGTTAAGAATTCCTTCACATACTCTGCCGAATCAGCAGTATTGAATGTTGTCTGGGAAAGTGTTGCCTTTACACCTTTTACAGAGATAACTTCTTCTGCAACGTTTACATCAAAGGTTCCCTGAATTCCTTCATAGGACGGAGATGTAACAGTAACGGTCTGTTTTCCTGCTTTTTTGGTATCGACGGTTGAGAATACAGCGTCTGTTACAGTTGTTGCGTTTTTGCCATCAGCATCAACAGCGGTAACAACGATGTTCTTCTTGATTGCATCCCAATCAGCGCCGAAATCGATAGATGCCGGAACGCCAGTAACGGTCAGTTTTGCAAATGCTACAACTGGAGCTGTAACTTTTACTTTTACAAATGCAGAGAATCTGTCGTATGTAACTGTGATCGTCTTTTCACCCAGTGTAGAGGTGTCAAGTTTATCGATCGTAGCTTTCTCTGTGACATCTTCAATTGCTTTTCCATCTTTATCAATTGTAACAACTGTAAATGCTACTTGAGATGGATCTGTTCCCAACGGAATGGTATCCGGAGTCGCTGTGATCTTGATATTCACTGGCTCTTTGTCTTCTTCCGGAGCTTTCTCAATAACTTTTACTGTGAAGGATGCGGTAAAGGAACCGTAGCTTACAATAACAGTTTTGTCGCCAGCTGTTGTTGTATCAATATCCGGAATTGTTGATTTTGCTGTTACATCTTCGATCTGATTGTGGTTTTCATCGATCGTGTATACTTTTAAGTTCTGTAATGCAGCAATGGAATCTGCACCCTGAACTAAGGACTGCGGAGCACCTGTTACAATGATACCAACTGCTTTTGGTGCAACTGGATCTGCTTCTTTTACCGTTACGGTTGCTTCGTATTTGAAGTCGCCATAAGTAATGGTTACTGTGTAGCTTCCTGCTTTTGAAGTATCAACGGCAGAATCATTAATCTTTGCGTCTGCTGTTACATCGGCAAGTTCCTTCTGATTTTCGTCGATGGTGTAGACTTTAATCTGCTCTTTGATATCTGCCCAGCTCTGTCCTACGGTCAGATCTGTTGCAAAGTTTTTCACTGTGATGCCTGCAGCTTTTACAGCAGCTTCTTTTACAGTTACAGTGAAGGTCGTTGTCTTTCCTTCATAGGTAACCGTCAGTTTCTGTGTTCCAGTTTTGTTTGTATCAAATCCAGTTACTTTTACTTTGCTTGCGGAAACAGTTGCTGTTTTTCCGTTATTATAAGTAACTTTTACAGATAATCCATCTGACTTGAATTCTTCGCCCTGGATATATTCTACTTTTGTCGGTTTCTTTGAAATAGCAATCTTTGTAACAGCTTTCTTTGCAACGGTGTATTTCTTATCATATGTTACAGTGGCACCATTTCTTGTTTTTACATAGAATTTGACGGTAGCTGTACCTGCTTTTAATGGTGTAACTGTACCGTTTTTATTAACTTTAATAATCTTTGCGTCGGAAGAAGTAGCTTTTGTGATCTTCGCTTTGCTATCAACTAATTTGATTGCTTTTGTTGCATCAGCGCCTGCTGCTAATTTCAGGCTGTTCATAGAAGCTGCTTCTTTTACGGTAAGTTTTACGCTTACGGATTTTTTCTTGTTATTAGAATCATAATATGTAACAGTGATCTTTGCCGATCCGGCTTTCTTTGCTGTTGCATATCCTTTTTTGTCTACACTGACAATCTTACTGTTCGAGCTCTTGTAACCAGCGATTTTCAAATTTGCGCTGTTCTTTGCAACGACTTTGATCTTGTCTTTTTTGTAGATTGTTTTTTTGGTTGTCAAGGTCAGTTTTGCTGCTGCAGCTTTTAATCTTGCAACAGATGTGGAATACTGAGCCTCGGCCTGAGTATCAGCAGCAAGTACTGGTAATGCGGAACCCGGTACAGATGTAACGGACATTGCCAATGCTAATGTAGCGGCTGATGCTTTTGCGATCATTCTTTTTCCAGTAGCTTTTTCATTTCTGTTCATACTTTTTAATCTCCTCTCTGTTTAGTAAACATACTGTGTCTTTGTTTTTGTTTGTGCCGGTCGTATTTTTGTTTAAAAAATTTTGTCCGGTACCCCTTTACACTTTTTAATGTTAACACTTTCAATACCTCGATTCAATATCCGGTTTCTGCATATATTTGCGCTTTTTCTACATATACAGTTCCTTTGTTTTCTGATTATTTTCTCTTTTGTGACTGATTTTCCCCCCTCTTTTTCACGACCCCCGTGTTGTTTGTTTTGTTGATTTTTTGCGAAAATTACGGCTTTTTTCCTGTAATTTTGCATCAGGATTTGCTGAAATTTGTCTTTTGTAGATGTGATTTTTTTGATTGCTTTTTTTATCACTGTTATGTATATCGGTTACTTTTGGGTTTGGTTTATAGGGTGGGGGTTTTTTTTTATGAGTTTTTATGCATGGGGATGGGATGAGGGGTTTTTCCTTTTTCTGGACGGGTGCCATGCACCCTGGTTATTTCTTCTTGATAAAAAAAAACCAAGGTGTCGAACACCCTGGTTTTTCTCCCCTGATCAGCCTTCCTCTTCTTCTTCCTCTTCTTCTTCCACGATGGCTGCACTCGCTCCGGATACGGCGGCGATGACTGCTACTACCGCTACGATCACTACCAATAGGATCAGAAAGCTGAGAAACAACAGTAAGCCTGTCTCTGTCATGTAACCCCTCTCCTTTTTTTGTTTTATTTTTTTGTTTCTTTCTATATTATAAACATTTTGGAGATTGATTGCAAGTAGTCTGATTTCTTTTTTCTTATCTATACCCGATTTCCTCTATCCATTCTTCGCCTTATGTCTGTTGCAAAAAAATACACCGCCCATGCGGTGTATTCCCCTTATCAACTATTCACGTTTGAGCTCTAGTACAGAATCGGTCTGAGTTCTTTGAATGTGTCTTCGTAGCTCTGATCGAGGGCTGCTGCCAGTTCTCCGTACAGTAATCGCTCTGCCTCTTTCAGTACTTTGGTATCGGTGTACTTCATTTTTTTGCCGCGGATGGCGCATCCTTTTTTTCGTTTGTAGAGGTTATTGATCAAGTGCGCCCAGCTCATGCAGTTGCCGGAACGCATTACTTCGTTGTAGTCACCGGCGTTGATGCGTTCTGTGAATTCTTCGCTGGTCTTTTTTTCTTTGAGTTCGTCGATGAACTGTTCGGCCTGCTCTTTGTCCAGGGTTTTTCGCATTTTTACTTTGTCTGAGTCCACTGGTGTGAATATCATGTCACGCGCATCATAAACCGGCTGAAGAAAGTAATACAAGCGGTCAACTCCCTCTATATCCGGGACACGGATATCTTCAATACGGCATACTCCTTTTGTTCCATAGATTACTAAGTCACCTTTTTCAAACATTTTTTTACCTCTTTCCTTTTGGCGGACGGGTGCGAGGCACCCGGTTTTCCCGGCGCTTATCGTGAACAGTTACTTTTTTTACTTACTCTTCTATTTTATTCCCTTTTTTTGGGTTTTTCAATCTGCATTTTTCACGAAATTGTGGGAAGTGTAGTTAGGGATTGTGCCTTATTTTTCTTTACGATGTGGGGATTTTCTGATATACTGTGTGGTGCTACCTCTCCCGAAACCGGTAGGGAAGGGAGGTGTTTGAACATGGATTCTTTTTCATCTTTTATGTTATCCGTCATGGCAGGTATCATCGCGTATTACATATGCAAATGGTTGGACGATGATAACAAAAAACGGTAGCCAGCCTAGGGTGTGATTCTCCCTCCAACTTGAATCTTAAAAACCCCCAGAGGATTGCGGCCTCTGGGGGTTTGTTTGAACATTGATTCTTTTTCCATCTATGGAAATTATAGCATACGAACGGGTGCCTGGCAATATATAAATTTACTTTTCGTGTGCAGCTTCTTTGATGGACAGCTGGATGCGCTGTTTTTTTAAGTCGACGTTTAGGACTTTGACGTCTACGATATCTCCGACGGAGACGGCTTCGAGCGGATGCTTGATGTAGCGGTCGCAGATCTGGGAGATGTGGACGAGGCCGTCCTGGTGGACGCCGATGTCGACGAAGGCGCCGAAGTCGATGACGTTTCGGACGGTACCTTTGAGGATCATGCCGGGTTTTAGGTCTTTCATTTCGAGGACGTCGCTTCGCAACACCGGGCGCGGCATGTCTTCTCGCGGGTCACGGGCCGGTTTTTCGAGTTCTTTTATGATGTCGTCTAAGGTCAGTTCTCCGATCTCTAATTCGGCTGCGAGGGCTTTTTTGTCGGTGATCTTTTTTCCAATGCCGGACAGTTTTCGCTCGGTGATGTCTTTTGGTGTGCAGCCAAGTGTCTGCAGGATCGCTTTTGCGGCATCGTAGGATTCCGGGTGGACGCTGGTGGCGTCAAGTGGATTTTTTCCGTCTGTGATGCGAAGGAATCCTGCGCACTGCTGGTAGGCTTTCGGGCCGAGTTTCGGGACTTTTAAAAGCTGGGCGCGGGAGGTGAATTTTCCGTTTTCTTCGCGATAGGTGACGATGTTTTTTGCGATCGTCTTGGAGATACCGGAGATGTAGGAAAGCAGGGATGCCGATGCGGTGTTTAGGTCTACGCCGACGCGGTTGACGCAGTTTTCGACGACACCCTGCAGGGCTTCGCTTAATTTTTTCTGGTTCATGTCGTGCTGGTACTGACCGACACCGATGGATTTCGGGTCAATTTTTACGAGTTCTGCTAATGGGTCCTGCAGTCTGCGGGCAATGGAGGCGGCACTTCGTTGTCCTACGTCAAATTGTGGGAATTCTTCGGTCGCAAGTTTGCTCGCGGAGTAGACGGAGGCACCTGCTTCGCTGACGATGACGTACTGCAGTGGCTGATTCAGCTCTTTGATCAGTTCTACGATCACCTGTTCGGATTCGCGGGATGCGGTTCCGTTCCCGAGGGAGATCAGGGTGATATGGTATGTTTCGATCAGTTTTTTCAGGGTTTTTTTGGCCTCTTCGACTTTGTTCTGCGGCGCGGTCGGGTAGATGACGACGGTATCTAAGACTTTTCCGGTCGCATCTACCACTGCGAGTTTACAGCCGGTTCGAAAGGCCGGGTCCCAGCCGAGTACGACTTGTCCTGAAATCGGCGGCTGCATCAGGAGCTGTTCTAAGTTTTTTCCAAATACATGAATGGCACCGTCCTCGGCGCGCTCGGTGAGTTCGTTTCGGATCTCTCGTTCGATGGCCGGGGCGATCAGGCGGTGATAGCTGTCGTCGATCACGTCGGTCAATACGGGCGTGGTGTTTGGATTTTCGTTTGTGATCACCTGTTTTTGCAGGTAGCGAAGGATGTCCTCCTCCGGTGCCTGGAGTTTGACGGTGAGGACTTTTTCTTTTTCCCCGCGGTTTAATGCGAGGATGCGGTGTCCGGCGAGTTTTGCCACGGGTTCTTCGAAATGGTAATACATCTCGTAGACGGATTCCTGTTCTTCGTCTTTTGCCGTTGAGGTGAGGATGCCTTTTTTCATGGTGAGTGCCCGGATCTTGGTGCGGTATGCAGCTTCGTCGGAGATTAGCTCTGCGAGGATGTCTTTTGCGCCGTCGATGGCATCCTGGGCAGTCTGTACTTCTTTTTCCGGGTCGATGTAGGCTTCTGCTTCTTTTTCGAGTGGGGTCTTTAACTGCTGCAGGCGAATGATGTCTGCGAGCGGCTGTAAGCCTTTTTCTTTTGCGATGGTCGCTCTGGTGCGGCGTTTCGGGCGGTATGGGCGGTAGAGGTCTTCGACTTCTACGAGGGTTTCGGCCGCTAGGATTTTTTGTTTCAGTGGTTCGGTGAGTTTTTCTTGTTCTTCGATGCTTGCGAGTACCTGCTCTTTTCGTTCTTCGAGGTTTCGAAGGTAGGTCAGGCGGTCGTTTAGGTTTCGTAAGATTTCGTCGTTTAAGGCACCGGTCACTTCTTTTCGGTATCGGGCGATGAACGGGATGGTGTTTCCTTCATCTATGAGTTTTACGGTGGCTTCTACTTGTTGTCTGCGGATCTGTAGTTCGTCTGCTATGCGCTGTATGATATCCATGCTTTTTTTCTCCATTCTGCCGGGTGGCCGGCTTTTTTTCGGGTTTTCGGGTATTATCATATCATTTTTTGGGGGGTTGTGCAAACGTGGATGGGAATTTTTCTTTCGACGGAGACGGACGGGTGCCTTTCGTTTGCTTTTCCCGGACGAAGTGAGGCAAAAATCAAACGTATCGGCTGCGAAAGACAGGTGTCTGGCACCATGCAAATTCTTATAAACGATCGGCGTCGATGATTTCCGCAGCCATTCAGAGTTTATAAAAATTTCATGTTGCCTGACACCGTTCGTCAAAAAAAAATTGACCGGCAACAACGGACGAACATCGTTCGTCAAAAAAGAATTGACCGGCAGCGACGGACGAACATCGTTCGTCAAAAAAGAACTAGGCGGGCATGAGGTCGATGTGAAAGAGAAACAAGGCGATGTTTTTTATCAGGAAGTTTGTGAGTAAGATGGCGAGTGCTGCCCATGTATACCAGGCGTGAAATTTCATGCCGATCTTCCATTTGCCGCGGCTGATGCGCTCGATGGTCTGGGTGAGCATGAACGGGATGCCGATGACGGCTGCGTATGGGACGATGGGATTGCATCGGAATGAACGCCACAGGTTTCCGTGGAGCAGTGCTATGACTGCCCGCGTGCCGCCGCATCCCGGACAGTATCCGCCGGTTATGGTATGCATCAGGCAGGGAAGCCGAAACAGGGATGGGCGGTCTTTGTATATGGTGTTCATTGCTACATACAGGAGAAACAGGACGATCATGCACCAGCCGATGATATAGAGAACGGTTTCTTCTGTTGGATCTTTGGGGTGTTTTCTATTTTGTTCTTTGGTCATTTTTCTTCTCCTTTTTCCATAATAAAAGGTCTCCTATGAGTTTTTCTCTCATAGAAGACCCTAAACTCCTTACAGAATTGATCCTAACTGCTAATTAAACTCTTGCATAGTTCAATTCTAACTGATGTTTCTCTAAAATAATCTGATCCGGTATTTCTGTATAAGTGCTATCATGATCCACTGAATCCCATGGTCCATTTTTCACATGCGTAATTTCAACTAATTTTCCAGCACTAAAAGAACCAAAGCGTTCTAATGTTGCCTCTATCTGCTGCAACTTTTCCATGCCATTTTCTGCAAACAAAATCCTACTTCTTGCAGAAGACATATTTTCAACTGCACACTGTAATTCCCGCTGTTTTCTAAATGTTTTATATACCGTGTCCACAACCGGACCATATTTAAACGCATAAATTTTATCGCTAAATAATTTTTTTCCGGTATAATATAAATAATCCGCATAACACATATATACCAGCTTTTCTAAGCTAAGGTGCGTACATTCCACCTTAGATAACACATATTTTGCAATATCTATTCCTTGAAGTGTAAGATCTTGTCTTATAAAGTTGATAAATCCACCTAACGATTCTATTACTTCCACATCTTCAAAGAAAGAATCTTTTTCAACAATTGATGCCCAGTCCGTAGAATCTGTTACTACGCAGTGTGTAGAAATTGATACATTTTGACCGCACTGTTCTTTAATCGTCTTAATTTCATTGGAAATCATTTCAGCTGTTACTTGTTCATCTAATATATAATGCACAGCAATTCTTTTTCCATCTGAATATGAACTACTTAAGATTATAAAATGCTTAATCATCTGAAACACCTCCTCTATTGATTCTTTCCCATTGTGTGTAATCCTGTTTATAATATTTATGTGATAAATAATTTTGTGCTTCATTATTTTTATTCCAAATTTGTAATTCCCATGGAAAATAATAATTTGATTCTTCAAAATATATATGTGATGCAATATATTCTTTTTTCGATGAATCAATACATTTATAATTTGGAAAGTTTTCCTGCATATATGCCTTTACATCTGCATATGCGAAATCGCCCTCAATGACAAGCCGAATTCCTAACAAATCATTAAAACATTTTTTTATTGGTATATTGCCATTTTGGTGATTTTTGATATAGTTTTCAATTTTATATTCTATTGAATTTTGTGCTTTTACCCTACTTGTTACAATTGAATTTTCTAATGGAATCGAATTCAAAGAAAACAAGATATTCGGCATTTCATCATTAATCAATGATCGATATGTTACAATACTCTCAAAAATCTGCGAGTTATTTCGAATATCTTTCACTAACTTTTTCTTCAAATTCAAAGATATCTGTTTCTTCTCATCCCACAATCTACAAATAGTATCATAATTCTTCTGTATAATTGGTAATAATTTTCCTACATCTTCTAACATGTTAACCTCGCAATAAGTCTGTTTATTATACACAGTTCTTTCTTGCTTGTCAAGCCATATTCCTATATATCGGAACATTTCTATGATTATTTTATAAAATATGGCTATGAAAAAATCACAACTTTTCAGAAACGTCCGTATAGAAATAAAAGAAAAGAGAACAGTTTCTGTTCTCTTTTCCTGGTCATCTGCTTTATGATGAGTGGACTGTCTCTGTTCGTGCATTCTTCCTCTCTATTGCGCTTTATACAGGTACCATCCGTTCGCACCGGAACCGTATTTCTAATCAAGCATGTTTCGCAGCGAACCGGAAACAGACCACTCATTTTTTGCAGATGGCGTTTGCGAAACTCCCTTCTCGGTCTCTTCGCTTTTCTTATTATAAGGGTTTTACTATATTTTTGCAATTTTTTTTCCAGCTTTTTACTGGTTTTGACTTATTTTTCTTTATTTTTCCTGTTTTGTCAGAAAAAACGCTGAGACGGCTGCGGTCACTGGAACGGTGAGGACGATCCCGAGGCTTCCGGAGAGTCCCTGCATGATCTCGATGCCGATCTGATAGGAGTTGATCAGCTGGTTTGCGCTGAGATCGTAGGCGTAATTTAGTAAAAGTGTGCTCAAGGAGCCGCCCACATAGGCCAAGATCAGGGTGTTTGTCATGGTTCCCATCATATCTCTTCCGACATGGATGCCGGACTGAAACAATTCTCTCGCTGTGAGATCGGGCTTTTTTTCTTTTAGTTCTGCCATGGTAGCTGCCATTGACATGCCGACATCCATCACGGCACCGAGAGATGAGATCAAAATTCCTGCAAACAAAAGACCTCCGATTTTGATCTTGGTGTACTGTGCCACGTAGGAGAGTGCCTCGATATCGGATACGTTATAGCCTGTGATGCCTGCGGCTTTTCCGAAGAGCTGCGCCGTGATGCCTGCGATCACGACTCCGCTTACGGTTCCGACGATTGCCGCGAAGGATTTTCGATTACAGCCACCGACGAACAGGATGGTAAATACGGTCGTCACTGCTGCGATCAGAACAGTCACCCAAAACGGAGAACAGCCGCGGTACAAAAGCGGAAACAGAAGGAAGAAAATGCTCACCAATGTGAAAAAAAGGCTTGCAATGGCTTTTGCTCCTTTTTTTCCTCCGATCAACAGGACGGTGACGATAAAGATTACAAGGAATCCCAGGATGCAGAGGCTGCGGTCCTGTGCGTAGACGGTCGCAAGAATCTCATCGCCGTTGACGCTTATGATCGCGATCACGTGCATCCCTTCCACACAGTCTGCCCCGAAAAGGGTGCCGCCGGGGCTTGTGGCTTCGACTTCTTTTCCTTTTTCACTGCCGCTGTCGATGTGCAGCATCACCTGCTGTTCTCCGTAGCGGTTTCCGTCCTCCTGTAGATTATCTTTTTTGATCGAACTTACGGTTGCTTTTTCGTAGCTCTGGCCCTCAGTTGAGGTCAATGGTTCTTTGTCGATGCGATTTACAAAAAACAGGGCTGCGAGATAGGCAACGATGGCAATTGCCAGTAACAAACCTTTTTTTCTATTCATTTCTTAAAACTCTTTTCTATTTCAGTGTTGCTTTTTTTACGGTGCTGTATGGACCGTATACTTTTGTGCTTCCGACTTTTTTGTAGGCGCGTACGCGAACATAATAGGTCTTTTTCGCTTTCAGACCGGTCAGTTTTACTTTTACGGTATTGTTTTTTGCGATGTTCTTTACAACTGCTTTTTTAAACTGTGCGTTTGTCGCATAGCTTACTTCGTATCCGGTCGCTGTCTTGTCTGCTTTCCACTCTGCCTGCAGACCGTTTTTGGCTTTTGTCAGTTTGGTCAGTGTGGCTTTTTTCGGGCTGACAAAGATGGTGATGTCGGTCTCTGCTTCTTTTGCGCTTGCGGTCTCTGCAGCTTTTACATGGATGACAGCTTTTCCGGTTCCGGCCAGATGTACGGTTCCGTTTTCGTCTACTTTTGCCACTTTTTCATCGCTGGATTTATAGGTTAAAACTCCGTCCGCTTTGACGTTTAGAGAGAAGTCTTTGCTGCCGAATGTTTTGGTGTAAGAATTTTTTGCTGTGATCTTCTGCGGCTCAGTCTTTTCTTTTTTCTCGATGGTGTAGGTGCTCGAACCAGGCATCACAGCATTTGTCTTTGCATCGTAAGTCGTGATGGTAAAGGTCGTATCGTCGACATCGATCACGGAGTAGCTCGGCTGCCAGGTCTGGCTGCGCTCTGCGATGTAGTCCTGCTGGGTTGCGATCAGGTTGTAAAATTTGGAACCGGTTGCGGAGTTTGCTTCCATGTATACGGTACCAGTCGGGTTTTCTACGGATCCTGTTACGGTCTGGCTGTTGATCTGATAGCACTGGTTCTGTGCGGCAAATGCGGCTGTGTCATTCTGCCAGTTTGTGTTGTCATAGCTTGCGTGCTGTGCGCCGTCTCCGGTCAGCTGATAGGAACGGGAATAGGTGTGGTCGTGTCCCTGCAATACCACATCAATATTGTATTTATCCATCAGCGGTGTCAGCTGGGTACGCAGTACGATGCCGTCGGAATCGGAATGATCATAGCCGGAGCCGTAGATATCCTGATGGAAGGTAACGACACGCCATTTTGCATCCGGATTTTCTGCGACTGCCTTTTTGATGACGTTTTCGTGCGTTGCACAGTTGTAATTGTTTGTGTCAAGCATGATGAATAAGGTGTTTCCATATGTATAGTAATAATCGGTTCCTGCTTTTGTCTGCCCCTCTACATATCCGGTATCGGCTGCTGTAAAGGCGTTCGGATTATTATAATGGAGCTGATAATTTTCGGATTTGGAATCGTGATTTCCGATTGTAGTTGCCACCGGAAGAGACGTCAGCGCATCTGCACCGAGGTATCCGGCATATTCCATTTCGTTTGTCGCGTCGTTGACCTGGTCTCCGGCGGATACCATGAAACTTGCCTCCGGATGAGCCGCAGTTGCCTGTTTTAATACTTTATTCCAGTTGTAAGCGTCGTTTCTGGCGGCTAATGTATCGGATGGGGAGGTTCCGGCTTCTACCATTTTTTCATCCTCGGAACTGGTCTGTGATTTGCAGGCACCGATCTGTGGGTCTCCTACATAGAAAAATGAGAATTTTGAAAATGATTTGGTGGCAAATGTCTGTGGTTCCTGCCATGCACCGTCCTGGAATACCTGATAGTAATAGGTGGTGTTCTCTTCCAGTCCGCTGATGCTGACTTTATTGGAATAGTAGCCCTGCAAGGCTTCTATTGTGATCGCTGTCTGTGCTCCGGTGACTGCCTGAGCCGTTTCTAATGCTTCTTTGCTCTTTGCAAAGCGGACCTGCGGGGTTTCTGCGGTTTTGCTGTACCAGGCAAAGTTTAAGGTTGTCTCATTTTTTCCCGGTGTCAGAGATACATGCTCAAAGTTCTGGCTGGTTGTCTCCCAGTTGGCTTTGTAGGCGTTCCACGCCGTCGCATCCTCGGATGCGTCATTCCAGTGTTCGGTTGCTGCCAAAACCGGTTCTACCGGCTGGCTGAATACGCCTGCTGCAAGAGCTGTGGTAAGAATTGCTGCGACTTTTCGTTTGCTTGTTTTTCTCATGATTTTTTTCATACGATCTTAATTCCTCCATTTTCTGTCTTTCCTCATAAGCTCTGTCAAAAAACTTACGTCTCCTATTAAAACGCGCCCCCGTAAAATCTAACCACCCCCAAATGTAAAATGTGGGAAAAATATTTCAACCCAGGGGGGATGTTTCGGGGGTCTGGCGGACGCAGTGGGCGGGAGTGTGGGGCACAGATGGGAGCGGTGGAAATGGAAGTGCGGTCCGACTGGGTGAGGCGTGGGGGATGCCAGTTACCCTCCAGACAACGCTGTTCCCGCGGCAGGCCCCTCACTCGCCAAAACCCGGCTCCTGCACAGTTGAGCTAACTCTTAAGATTCACTAAGACGCTCAGGATCGCCTTCGCGCCTAAGTGAATCTAAAGAGTGGATCTCACCTGTGCCCGCCGAATTGTTTTGGCGAGGGAGGGGCTTGCCGCGAAAACAGCCTGTCCGCACACGGTTATACCGTTTCCGGGATTCGACTACACGAAGGTCGTGGGGTGGCAGTTTGCGACTCAGCTTTGAAGGAGTGGATGAGGGACCGGATGGGCGGGAGCGTGGTGTCAGCTGCCTTCCATACACCGCCTCCACCCGCGGCAGGGGTGTCTCTCGCCAAAACATTTCGGCGGGCGCAGGTGAGATCCACTCTTTAGATTCACTTAGGCGCGAAGGCTCTTCCTGAGCGTCTTAGTGAATCTTAAGAGTTAGCTTAACTGCGCAGGAGCCGGGTTTTGCGAGAGACACCCCTGCCGCGGGTGGAGGCGGTGTATGGAAGGCAGCTGACACCACGCTCCCGCCCATCCAGCCCACTCATCCGTTCCTTCAAAGCCGAGTCACAAGCTGTCGTCCCGTGGCCTTCGTGTAGTCGAATCCCGGAAACGTCTGTATAAAAAAGAACCCGGACAGGTTGTTTCCTGTTCGGGTTCTTTGGGGGTGCGTTTTTTATTGTACGCGGATTCTCTGTAAGATGGTTCCGAGTGCGGCTGCTTTTTTCTCATAGTCGTTTTCGGTTAACGGCTCTGTGATGAATGCGGTCTCGCCGGTCACGCCATCTGCTTTGACGAATTCGACTTCTCCGAAGGCTGCTTTGACTGCTGCCTCGTCTGCTGTAGTGCGGACAAAGGATGCGAATTCGGCTTCTTTATAGTCAACAAGATCGATCTTTTTAGAACTCCAGTCGATCAGAATATTTTTATGCATATGTTTTGCGATATCGACGATATCTGCAACGACTGCGCTGGCGGTCGGAAGTTTTCCGGCACCGCTGCCGTAGAACATGGCATCACCTAACACATTTCCATTTACGAAGATAGCGTTGAAGACACCATTTACGCTAAACAGCGGACTTTCCGGGGAAAGTAAGAAAGGTGCTACGATCGCATAGTAGCCGTCCTCGCATTTTTTGCTGGATGCCAAAAGTTTGATGGCTTTTCCCATGGATTTGGCATATTTGAAATCGGTTGCTGTGATCTTTGTGATTCCTTCGGTATGTATTTCTTCAAAATCGACCTGTTTGCCGCATACTAATGATGTCAGAATGGCAATCTTTCTGCAGGCATCGTATCCTTCGATATCAGCGGTCGGATCTTTTTCTGCGTATCCTTTTGCCTGTGCGTCTTTTAAGACATCGTCAAATTCTGCACCTTTTTCAAACATTTCTGTCATCATGTAGTTTGTGGTTCCGTTTAAGATTCCGGTGATCTCCTGAATTTCGTCTGCGGTCAGGCAGGAGTTCAGTGGACGGATGATCGGGATTCCGCCTCCTACGCTGGCTTCGAATAAGAAGTTTACGCTTTTTTCTTTGGCGATAGCGATGAGTTCTGCACCTTTTGCGGCTACGAGTGCTTTATTGGATGTGGTGACATTTTTCCCAGCTTCCAATGCTTTTTTTACAAACGTATAAGCTGGTTCTACGCCGCCCATCACTTCTACGACAACATCAATTTCCGGATCGTTTGCGATGATCTCATAATCATGTACGATTTTTTCCTGAATCGGATCCCCAGGGAAATCACGCAGGTCTAACACATATTTGACTTCGATTTCGTCACCGGCACGTTTTGCGATGCTCTCCTTATTTGTCTCTAATACTTCTACTACTCCGGAACCGATCGTTCCATAACCTAATACTGCGATCTTGATCATTTTTCTTTTTCCTTTCCTGTTCTCTTGTTTACTCTCTTGCCAGTATTTTTACATATTTGACACCTGGCTGGCTTTCTATGGCATTTACCATTTCTGATATATCTCCTGTATCGGGCAGGACTTCTACGCTGAGTGTGAGTGACGCGATTCCATTGACGGGGATACTCTGATGAATCGTCAATATGTTTGCCCGGTATTCGGCTACGAATTTTAAGACATCCGACAGTAATCCTTGTTCATCGCGCATCTGGATGACCATGGTGATGGTTCTTCCTTTTGCATTATCATGAAACGGGAAGATGTCGTCTTTATACTTATAAAAGGAACTGCGGCTGATCCCGACTTTTTCGGTCGCTTCCTGCACGGATACTGCGAATTCGGAATCGAGCAGCCGTTTAGCCTCGACTACTTTTAATAGTACTTCGGGAACGGCTTTTTGTTTTAATACAAAATACTTTGTTTCTTCTTCCATTTTCTTTCCTCCGCTTGTATGTGTCACGGATACAACTGTTTTCACTCGAAAGATAATAACATATTTCGCCTTCCATTGCAAGCCATTTTTCAGATGGTGGGCAAAAACATCTCTACCGTGGGGGTTCCTATACGGACGTTTCCACCCACGGCATGGCCTCCCATCGAAAAAACACGGCTCCTGCTCCAGCGAGCTAACTTCTAACGGAGACTAAGACCCGAAAAAACATCGTGTCTAAGTCTCCATAAGAAGTGGATCTCGCTTTCACCCGCCGAAACGTTTTTTCGATGGGAGGCCATGCCGTGGGCGGAAACTGTGTATTGGAGACGATAGGTTGAGATATTTTTCGCTTAGTAAAAGAAGTAGCTACCCGATACTTTTTCGGATATTCAACATTATGTTCCGACTAAATTGTATTTCGCTCACATAAATGAATGGTCGATTCTGCACATCTTTTTGCATATTCACGAATACGTTCCGATTGCAACTCTTTTCCCCTAAGAAACAGCTCTCAGCCTCCCGTCTCCCATACACAGTTTCCGGGATTCGGGCAGGCACAGAACACGGGTGGCATCTGACAGAGTGGCTTTGACAGAAATGATAGTAAGTTCCGACGGGCAGTTCTGCGATGCCTTTGCTGTTTTTTGATTGTTGGACAACCGGTGCATTCTGTCCGCCCGGAAAAGAATCCGCTTTTGATTCTTAGCCGGGCGAACAGGATGTGCCGGTTGTCCAACCTCCAAAAAACAGCAAAAATAAAGCTTCGCAGAACTGCCCGTCGTGAACTTACTTCATTTCTGTCAAGCCACTCTGTCAGATGCCACCCGTGTTCTGTGCCTGCCCGAATCCCGGAAACGTCCGTTTAGGTTTCCCCTCGGTTGAGCTGTTTTTTATTCGTCTGTGGTGCCGCGGTCTGGACATCCGAGTGAACACCATTTGAGGTAGGCGTTGATGAACAAATCGAGGTTTCCGTCTAGGACGTTGTCAACGTTTCCGGTCTCTTCGCCGGTACGACGGTCTTTTACCATGGTGTATGGCTGCATGACGTAGGAACGGATCTGGTTGCCCCAGCCGATCTCTGTCACTTCGCCGCGGATGCCTGCTTCTTTCTTTGCATTTTCCTCCTGCTGGAGTAAATACAGTTTTGCTTTTAACATCTGCATGGCTTTTTCTTTGTTCTGGTGCTGCGAACGCTCGTTCTGACAGGTCACGACAATGCCTGTCGGGAAATGCGTGATACGAATCGCAGACGATGTTTTATTGATGTGCTGACCGCCGGCACCGCTGGATCGATAGGTGTCGATACGGATGTCATCATCTTTGATCTCGATGTCCACATCGTCATTGATCTCCGGCATTACATCGCAGGAGACAAAGGATGTCTGACGTTTTCCTGCCGCATTAAACGGTGAAATACGCACCAGACGGTGGACGCCTTTTTCCGATTTCAGATAGCCGTAGGCATTCTCTCCGTTTACCTGAAACGTAATCGATTTGATGCCTGCCTCATCACCGTCCAGCGAATCGAGCACTTCTACAGAAAACTCATGATCGGCTGCCCAGCGTGTATACATACGATACAGCATCGATGCCCAGTCACAGGACTCGGTGCCGCCCGCGCCTGCATGGAGTGATACGATCGCGTTATTTCTGTCGTATTCTCCGGATAATAGTGTCTTCATTCGAATTTTTTCATAGGTCGTCTCAAATGCCTGTAGTTCTTCTTCGATTTCCGGAATCAGACTTTCGTCCTCTTCCTCGTATCCCATCTCGATGAGTGTCTCAATATCCTGAAACTGCGCCTCTAACGCTCGACAGGTCGCCACGTCATCTTTACAGCTTTTCAGCTCGACGGTCTTCTTCTGGGAAAGCTTGGGATCATCCCAAAAATCCGGTGCTTCCATTTCTCGTTCTAATTCCTGGATCCTGCGCTCTTTATTCGCGAGGTCAAAGTGAATCCCTCACTTCACGCAAAGGCTCCCGGTATGTGTTCAATGTGGATTTGAACTGGTCTAATTCTACCAAACGTGTCACCTCTTTTTCTAATTTTTGCTGCGCATGTTCTGCCTATCTGTTTGCGCAGTCTGTTTTTCTACGGTCTTTTCAATTACCGCAGTACTATTATAGCGGCATCCGTCCGTTTCGTCAAACTGATTTTAGGCATAAGAATCGAATTTGATTCCCTGATTGCTTTCTTGCACTGCAAGTGAAAACATTTTCTTTGTGCTCTGAAACAATTCTTTTCTGTAAGCCCCCTCCTTTTTATCGAAAAGGGTTTTCATCCGCTCGATACTGAATTTATCTCCGATTCCCTCCTCTAATTTCAGTGTCCCGTCTTTTTGCACGGTCACCCCCATTTCTGAAAAGGCATCTTTATATTTTTCTGTCACCTGTTTCATTTGTTTTTGCATTCGTTTCCATTCACTGGACGATTTTCCTTTTTCCCCGTTCGACTCGATCGTATTATTATAGGTACTGACAAACGCAAGAAATTTGTTATACAGTTCTCCGTCTTTTTCTGTATTTTCATAATCCACTTTTTCTAAATCTTTTAACGCCCGTTTCAGTGCTTCGGTATCTGCCTCTGATTTTTTGCTTGTACTCATTGTGGTTCGTGTTGCTTTTTTTCTTGCATCTGTATTTGTTTTATAATAATTTCGTAAAAAATAATCTTTTCCCATACTTGCGCCGACCGTAATTGCCATATCTATCCTTCCTTTCTCATTTTTCTACATAAAAAAACAGCCGATACTTCTATTGCTTGTATCGACTGTTTGTGTTCTTTTCCTAATACTTTCTACGTCTCTTTTTTTGCTGTGTAAGTTTGATCACAGCCCAGATGATCACTGATATTCCCATGATCGCGAGAATCACAACGGCTGCCAGCATCGCAACGACAAGGACCGGATCCGTCTGCCCGGTTTTTTGCATGATGCGTTTGATCAGCGAGTCCGCCGCATTTGGAGTTTCTAGCTGACCGGATGGTGCTGATTTGGTTATCTCCTTCTGGCTCGTCTTTGTCACTTCGACTTTTCCTACCACCTGTCCCAGATATTTATAGAGTACTTCTCCGGTCGTGACTGTCTCTTCTTTCTGTGATGTGGAGTTGTCTGTCGTATCGCCCTTTTTCCATTTCATTCCTACGCTTTGTGGTTTCACATTCTTTGGAAGTGTGAATTTTGCATCGGTTTGTTCGATTTCAATGCTGCAAACAGCATCCGGCTCATTAGAATCACCAAGCAGTCCTTCCACCGACCCTGCCTGTTCGATTGAATAATTCTGAAACTCATTAAATCCGTAATCAAACAACTGCATCGTGTCCTCAAACTGTGCCGGAGATTCTTCCTTTAAGATCACGCAAATGAGTTTTCTTCCATCCCGCTCGGCACAGGTGACAAGTGTCTGACGCGCCTCGCTGGTAAATCCTGTTTTACTTCCGATGACGGTGTCGTATGTATACTGTCCGTTGAAAAATTTGTTTTTGGAATATACGGTAAAACCTTCCGGTCGCTTGTTTGTTTTTTTCACGGTATAGCTGCTCTTACTTGCCATTTCACAGAGCTCTTTATGGGAAAAAAATGCCTGCCCGATCAATGCGAGATCGTGCGCAGAGGTATAATGGTTTTCGTCAAACAGACCGTTTGCATTGACAAAGTGTGTATTTTTACATCCCAGTTCTTTTGCCCGGGCATTCATCATATCTGCAAATTTCGGCATGGAACCGGCGACATGTTCTGCCACACCATTTGCCACCTCATTTGCAGAATGGACCAAAACACCGTTTAAACACTGTTCCATTGTCAGTTTTTCCCCGACGCGCATTCCCATATTGGCGCCATCCCATGGAACGCTGTTGATCGCATTGGCGGAAAATTTGACCGTTTCTTTCATATCGGAGTTTTCGACCGCCAGAAGTCCTGTCATGATCTTTGTCACACTCGCCGGATACAACTGTTCGTCCATGTTTTTGTCATACAAGATCGCCCCTGTGTCTGCATCCATAAGACAGGCACCTTCCGCACCGATGGCAGGGCCTTTCGGCCATCCCTTTCGTTGGTTGGATGCCACTTTTTCTGACTTTCTTTCTTCGGCAAGCTCAAAATTCGACTTCGGCACTGTCTGCGTCTGACTTGCCGCTGTTGTGGTATCTGTTGCAAGAACCGGATTAAGCTGTATGACGCCTGCACTCAGCATACAAAGAACTGCTGCCAAAAACCGTTTTTTATGTTTCCATGTTATTTTTTTCATCTTTTTTCTCCTGTTTCTTTTTCCTGATCCGACGCACACCTGCAAGCAAAAGTAAGGCGATCAGACAACCGGCGCCGTCAATAAATACATCCCGGATGCTTCCGTCCCGCCCCTGCACGAACGTTTGATGAAATTCATCCGTTGCTGCATACAACATCGCACCTGCCTGCGATGTTGCGTATTTGATCCATTCGTTTGCCTTCCACGCCGAAAAGCTGCCAAAAAACAACAATCCTAAGATTGCGTATTCCGTCATATGCGCCGCTTTTCGAATCGGGAATTCAATTACTTCTATAATGGACGTCTCCGTTTTTTCGCTCCAGTCAATCGAAAAGATCTCCTCCGTCTCATGTACCAGACGATAGGCGATTCCACTGCTCAAGTGACTTGATTCCTTCGCTTTTTGCGCAGAAAATGAAAAAATGACTCCCATCCATAGAAGAAGCAGGCACAAACAGATGCATGCCTGCTTTCTCTTTTTTTGTTCCATATTAATTTAACTGCTCCTTCAAAACCTCACAGGCTTTCTGCACCTGATTATCGTATTCTATATCGTATGCTTTCTCTTCATCTCCCGTATATTCGTACTCTAACGAAATATCCGGTTTGATGCCGACCTTGTGAATGTAATCGCCGTTTGGCGTGTAATATTTGGCTGTCGTGATCTTCACAGCACTCCCGTCATCCAACGGCAGGATCGTCTGCACGATTCCTTTTCCGAATGTCTTTTTTCCGATCAGGGTTCCGTATTTGAAATCCCTGATCGCCCCCGCAAAGATTTCTGAGGCACTGGCGCTGTTTTCATTGATCAATACCGTGATCGGCAGATGCATCTGCTTTTTCTCGTCGGAGGTGTAATCGTTTCTTTCCCCCGCTTTATCCATGGTATAGACTACCGTTCCTTCCGGCAAAATATCGTCAAGGATTTCCACCACGCTGTTGACAAGCCCTCCCGGATTGTCGCGCAGATCAACGATCATGGCTTTCATGCCTCTTTTGTTCAAATCGTCAATCTGCTCTTCAAACTGCTCCGCTGTCACCTGCGTAAATTCTGTGATCTGCAGGTATCCGATCTGGTCATCGAGCATCTGCGATGTCACCGTCGGAACTTTGATGGAACTGCACTCGACATCAAATTCAAGGTGTTCTTTTTCGCCTTTACGCGAGACCACCATATGAATGCTTCCGTCCGATTTTCCACGGATATGTGCGACGAGCTTGCTTAAATCCATGCTTTCGGCTGTGAGATCATCGACTGAAATGACCACATCCCCGTTTTTGATACCCGCTTTTTCTGCCGGGGAATCTTCGTATGCCCGTAAGACTGTCACCGCATTTGTTTTTTTATCCTGTGTCAGAACCACACCGATTCCCTGATAGGTTCCCTCGTTGGATTCTTTTAAGGATTTGTATTCCTCCTCTGTATAATACACGGAATATGGATCATCCAAGCCTTCAAACAACCCTTTGTACATCCCGTTAATAAGATCTTCTTCTTTCGGATCCTCATAATAATACTGATCAATGATCGCGGAGAGCGCATCGACTTTTTTCTCCGTCTCCTCTGTTAAAAACAAGCCATCGGAAACGATCGCATTGCCCTTTTTTCTCTGAACAGCTGTAATGACCACCAGCGCGGTGAACACGAGAAAAAGAGTCAATATCATTCCACCTATCACGCCTCTCCAAAACGCGCCTCTTTTCGATTCCTCCTGTGTCTGATCTTCACCATCGGCAGCCAGTTCTTTCTGCTCTTCCATCTGCTCCTATCCTTTCCCTGTTTCATTCTATTCTTACACACGCAAATGTTTCCGGATCGTAATATAACTTCCAAAAAAACCGATTCCAACACCGAGAATCAGCGAGATCGGCACCAGCGTACGGAATAGTTCACCTGCTGAAATAAATTGCAGCAATTCCTGTAAAAACATGAATTTCCCGGTAACATACACGATGATCTTCTGATAGACAAAATAGAGTAAGATCATCGGTAATGCCGCACCGATAAATCCGATCAGAATTCCCTCTACCATAAACGGCGCCCGTACAAAAAAGTCCGTCGCACCGATGAGTTTCATGATCGCGATCTCCTCCCTGCGCACGGAAATACCGACCATAACGGTATTGCTGATCAAAAATACGGATACGCCAAACAAGATCAAAATGATTCCCATGGAAATGTAACCGATCAGACTGTTCAGATCTGACAGCGTATTGGCAACTACTTCTGATTTATTGACTTTCTGAACGCCTTCTAGTCCTTCTAAATATTTTACCAGCGAGTCCTGTTGCGAAATATCATTCATATAAATTTCGTAACTTGCCGAATGTGCCAGCGGATTGTCATCCGCGAATCCTTCTGCCGCTTCCTCATCGCCGTTAAAATATTCTTTTTTAAAGTTTTCCCACGCCTCATCTGCCGAGATAAAGTTAAACTTTTTTACCTCGGAGCGCTGCCTGATCTTATCTCCGATCGCCTGGATCTGATCGTAGGAAATATCGTCTTCAAAAAAGACAGTGACTGCAACGCCTTCCTCTGCGCCTCTTACCATGGCACGGAAATTTGTCACAATACAGAAAAACAGACCAAACAAAAAGATACAGGCCGACATCGTCGCAATGGATGCCAGGGAAAACATTTTATTTCTCCATATATTCTTTACGCCCTGCTTGAATGTGTATATTCCAGTACTAATCTGCATTGAGTCTGCCTCCCATTTCTTCATCGCCGACCAAAACGCCTTTTTCCAGCTTTAAGACGCGCTTTTTCATCGCACGCACGATCTCCATGTTATGTGTGACCACTAAAACGGTTGTTCCCCGCTGGTTGATCTCCTCTAACAGTTTCATGATTTCCCATGCGTTTCTATTATCCAGATTTCCTGTCGGTTCGTCTGCGAGCAGAATCTTCGGCTCATTGACTAATGCACGTGCGATCGCAACACGCTGCTGTTCTCCACCGGAGAGCTGCTTTGGAAACGATTTGTATTTGGCTGCCAAACCGACCATAGATAAAATCATCGGCACTTTCCGCTTGATGACCGAATTTGATTTTCCAATGACGTGCTGCGCAAATGCAACATTCTCATAAACGTTCCGGTCTTTCAAAAGACGGAAATCCTGAAATACAACGCCAACATTTCTGCGGTATTTCGGCACCTGTTTATGCCGAATTTTACTTAAATCACGACCATTTACAATAATCGTTCCCTCTGTTGGTTCCAATTCCTTCAATAAAAGTTTGATCAGCGTCGACTTACCGGAACCACTGTCCCCGACTATAAACACAAATTCGCCTGCCTCAATCTCCAGATTGATATCAAACAGAGCCGGAATGCCAGACCGATATGCCTTGCTGACATTTTCTAGTTTAATCATGTGAGCCTCCTGCTATTTTCCCCTAATTTTTAATAATCTTTTGTTTCCATGTACTTCATGTACTTGACGACCATCAGTGCGATCTTGAATGTGATGGCATCCTCGAACACACGCAGATCCAGCCCGGTGCTCTTTTGTAGTTTGTCCAGACGGTATACCAGTGTATTCCTGTGAATGTACAACTGTCTGGATGTCTCGGATACATTCAGACTGTTTTCAAAGAATTTATTGATCGTCGTCAATGTCTCCTCATCGAATTCATCCGGAGATTTGCCGTCGAAAATTTCTTTGATAAACATTTTGCACAACGGAATCGGAAGCTGGTAGATCAGACGGCCGATTCCCAGCTGGGAATATGCGATGATATTTCGCTCTTCGAAAAAGATCTTTCCGACATCAAGCGCCATTCTTGCCTCTTTATAAGAACGCGATACCTCTTTGATCTCGTTTACGATCGTTCCATATGCAATATGGATGGCCGGATGGACATTTCCATCTGTCCGAAACAAATTTAAGATCACTTCGGCTGTTTTATCCAATGCTTCGTATCCTTCGTTTTCTGCCAGCTCTTTCACCACAATGATGTTTTTCTCATCCACAGCAGTTACAAAATCTTTGGATTTTCCACCAAATAATCCACGCACGCGTTCTAATTCATTGCCATCTTTTTCTCGATTGGTTTCCAGAATAAAGACGACTCTTCGCACTTCTGTATCAATATGAAGTTTTTTTGCACGGTTATAAATATCAACCAGAAGCAGATTATCTAACAACAAGTTTTTAATAAAGTTATCTTTATCGAACCGCTCTTTGTACGCCACCAGAAGATTTTGTATCTGGAACGCAGCAATCTTACCGATCATGTATACGTCATCGCTGTCTCCATTGGCCAAAAGGACATATTCCAATTGATGTTCATCAAACACTTTAAAGAACTGACAACCGGACATCACCTGGCTGTCAGCCGGAGATTCGATAAACGCTAAAGCAGAATTTCCATACGCATCCGCATCCGGGAATGTCGTCGCCAAAACCTTACCCTCCGTGTCAATGATACACAGATCAATTCTGGTAATTCCTTTCAAACCATCAATTGTATTTTGAAGTATCTGATTTGAAATCATATGTTCCACTCCTATCTTTCTCTTATTTCGGTCTATGCAATTTCTACAAGAAATGATTCTCATTTTTATAGAAATTCCAATACTCTACTTTGTATTTTAATGCAAACGCACAAAAAAATAAAGAGGAAATACAGATTTTTTATGCATTTCCTCAATTTTCTTCTATTTCCATTTCAACTTTTTCCATATCTCTGTATTTTTTCTTTGCACATTTACCTTTTTTAAGTAGTTTTTCTCTTTTCTGTACTGTATTGCATCCCACCGATCAAATTCTGTCCTGCATCCACTTTTTTATCTCACTCTTTTTTATACTGACTGTTGCGCCACAAAAGACGTACTTTATGTACCATATGCATGATACTCTGAGAAATATAACCAGATTTCATGTAATGGGCATATTCTTCTCCGATGCCGTACCAAAGATTCGCATTCATTTTCTCCTTATTGGCAAGCAAAAATTCTTCCTGCATCGGCACCGGCAAAATAGACAACACGATATCCGGTACGACTATATTCATCTCATTGATCACTGCATCGGTATTGTCTTCCACTGTAAACGAACCGACTATCTGTATGCGGTCATAACGCTCAGACAAATACTCTTGAAATTTTTCGAGTTTCTGTTCATCATTTGCCAGCAGAAACACCCGCTTCTGATTGCGCACGATCCGGCGCATGAATTCTTTAAAAAATGCTGCCTCCCGCGTTTCGTTCAACTGCTGGGTGGAAGTGATCCCCGCCACAGTCAGAATTCCTTTTTCGCTGATAATCGCCAGATCCAACTGTTCTATGCATTTTTTTACTTCCGGTTTTTCTTCTGCTTTTACCAATGTGTTAGTTGTAATATGTTCGATTGTATTTAATGTATCATTATTCAGGAACTGGTCGACTTTTAGCATGGCTTCCCGCACGGTATAATTTCCGATCTCAATTCCAAATAATTTTATTTTCTGCATCATAATCTTCTTTACACACGTCCTATTTGTTTTTCATAATCTCATGGATAAACCCGATTGTAGTATAGCAAATGATTTCCTTTTTTTCAACACTCTTTGAAAATATCTTAACCTTTGGAATTACTATGCGGACGTTTCCGGGATTCGGGCAGGCGCAGACCACGCGGTGGCATCTTACAGAGTGGCTAGACAGAAATGAAGTAAGTTCGCGACGAGCAGTTCTGCGATGCTTTATTTTTGCTGTTTTTTGGAGGTTGGACAACCGGCACATCCTGTTCGCCCGGCTAAGAATCAAAACCAGATTCTTTTCCGGGCGGACAGGATGCACCGGTTGTCCAACAATCAAAAAACAACAAAGGCATCGCAGAACTGCCCGTCACGAACTTACTATCATTTCCGTCAAAGCCACTCTGTAAGACGCCACCGCGTGGTCTGCGCCTGCCCGAATCCCGGAAACTGTGTATTGTAGACGATTGGTTGAGATATTTTCGCCTGTTTATAAGAGTTTATGAAAAACGGAGGGGTAGAGTTGAAAAGTTGTACTTTTTCTTTTTCTTGATCGTTTTTCTGTATGATTTTATATTTTAAAGAGAATTTTGAAAAAGGAAATGGAACTCAGCCGATCGGTTCCGATACACAGCGCGCTTCCACGAGAGACAGTCTTCTGAAAAAAGGTTTCGGCGGGTGCAGATAAGATCCAGTCCTTAGAGTGCCTTACGCTCGAAGGCTCTTCCTGAGAGTGTTAGGCAGTCTTAGGACTTAGCTTATCTGCGCAGGAGCCGTGTTTTTTCAGAAGACCGTCTCTCGTGGAAGCGCGCGTCCGCATCGGAACCCCTTCGATTGACCTGTTTTTATGATAAATACACAAAACATCCGTTCTTCTTTTTCTTTTTTATCCTCATTGTGTTCCACATATTTGATTGTGGATAACGTGGATAACTTCGTGTATAACTATGATTTTATCCATTTTAGGTAAATATTAAATGTGGATAATATGTTTCTGAATGTTTATTTCTTAGTCTCCTTTTTTTTAAGATGATACCCTCTTTTTTCTTTTTTGTGCATTTTGTATAGATATGGTTTTTTACTCTGACTGCACAAAAAAACGGGTGCAATCTGCACCCGTTTTGCATACCATGTGCTCTCGTAGTCTCTATGTGCTCGATTTGCGAGATTCCGAGAGTACACCCCTTAAAAGATACGTCTTACTGCTACGATCGGACGATAGTAGACTGATGTGTATTTGATTCCGGTTGCCGGTGTACTGGCATTGATCATCATGCCACCACCTACATAAATTCCAACATGACCGCTGTAGCAGACGATGTCTCCCGGCTGCATCTGATCCGGTGATACGCCATATCCAACACCTGCCTGCGCTGCAGAGGAATGTGGAAGATATACACCAAAATGCGCATAGACAGCCATTACAAAGCCGGAGCAGTCTGCTCCGTTTGTCAGGCTTGTCCCGCCCCATACATATGGATTTCCTAAAAACTGTGCTGCAAAGTTTACAACTTCCTGCCCTTTGGATGCAGCTTCGGCTGCTTTCTGCTGTTCTGCCTCGGCTGCTTCTGCCGCTAACCGTGCCTCTTCTTCTGCTTTGGATTCTGCTTGTTTGTAAACAGTTTCTGTGGTTACAAACTCGCTGGAGACATATCCATTTCCAGAACCAGTCGCCACTTCTACCCAGCCATCCTGCTGGCTCACAACGTCTAATTTTTGTCCCTGCGACACCTGATTCAAAATTTCAGCTTCTGTGCTTGCTTCCTTGCGGATACGAAGAGCGTCTGTCTGAACGGTTGCCACCTGTTTTTTTACGGATTCTGCCAATTCTTTATTATCTCGTACCAGATACTGGCTTTTTACATATCCTGTCACGGTTCCGGATTCGATCCGGTACCAGTCCCCTTCGGTCGCAACGATCTTTGCCGCTGCGTCATTATACATTTTTCCAACGATCTCACTGGTCTCATCTGCGGCGCTACGCACATTTACATAATCGTTTACCTGGGCGATCCCCAAATCCGCATAAGGGGATTTTTCTGTCTCTTTTTTTTCTTTTACTACGTCTTTTTTTGTCTCTTTTTTTTCTGCTTTCTGCTCTTCTTTTGCCTGTTTGGTGGAACTGTATTCTGAAATAGCAAGGGATGCACCTGCTACTGCTGATGTGGCTGTGTTTTCCATGTTTTCATTACTGTCTGCATTCTCAAGCTTTACGGAATCTGCCAAAACGTTTGATATTCCTGCCGTTGCCGAAGCGTATACAGCTTGTGGGGAAAGGCTTAATAATACGGCTCCTGTCATGCAGCCTGCTGCTACTTTCTTGATTTTCTTATTCATTGGGACCTCCGATTTTTGTCTCATGCTGTCATATATTTGTTACAATTATGTTACAATTTCACTGTTGCTTATTATAACAAACAGACCCAAGCGTGTCAAGAACCGATGGCGCAAATTCCTCTCAACTTTTTGGTGGGATTCCAAGGCGGACGTTTTGCCAGACGATAAGCCTCCTTGCGAAAAAACATGGCTCCTGTTCCGGTGAGCTAACTTCCAAGATTCGCTAAGACGCTCAGTATTGCCTTCGCGCCTAAGCGAATCTAGGAAGTGGATCTCACCTACACCCGCCAAAAAGTTTTTTCGCAAGGAGGCTTATCGTCTGGCAAAACTATGTACTGGAACCGAAAAGTTGAGAACATTTTGCTTCTATAAAAAGTGAAGAGAGAGCTTCTATCGTATATAGTGACAAAAAATATCTCAACCACTCGGTTCCAATACACAGTTTCCGGTATCCGGCAGG
>JBJENW010000217.1:0-11052 GCA_051880395.1 Lachnospiraceae bacterium | reverse complement strand
TCGCAAATCCGCCCGCCCAAACTCGACTTCATTTCTGTCTAGCCTTTCTGGAAACAGCCGCCCCCGCCTTGCGCACCCAGCCGAATTTTGGAAACGTCCGCATAGGAATCCCCCCAGTTGAGATATTTTTCGCACCACTCTTTTTCAAAGAGTGGTGGGGCCGATACCGTTTCGGGTGGCCAACAAAGTTCCGTCCGCAACACTTACACTCATATAAAACGTAAATATACATGCGAATCGCTATCACTGAAAATCAAATGTAATCCTGCCCGTTTGATCTGCTTTTAAGGTTGCAGAAAAAGGTTTCCCCGCTTTGTTGTAAAATCCGTCAAGACGTTCACTTTTTCCGGTAGAGATTAGCTGCTGAATTGTTTCCTCCGAAAGTGTCTTTCCTGCCACTCGCCGGCTGATAGAAAAACCGCAACTACAAGTATAGTTCCAGGTTTCACGCAATAATTTTTTCTGACATTTCGGACAGGATAAAGTACTTTCTGTTGTCTCCGCATCTGGAAAATCAAATGCCACACGCTTCGTCGGCTTCCCGTCTTTATCCGTCGCATCTTCCAGGCGAAGTCCCGCAGAAAAAGACTTTCCGGCTTTTGAGCGAAAGCCTCGTACATGCTCGATTTTTCCGTCACGCAATAAGGTCTCAGCCTCCGATTCCGAAAGTCTGTGCCCTGCGATTATGCCAATTGAAAAACGACAGCCGCTTTTTTCTGCCACATTATAATTACTGCATCCATATCCAAACGGTGTCGTCTGCATCTGCCCACCACACAATGGACAAACTGCCTGTATTTCATGCCTCTCCGAACATCCCTCTGTCTCATATCCACTTCCTGTAGCAAATGGCGCGATGCGCTTAGCGATCACCTCCGTAAGATCCGTCTCTTTGATTCTCGCCACATACCGTCGGACATAGTCTTCCAGTGTCTTTCGATACTGCTTTGTTGTAATATTTCCCTGTTCCACACCGGCCAGTCCTTTTTCCCAGCTGGCTGTCATTTCCGGATTTAGCATGGATGGCATTGTAAGATACACCACTTCATAGATCATCTCGCCCAGTTTACTCGGTGTCAAGATCTGTGTTTTGGTATTCAGATTCAGATAGGTGATCTGTACCAGCTTTTCAATGATCCCGGCACGCGTCGCACTCGTACCGATTCCGGCACCCTTGATCTGTGCACGCAATTCCTCATCTTCGATCAGATTTCCGGCATTTTCCATGGCAAGCACCATCGAACCGGACGTATACCGTTTTGGCGGTGATGTCTTTCCTTCCTTGATCTCAAAACCAGAAATCTGAACGGAATCTCCTTTCTTAAAAGATGTTACAAGCTGCAGCAGTTTTTGATTTTCTGCCTCTTTTTCCTGATCCTTTGGATCTACACTTTTGGGCTGTGCAATCACAAGATACCCTGGATCTTTCATCACCTTCACAGACGTAAAGAATCGCTCTTTTCCGATCAAAGTCACAATATTCGCTTTTTGAAACACGGTCGGTGGATAAAAAATGCTTAAGAACCGTCGCACGATCAATTCATAGACCTGTTTTTGAATCTGACTCAAGCGGGCATACTCCGAAACCTGTCCGGTTGGGATGATCGCATAATGGTCTGTTACCTTTTTATCATCCGTATACATTGTTTTTTCCAGATGTGCATACCGTTTTTCTTCTATGATCAACTGTACCGCATCTTTAACCGGAGAAAACGCCAAAAGCCCGCGGATATTTTTTACGATTTCTTTTGCGATCGCTGTCGTAAGCACGCGCGCATCGGTTCGCGGATATGTTGTAAGTTTTCTTTCATATAGTTCCTGCGCGATTTTCAATGTGGTATCCGGGCTGATCTTATATCGCTTGGAACATTCCGCCTGCAGTTCCGCCAGATTAAACAATAGCGGCGGTTTCTTTTTTTCGGTCGATCGCTGCACAGACTCGATTACCGCCTGCGACTGTGTTTGAAGGGACGCGATCAGCTTTTCTGCATCCTCTTTTTTCCGAAAACCGTTTTCTTTATACAAAAGTGGTGACGCGAAATACGCCGAACCTTCGACCGCTTTCCACTCTCCCGTGTAAGAAGCCTCCTGCGCAGAAAATGTACTGATAATACGATAAAACGGCGTTTCCTGAAACTCCCGAATCTCGCGTTCCCGCCGCACCACCATTCCAAGCACACAGGTCATTACCCGACCAATGGCAATCGCCGCATAATTTTTCGTATCCGCCGCACGGTTTAACATCCGTCCATATTTCACGGATAAGGCTCTGGAAAAATTAATTCCCATCGCGTAATCCTCAATTCCGCGCATGATTCCGGCGTTTGCCAGATTATCGTATTCCTCGATTCCCTTTGCCTCACGGATTCCACGCAAAATCTCCTCCTCCGTACAAGAATCGATCCAGACACGACGTTCTTCCATCCCCTCGCGTACGCCTCCGTAATCGCGAATCAGCTGTATAATGACCTCACCTTCACGTCCGGAGTCTCCTGCGTAAAGGATCGTGGAAATGTCCTCCCGGTGCATCTGATCATGCACGATATTGTATTGCTCACGCACCGAATCGATCACATCGTACTGGTATGTTTCTGGCAAAAACGGCAGATCCGAAAGACGCCACGTTTTATATTTACTGTCATACTTTTCCGGATAAGACATCTCGATCAAATGACCGACGCACCAGGTGATCACATATTCTTGATTTTCAATGCGTCCTTGTGCCTTTCCATTCACTTTTAAAATCGCAGCATATTCCCGCGCCACCGAAGGTTTCTCTGTGATAATGAGTGTTTTTCCCATGGTGACTCCTTCCTATAACTGTTTCATATCCACTAAAATATAGCGTTTATCTGTCTTTGCTTTTTCTACCAGGCGCGGATCAAATGCCTTCGCGGAAAAGAAATAACGATACTCCGATGTAATATGTGCCATCTCCATCCGTTTTTCCAGTTCTTCACAAAGTTCATACGGCATCTCCTCTTCGGACCAGTTACATAGACCGACCACACTGTTTCGCGCTTTATCCTGCGCCACAATGTCAAGGTTTCCTTTTTTTCCTACCCAGATTCCCATTTTTCGGATTTGGATTGGGAGTCGTCCCACCAGATTCAAAAGCTCCAGATATTCCATGCAGACCTGACGGAAAAAGCGATTCATATATTCCTCTAACCCCGGTGAGATATAGGTATCGTAGAACGCCTCCGGCTCCATCGTATACAGGGCAGAAAGATGCGGATACACAAAACAGAACCAGAAATTTACAAATGTATTTTTAATCTGATAAATTCCTTTTTGTGCATTTTCCCATCCGCCTGTCTCAAAAGAAGACACTTTTTCAATCACATCAAATGCCATCAGATTTTTCATATAGACACTGATCTTTGCTCTCGAAAATCCTGTCACCTGAAACAACGCATTTAATTTATGATTTCCCGCAGCGATCGCGGAAAGAATCGTATCATAATTCGCCAGCTCCCGCAGCTGCGCAGCAATAAACTGTTCTGCCTCCTGAAACAAAAAACCGTTTGGAGACAAAATGTGACGGCAGACATTTGTCTTTAGATCTGCATTTGCATCCCAGCGATTGAGATACCCGGGCACCCCGCCTAAAACGCCGTATACCTGCACACATTCACTGACACTGTAGTTTGGAAAATACTGCACCACATCCACAAATTTTAAATCCGAAAGTTCCATGGTTTCTGTGATATTTTTCTGCAGCTCTGGAAACTTTTCCACAAACTCTGTCCGCACCCAGCTGACAGCCGATGTCGCCAAAACGATCATCACCGGGCCCGGATATAGTTTTCTCTTCTTTAATTCGATCAACGCCTTTATAAAATCCTCATTTTTCTTGGCGATATATTGAAATTCATCAATGATCAGCACAATTTTGGAACCATCCCGACTCTTCAGACGTTTAAAAAATGTCCGATAATCCTGCTGTAAAAATTTTACGTCAAACTGCTGTTCCAATTCATTTTGCATCATGGCAAGCTGACTCTGCTCGGACGCCTGCCTGCATCTATAATAAAACGACCGTTTTTCTTTTCCAAATTCGCGCAACAGCGTCTCCTTCTGGCTATCGGTTCTTCCATAAACGACCACGATCTGATTGCCATTTTGTTCATACAGTTCGTCAAGATGTTTCTGCTCCTGTACCCTGCTGTTCATTCACTCGTTTCCTCCTCTTTTTCCATGTATGCCCCAAAATCGCCTTTAGACTCTGTGACCAACATTTAATATATGTTTCTATGTTATATCATATTTTAATTTTTATTTCAACCCAAATTCGAAAAAGAAAAAGAGCTGCTTTTTCAAACAGCTCTTTTTTCATAGATTTAAATGTGAAACTCTTTTTATTTTGCGGTGATATATCCCTGTGCTTTTAATAATTCTGCACATAAAACAGCTCCACCTGCTGCACCACGGACTGTGTTGTGAGACAATCCGACGAATTTCCAGTCAAAGATCGTATCTTCTCTTAAACGACCAACACTGATTCCCATACCGTGTTCAAAATCAACGTCCATTGATACCTGTGGACGATTGTCATCCTCTAAATACTGAATAAACTGCTTTGGAGCACTCGGAAGATTTAACTCCTGCGGTACACCGCTGAATTCTTTTAATTTTGCGATCAACTGCTCTTTGGTCGGTTTCTTTGCAAAGTTCACGAATACAGCTGCGGTATGACCGTTCAGAACCGGTACGCGGATACACTGACTTGTGATCGTCGGTGTTGTAGCTGGTACGATCACGCCGTCTTTGATCTCACCCCAGATACGAAGCGGCTCTTTCTCACTCTTTTCTTCTTCTCCGCCGATAAATGGAATGATGTTTCCTACCATTTCCGGCCAGTCTTTGAATGTCTTACCTGCTCCGGAGATTGCCTGATAAGTGGTAACAACTACCTGAGTCGGCTCAAATTCTTTCCATGCAGTCAAAACCGGCGCATAACTCTGAATGGAGCAGTTCGGTTTTACAGCTACGAAACCTCTGGTGGTTCCCAGACGTTTTTTCTGGAAGTCGATCACGTTCATGTGCTGTGGATTGATTTCCGGTACAACCATCGGTACATCCGGTGTCCATCTGTGCGCACTGTTGTTGGAAACAACCGGTGTCTCGGTCTTTGCATATTCTTCTTCAATCTTTTTGATTTCTTCCTTGGTCATATCTACTGCACTGAAGACAAAATCTACTTCAGATGCTACTTTTTCTACTTCATTGACATTTTTTACAACGATTTTTTTGACTGCTTCCGGCATCGGAGTATCCATTTTCCAACGCTCTCCGACTGCTTCTTCATATGTTTTTCCTGCACTTCTCGGGCTTGCTGCGATCGTAGTCACCTCGAACCACGGATGATTCTCCAGAAGAGAGATAAATCTCTGTCCTACCATTCCTGTTCCACCTAAGATACCTACTTTCAACTTTTCACTCATTTTTTCTATCTCCTCTACGACTCTTTTCTGCTGTCCGTACTATACGGACAAGTGTCTTTTTACATAGTGAATATGATAATACAATTTTTTAAAAAAAGCAACCCTAAATTTTAATTTTCTTCCAAATACGACTTTTCCTGCGCAATCACTTTTTCCATCGCCACTTTTCCCGGTGCGCCGATCGTCAGACGTTTGTTGACACAGGTTTCCATGGAAATCGCATCGTAAATATCCTCTTCAAATACCGGACTGATCGCTTTTAATTCGTCTAAACTCATCTGATCGATCGAGATTTTCTTGTCAATACAATACAACACGATCTGACCGACAATTCCGTGCGCATCACGGAACGGTACTCCATGATTGACCAGATAATCTGCCGCATCCGTCGCATTCGTAAAGCCATGTTTTGCGCTCTCATGCATCCGCTCTTTGTTAAATTTCATCGTCTTGATCATGCCGGTAAACAGTGCCACACAGCCCTTTACCGTATCGATCGCGTCAAAGGTCAGCTCTTTATCTTCCTGCATATCTTTGTTGTATGCGAGCGGAATTCCCTTCATCGTGGTCAAAATAGCAGTCAGCGCGCCATACACTCTTCCCGTCTTTCCGCGAACCAGCTCTGCGATATCCGGATTCTTTTTCTGCGGCATGATACTGCTTCCCGTGCTATAGCTGTCATCAATTTCTACAAACTGGTATTCATTGCTGTTCCAGATGATGATCTCCTCACAGAAACGACTCAAATGCATCATAACGGTCGATAATGCAGACAAAAATTCGATCAGATAGTCGCGGTCGGAAACACCATCCATACTGTTTAACGTCGGTCCGTAAAATCCCAGCAGTTCTGCTGTATACTCCCGATCCAGCGGGTAAGTCGTTCCCGCCAGTGCACCAGAGCCAAGCGGACAGTAATTCATACGCTCATAGATATCATGCATTCTCTGACGGTCACGCTTAAACATCTCAAAATATGCTCCCATATGATGTGCCAGTGTGATCGGCTGCGCTTTCTGCAGATGCGTAAAGCCCGGCATGATCGTCTCTGTATTTTCTTCCATGATCTGTAACAACACCTCTAACAGTTCCTTTAAAAGCTTGTCTGTCTCTACCACTTCCTGTCTGGTATACAGACGCATATCCAATGCCACCTGATCGTTTCTGCTTCGGCCGGTATGTAATTTTTTTCCGGTATCGCCCAGACGGTCGATCAGATTTGCTTCCACAAAACTGTGAATATCCTCATATTCAGATGTGATCTCCAATTTCCCGGATTCGACATCATCATAAATCTCCTGCAGGGTCTTTACGATATCATCCGTCTCTTTCTGTGTTAAAATGCCCTGTTTTCCAAGCATTTTTACATGGGCAGTACTGCCCTCAATGTCCTGTTTAAAAAATTTCTGGTCAAACGAAATGGACGCATTAAAGTTGTAGACCAACTGGTCTGTCTCCTTCGTAAAACGTCCGCCCCATAACTGTGCCATATTGAATTCCTCACTTTCTATCATCGCTTTGAAAGACTGCATCTGTCAATTCTGCAGTCCTGCTGCCTGTTTTTGTCGTTCACGCTCCTGCATAGAAAACACGCATCCGCAATAATCCTGCCGATACATTCCGTATTCATGCGAAAGTTCTACCGAACGTTTGTAACCGTTTTTCTTTTTAAAATCCGAACAGAGATAGTTTATGCCATATTCTTCCTGCAGACGCAGTCCGATCTCATTTAGTTTCTGTGCATTTTTCAACGGACTGATCGACAGTGTCGTGGTAAAGTACTCCATGTTTCGCTCTTTTGCGTACGCTGCCGTTTCCCGCAGACGCAGCTCATAACACCGAAAACAGCGCTCTCCGCCCTCCGGAACGTTTTCCAGTCCCTTCGCCATCGCATAAAAACGTTCCTTGTCAAACGTCCCCTCGACGAAAGATACCGGATACTTCGTTGGCAGTTTCTGAATAAACTGCTGTTGTTCCTTTACACGTTTCGTATACTCCTCGTTTGGATAAATATTGGGATTATAATAAAATACGGTAATATAAAAATATTGGGAAAGATATTCTAAGACGTAACTACTGCACGGTGCGCAGCAGCTGTGCAAAAAAAGCGTCGGGACACGGCCTTCCCTCTGCAGCCCGGCAATTGTCTGCTCCAACATTCGCTGATAATTTTTCTTCTGCTCCATCTCATTCTTCCTTTCCACTTCAAATATCCGTAACCATTCTATCGTAAAACGACTATTTTCGCAAGTCTATTCCGCCCGCAACGCAAACTTCCTATTTGTCGGGCAAACCACTATGTGCATCCATCCACTACTTTTTAGGGGAACAAAAAATATCTCAACCGGGGGATTCCATACACGGACGTTTCACAACACGACAGGCATCCTGGCAAAAAACACGGCTCCTACGCAGGCGAGCTATGTGCAAAGAGTGCCTAATACTCTCAGGATTGCCTTCGAGCATAAGGCACTCTAAGCACAGGATCTCACCTGCGCCCGCCGAAACGTTTTTTGCCAGGATGCCTGTCGTGTTGTGAAACTGGGTATTGGAAATGAGAGGTTGAGATATTTTTTGTTTACGCTGAAAAGTCGTGACAGGTAACATAGTAGTTTGCGTGACAAAAAAGTATATACTATTTCTGTCAAAGCCATTTTTGAACCAGCCATCCAGCGAAAAACATCTCAACCCTTCGTTTCCGATACACAGTTTTGAGAATACGGCGGACGCAGCGGACAGGGACGGTGGGCACAGATGTGGCTTTGACAGAAATGGCAGTGAGTTCGAATGGGCACAGTTGCGATGCCTTTGCTGTCTTTCGATTGCTGAACAAGCTGTGCAACGTGTCCGTCCCCAAAAGAATCCGGTTTTGATTCTTTTGGGGACGGACACATTGTGCAGATTGTCCAGCCTTCGAAAAACAGCAAAAATAAAGCATCGCAACTGTGCCCATCCGAAACTCGACTCCATTTCTGTCTAGCCACATCTGTGCCCGCCGTCCCTGTCCGCTGCGTCCGCCGTATTCTCGAAACGTCCGTACAGGAATCCCACAGTTAAGATATTTTTCGCGACTCCTTTTTCATAGAGTGGTGGGGGCCAGCAACGTTTCGGAAAGCCGAAAAAGTAGTGGCAGCCCCACGCCCAAGCCGGAACATCTCTCCTTTTGGAATCATATGATATATGGAAAAAAGAACTGCAGGTACGCGTATGAAATCTCTTTTGACGCTGCAGCATGTTTCTTATGCTTATCACACTGCCACAGAAGAAACCCCCGCACTCTCAGACCTGTCTTTTTCGATTCCGGAAGGCAGTTTCTGCTCGTTGGTCGGTCCGAGCGGCTGTGGGAAATCGACACTGCTTTCTATTTTGGCCGGTCTGATTCCTGCAGACAGCGGACAGATCCTGTTTCAGGGACAGCCGTTAACCGGCACCCATCCGGAATCCATCGGCTATATGCTGCAAAAAGATACCCTGTTTGACTGGCTGACCATTGAACAGAACATTTTACTCGGTCCGAAAATTCAAAAGCAGAACACAGCGGCTGTCCGCGCGTACGCCGAACAACTTTTAACCTCCTACGGTCTCGATAAATTCCGACACTATCATCCGGCGGAACTTTCCGGCGGGATGCGCCAGCGCGCTGCCCTGATTCGTACACTGGTTTTGAAACCGCCTCTTTTATTGCTCGACGAACCATTTTCCGCGCTGGATTATCAGACACGCTTAACCGTAAGCAACGATATCAGCTCTATTATCCATAAAGAAAAAAAGACCATCCTTTTGGTCACACACGATCTGTCCGAGGCGATCAGCCTGAGCGATACCATCTTTGTGCTGAGCAAATGTCCTGGAACACTCAAAAAGACCATGCAGATTTCTTTTCCAAAAGATACCACACCTCTGCAAAAACGGAGTCTGCCGGAATTTCAGACCTATTTTCAACAATTATGGGAGGAATTATAAATGTATACGAACCAAACCTCTGACTGCTCACCGGCACAATTGTGCTATCAAACTTCACTGAAACGCCAAAAAACACGCATCCGGCTCGCCCGTTTCTTTTTACTGGTCAGCTTTCTCGGTCTCTGGGAGATCAGTGCGAATCTCGGCTGGATCGATTCCTACATTTTCAGCAGCCCCTCCCGACTGGTCGTCTGCTTTCTTTCTATGGTAAAAGATAAAAGTATTTTTCTACACATCGGCGTGACGCTGGCAGAGACACTGATCAGTTTTGTCCTTGTTATGGGAGTAAGCCTCCTGCTTGCTGTGTTATTGTTTTTCTGCCGTGATGCATTTTCCGTGCTCGAACCAACATTGGTGGTCCTGAACAGTCTGCCAAAATCCGCGCTCGCACCGCTTTTTATCGTCTGGCTCGGCGGCAACATGAAAACCATCATCCTGACTGGTATCTCTGTGGCCGTATTTGGCTCCGTTTTAAGTTTATGTACCTCTTTTTTCCAGACAGACCCGGAAAAAGAAAAACTGCTGCGCGCGCTCGGTGCAAAAAATCCTGCCATTTTCCGCCTGTTGGTACTGCCCGCAAACATTGAGGTCCTGTTAAATCTAATGAAAGTCAACATCGGACTGTGCCTTGTCGGCGTTGTCATCGGAGAGTTTATTTCTTCCCGCTGCGGACTCGGCTACCTGATCATCTACGGCAGCCAGGTATTTAAACTCAGTTGGGTGATTCTTTCCATTTTTCTGCTGTGTCTGATCGCGATCGGATTATATGAGCTTGTGACCTTGTTAGAAAAAATCTATCGCGCTTCCTGTAAAAAATCCTAAAAAATGGACGGCTGCACAGACCTTTCCTGCAGTCGTCCTCTTTTGGATCATTTATCTCCTCGAAATGATCCGATAGGTTTTTTGTATATTTTTTCTGTTTTTCCCCTTCACTTTCACTGTAACCGTATAATTGCCAACTTCTTTCGATTTTCTTGAATAGCTGACCGTATAATCTCTTCCTTTTCGCAGCACATTTCCTTTGGAATCCTTGACCGTAACGGATGGTTTCTGATATTTTCCGTTGTACACAAATGTCGTTTTCGAAAGCGTCACCGTATAATTCGTTCCGAATGAAATCCCTTTTGGATCTTTCGTTTCTTTCCATTTGGGATCATGCAAAAATGCACCATGTTCCGTATTCGCGACCGGGTTTGCCTTCTGCACTTCCGCTCCATAAATCGGAGTCGAAACTGCCATGACCAAACCCATCGCTGCCAATGCTGCCCGTTTTTTCCATCCTGTTTTCATCTTCTTGTCCTCTCTCCTCTGCTTTTTTATGTAAATATATTTTCTTTCTAAACGCCATTTTTACCGTATCTGATTTTACAATTTAAAGTATAGCATATTCGTCTTCGAAAAGAAAGCAAAAAAGACAAGAAAAACACGGTAGACACAAGTTTTTTGTTTCTGTTCGTTTTTTACGCTTTATATGAGCGTAAGTGTTGCGACCACTACTTTGTTGGCTATCCGAAACGGTATCGAGCCCACCACTCTTCAGGGGTGGTTGGACGAAACAGAGCTCAGCCGGAGAGATTCCTAGACGGACGTTTCTGGGATTCGGGCAGGCACAGAACACGGGTGGCATCTGACAGAGTGGCTT
>JBJENW010000216.1:0-1987 GCA_051880395.1 Lachnospiraceae bacterium | reverse complement strand
AAGATTCTTTTGGTTGGAATTAATTATGACACAGAAGGGGAAGATAAGAAGCATCATACCTGCGTGATTGAGGAATGGAAGATGGGCTGCCAAAAGAAAGGATACTGAAAAGATTAATGGACAGAAAGAATAAAAATAAATAAGCAATGGATGGAACTTTTGCAGAACCTTGCATCCTCTAAGAAAAACCATTATACTAAAAATAGTATAGCGGTTTTAAGTGTTGTAATTTAGTTCTAATTTCTTGTAAACGATTTTTTTGAAAGAAAGAACAGACGGGAGGGTCGTATATGCCAAAAACAGTAGGAATTGGAATCCAGAGTTTTATAGAACTTATGGAAGGAGATTATTTTTACATTGATAAAACAGATTTTATTAAAGAATGGTGGGAAAGCGGAGATAGCGTAACCTTGATCACACGCCCGCGCCGGTTCGGAAAGACAATGAACATGAGTATGCTGGAACAATTCTTTTCTGTGGAGTATTCCGAACGAGGAGATCTTTTCGAGGGTCTTTCTATCTGGAAGGAGGAGAAATACAGACAATTGCAGGGGACATATCCGGTGATCAGTCTGTCGTTTGCAAATGTAAAAGAAACGGATTACGAGACGACGAATTATCGAATTCGTCAATTATTGATGAAACAATATGAAAAAAAGTCATTTCTTTTGGATAGTGATGTTCTCTCAGAAGCAGAAAAATCTTATTTTAAAACAATGGCTGCGAATATGAGCGTAGCGGATGCGCCGATGGCTCTCTATCAGCTTTCGGATTACTTGTGCCGGTATTACGGGAAAAAAGTCATTATCCTGTTAGACGAATATGATACTCCGATGCAGGAAGCATACGTGGATGGATATTGGGACGACCTGGTCTCTTTTACCAGAAGTCTGTTTAATTCCACGTTTAAGACGAATCCATATATGGCAAGAGGTGTGATGACCGGGATTACCAGAGTGAGTAAAGAATCTATATTTTCTGATTTAAATAATCTGGAAGTGGTGACGACCACATCTGAGAAATATGAAGAAGCATTTGGATTTACACAAGAGGAAGTATTTGCATCGCTGGATGAATATGGATATGGGGAAAAAAAGGAGGAAGTGAAATACTGGTACGATGGATTTGTATTTGGAAACAAAAGTGATATCTATAATCCATGGTCTATTTTAAACTTTCTGGAAAAAGGAAAAATTGCCGAGTACTGGGCAAATACCAGCAGCAATAGTCTGGTCGGAAAACTGATTCGCGAAGGAGATGAGGAGATTAAAACTGATTTTGAACGACTGCTAAGAGGAGAGTCTGTTCATTGTCCCATCGACGAGCAGATCGTGTATAACCAGTTGGACGAAAATACGGACGCAATCTGGAGTCTGTTGTTAGCAGGCGGATACCTGAAAGTTCTTTCGGTGGACACACGTCCGATGATGGAATGGGCAGGGGAGCCGGTGTATGAACTCGCACTGACTAATTATGAGGTACGTATTATGTTTACATCCATGGTTCGGACCTGGTTTCGCGGAGCCGGAAAAAAAGAGTACAATGCATTTATCACATCGATGTTAGAGGGAGACCTGGATGGTATGAATGAATATATGAATGAGGTGGCTCTGGAAACATTCAGTTTTTTTGATACCCAAAAACGCCCATCGAAAACGGAGCCGGAGCGGTTTTATCATGGCTTTGTGTTGGGGCTTATGGTGGAACTGGCAGACCGGTATGTGATAGAGTCGAATCGGGAGAGCGGATTGGGCAGATATGATGTGATGTTGAAACCAAAAAAGAAAGACACCGGGGATGCGATCATTATGGAATTTAAAGTACGAAAATCTTATCGGGAAAAAACACTGGAGGAAACCGTGCAGGCAGCACTTACGCAGATTAAGGAGAAAAAATATAAAGAAATACTTTTGAAAGAAGGATATGCCAAGGAGCATATTCGGACATATGGATTTGCATTTGAAGGAAAAACAGTGCTGATCGGAGA
>JBJENW010000215.1:0-1988 GCA_051880395.1 Lachnospiraceae bacterium | reverse complement strand
CCTGACTTCCGTCGTTTTTCTCAAAACCTAGTACTTTAGGAGTCGAGTAACATACAGCTATTGAAGATGTTCTCGACTTCTTTTTGGGTTAGATACAGTGCATCCAGATTGGTCATTCCCGTCAGTTCTTTGACTTTTTCGTTGACGGTTTGGTCTCTGGATATATTAATGTAGGATCCCTCCCCGCTTTTTACAATCCGGAAGTCACGTATAAAATTGATCAGATCGTAGGAATTGATTTTGTTTTTGAAAACTTTGATCTCTAACACTCTTAAAAGAAACAAGCTAAGGTAGCAGATTAAAAAATGCCCATAGATTGTTTCTTTTTTTTGCATGTAAACCGGCCGTGCATCCAGATAAGATTTTGTGATCCTGAAGGATTCCTCGATCTTCCACAAGCTGTGATAAGTCTGATAGACCTGAAGGGGATCCATATCCAGCTCGGATGTAACCATAAGATTGTACCCTGCGTACTTCAAATCCTCGTCGATCTTCTTCTGATCAATCTCAATCCTCGGCTTGATCTTTTTTCCTGTTTTGTCTTTATTAGTTATCTTGACATATTTTGCAGAATCTCCCAATTCCTCCCGGGTCATCTTCTTATATGTGGTATAATTGGAAGCCTTGTCCGCCATTTTCAAGATTTCGTTTTTTTGTTTTTTGGCCAATGCCGGATTATAAGAAACGATTCTTTTTTCTGTTACCGAAAAGGTTGTCACGGACTCTTCCCCGGTTTCAGGGTCTGTTTCTTTGAACTGATAGGAAAAAGTATCTACGCAAGATTTGAGACGATATAAGAGGTTCCCGTCTTTATCCATGTAGTTTACCCATACATTTTCCCCGTTTTCCAATACAACCCATTTTTTTTCTTTTTCGCTTAAGTTTCTGCCATGTATGGACTTGGAGAAAATATACCCATCATTGCCTTCCTTCACGGCAGCATAGATGTTCCGGGCGCAGTTAAGTCCTTTATCTGCGACCTGCACGGTCTTTCCGGAAACCTTATAGCGGTTTTTCATCTCCTCAATGATCTTTCGGATGTAAGGCTTTTCGGATTCATTTCCCGGATACATTTGCATAGCCAGGGGTACCAGATCCGCATCCAGGAGAAGCGCCTGCCCGATAATGGGATCGTGCCTGTTCTCCTTGGAAGGACCTTTTTGCTTATCTTCACAGGGAAGATCAATCTCGAAATAATAATTTGTGCAATCAAAAAATACGCTGCGGAAATCCCTCTGATAATGCTGCTCATAACAATGGTTAAAGAGTTCAATGTACTTCTTGTAAGAACCACCGATAAAGGCCAACCCGTCGTAAATCTGATCTTCAGAGATCGGTGAGCTGTTGTAAAGATGGGGGAATACAGTAGAAACCGTCTTGGATTTTGAGCAGGGAGAAATTACCCTGGCAAAGATGAGCTGAGCTACCATATCGTAGATATTGAACTGAAAGCGCATTTGGGCAGAGAGGATGTCTATGACTTCCTTGACATTCAGTTCTTCTAAAAGTGTATGGAGGAGAAAATGCCCAAGATTGTATTCCACAGGAGAAGTAAAAGCACGAGGACGGGTTTCCTCGGCGAAAGCCGCGGAACGTTCCTCGTTTTTCTGTTTTACAAACTCTTTATAATAAGCGACTGGATCTGGCATCTCATCGGAGATGAGATCCTCTACATAACCGAACGCCATGACATTTTTCGTGCGGGATTGTTTCAGATCCTTATCCCAGTAGGAATCATACATTTGCAGATAGAGCCCTTTTTTCTTTTTTTCCTGCCGTAAAAAGTATGCCATAATGCCACCTCCTATAGAGTACCATGAAGTACCATTATTATAACATATTTCAAAAATTTTTTCAATAAAAAAAGCCCCAAAAGGGCATTGAATTTTTGCTGTAAATACGGGAAAAAACAAGGTTCAGAAGAGGAAAAGAGAAAAGGGAGAAGATGAAAACGACGGAATTTTCCTAGTACTACGACGGAAGACGGG
>JBJENW010000214.1:0-1991 GCA_051880395.1 Lachnospiraceae bacterium | reverse complement strand
GGGGAGACTGTCCGAAAACTAGGATGAGTTAATCCATAGAACCATAGTTTGATTCACTCTTATGAGTGTTCAATATAGATATAAAAAATGCACATTGAAAACTGAATAAAGTACACAGAAATCATGCATCTATGGTTCAAATATAGTATAATGAAACCAGAGAAAATATTTTGTTCCGAGGTGTGATGAGATGCCATATGTTTCCGGTTTTGACCGTAATCAGCTGATGTGCTGTTCATGGGATGCATTTGTAGATGAAGAAAGTATTGCAAGAATAATTGATGCGTTTGTGGAGCATCTGGACATAAAGAAATACGGTGTAAAAGCTGTGTCAGTAGAAGGGCGTCCTTCATACGATCCGAAAAGCCTTTATAAGATATATATTTATGGAAGCCGAAAAGGGATACGTTCTTCAAGGAAACTGGCTGAAAGCTGTAAGGTGAATCTTGAAGTAAAGTGGATGATCGGCGGTGTAGAACCGGATTTTCGTACCATTGCAGACTTCAGAAAAAACAATATAGACAGTCTTAAGGAAATTTTTTATGAATTTAACCGTCGGATTTCCGGTGCAGTAGAATGGGGATTCTCATCTATAGATGGAACTAAGATCCAGGCCAATAATGCGAAGGATAATAACTTTACTAAGAATAAATTGGATGACCGGATTAAGTGGCTGAATGGACATACCGATGAATATCTGCGGATACTTAATGAAATGGATAAGCAGGAAAAAGCAGATGAGATCGCCGGAGAGTTAACCAGAGAGGAGCTTGAGGCTAAATTAAAAGAGGCTCAAGAGCGACTTGCCAGATATGAAAGCTATCAGAAACTCATGGAGGAAACCGGGGTATCGCAGCTTTCTATTACGGATGCAGATGCAAAACTTATGAAAAATAAGAACGGTTTTGCAGTAGCATATAATCCGCAGACAGCGGTGGATTCCGAAACACATCTGATCCGGGATTTTCAAATGACGAACCAGGTGACCGACCATGGTTTGCTGGAGAGTACCATGGAGGAAGTAAAGAAAGCTGAACCAGAAAAAATCATAGAGGTAGTAGCTGATAAAGGTTATGAAGATACGGAAGATATGGTCAGTTGCCTGGAAAAGGGCATTATTCCTCATGTGATAACAGACGATGGAAAAGATGGTTATGAAATCGAAATACCTTATGAAAAAGCAGAAGCTGATCTTACAAGTAAGGATCCAGAAGAATTAAAGAAAGCGTTGCATGCAGGACAGATACCAGAAGCTTATACGTCAGTAATACAGGATATGAAAGTAGAGACTGTACGTCGGAAAGTGGTAGATGAAAAGCAGGAAAAAAGCAGCGTATATGGTAGTCAGGAAGAAATGCTGGAAAAGGCGAAAGAGGGATATTTTGTCAGAGATCCCGAACGAAATCTGGTATATTGTCCGGCAGGAGAGATCCTAAGGCAGAAATGTATAAAGAAAAATGGAAATATTCGTTATGCAAATAAAAATGCCTGTAAGCATTGCCAGAATCGTAACAAGTGTTACAAAGGAAAAGGTGAATGGAAAGAAATTGATTTTACAAAAGATCAGTTACAGAAACCATGTAAGGACTGGCTGAAAGCAGAAGGAAATGAACCAGAAGAAACAAAGTCGGAAGAAAAATGGCATTACGAAAAAAAGAAGGTTGTAAAATTCTTTCTGAAACCAGACCGGGAGAAAATGAACCAGCGGATGTGCCTGTCAGAGCATCCATTCGGAACTATAAAACGAGCGATGGGAGCTACTTATTTCCTGCTGAAAGGAATACGAAAAGTGGCTGGGGAGTTTGCGCTCTTTTGTCTTGGGTATAACCTGGAACGAGCCAAAAATCTCCTTGGATTTCAAAAAATGATGGAATTGATGGAACAAGCGTAAGCCTCTTCTTTCATCTTGTGTATTTTATTCAGTTTTCAATGTCACAGATGAAAGAAAGGGGCTAAATTTATGCCTGAAAATCAAGTTTTCGGACGGTCTG
>JBJENW010000213.1:0-11277 GCA_051880395.1 Lachnospiraceae bacterium | reverse complement strand
CCCAGGTTGAGATATTTTTCGCGTCTCCCATTTTCAAAGAGTGGTGGAGTCGATACCGTTTCGGATAGCCAAAAGACGCCCCTTTCGGAACGCCTTTTAGATCTGAAAAAACTTATGCAGTTTTCTTTTTGCCTGCATTTACGATCAGCTTTCGGATCACATCGATTGGATACATCGTGAGTGATAAGCCGATGACAATCAGCCATCCCTTCAATCCGAAACGCTGGCAGCTGAAGATTTCTCCGATCACACCGCCGATGCTTACCATAACGATCTGCACCAGCATGATGATCAGCCAGACACGGATAAACGTCGGATTTTCTTTGATGTGTTCAAATACATTCGGTCCGTCGCTGCGCACATTCAGCGCATTTACCATAAAGCTGAACACAAATAATGCAAAGTATGCGGTGTAGAACTGTCCATCATTGGCAAAGAACTGACGGAAGAACGGCTCTGTTCCACCCGCCGTAAACTTAAACCAGAATAAACTCATCGCGGTCAGCCATCCTGCCATCGTCAATACCTGTACCGCCATCGCCTTACTGATGATGCTCTCGTCACGTCTTCTTGGCTTATCGCGCATGTATTTTTCCAGTGCAGGCTCACCGGCAAACATGATGGACGCCAAACTGTCCATACAGAGGTTGATCCAGAGCAGATGCGTTACTTTTAACGGTTCGTTGATTCCGATAAACGGTGAAATCGCAGAAACCAAAACGGCTGCCACATTGATGACCAGCTGCATCTTACAGAATTTCAAAATATTAATATACAACGTACGACCATACCAGATCGCATTTTTGATCGAATTAAAGTTATCATCTAAGATAACCAGTTTCCCGGCTTCTTTTGCAACATCGGTACCACTACCCATTGCAAAACCAACATCGGCACGTTTCAGTGCAGGACTATCGTTGACTCCGTCACCGGTCATACCGACAACGAGGTTCATTTCCTGGCAGAGTTTTACCATACGGCTCTTGTCCGTCGGAAGTGCACGGGAGATCACGCGAATCCGCGGTAAGATCTTCTTTACTTCGTCGTCGGACATCTGATTTAACTCTGCAGATGTCAGTGCGATTCCATCATCGCCTTCTGACAACAGACCGGCTTCTTTTGCGATGGCAACCGCTGTTTCTTTTCGGTCACCAGTGATCATAACAACCTGAATGCCGGCTTTCTTCACTTCTACAATCGCTTCTTTGGCTTCCGGACGAACATCATCACGGATACCGACCAGACCGACCAAAACAATATCATCATTGATCACATCACGCTGCATATTGGATTTACTGTATCCAAATGCAAGCACACGCATCGCACGGTTTGCCAGTTCATCGATCTTCGCATTGACCTTACTCATATCGATGTCCACTTCATTTCCGTCGGCATCTAAGTATTTCTTTGCTTTTTCCAAAATTCGCTCCGGCGCACCTTTGTAGAACGTTTTTCCAAAGTTTGCAATGTACGCCTGGCTAAATTTGTTCGAACTGTTGAAATCCTGCTGTTCCGTTACCGGACAGTCGGTTCTTTGATCTAATGCTTTGAAGGTATCTTCACCGAGGAATTTTAACAATGCCTGATCGGTCATGTTTCCGCCGACGACATTGTGCGTATCATCAAACATCGCTCCCGTATTTTTTCCGATACAGAAGTCTAAATTTTCTTTGATCGCTGTTGCTGCTTTCCCAGCCCGCAGGGCATCCATGTCGATGTCATTTCCGGTACCGTCAAAGAATTCTACCACTTCCAGCTGTCCCTTTGTGATGGTTCCCGTCTTATCGCTGAATAAGATATTTAAGGATCCTGCAGTTTCAATACCAATGGATTTCCGGACCAAAACGTTTACCTTGAACAGTTTTCCGGTATTCTGCATCAATACCAATGCGATCACAAGCGGCAGACCTTCCGGTACTGCACAGACAATGATACTGATGGCTACGGCTACGGCACTCATGAAATCGCTTAAGACTGGTCCCCAGCCCTGTGCAAAATAGGCACCAAATCCACCGAAAACAATGATGTTATGAATAAAATACGCAAGTGCGATCACGATCGCGCCAACATAACCAAATACAGAAATCTGATTTGCCAGTTTGTTTAATTTTACTTTTAACGGAGAGTCCGGCTCTTTGCCGTCCATGTCATCTGCCATTTTTCCCATCATGGTCTTTTCTCCGACCTTCTGGATGACCATGCGGCCTTCTCCGTCTAAGACCGTTGCACCACGAAACAGACTATGTTTGTCAACAAAGGTATCACCTGTAATATTTTCCGGCAGTTCAAAATTCTCTGGTGCCGGACATTTCTTGCATTCTTCTGCCTCACCATTTAAGGCACTGTTATCAACAGAAATTTTTCCCTCTACTAAAACACCATCTGCTAAGATCTTATCTCCGGACTGTAAAATTACAACATCTCCAACAACAAGATCATCCACTTCTACTACTTTAATACCGCCGTTACGAAGTGCTTTCGCGGTATCTTTTTTCTGGGACGCTTTTAATTTCCGATACGCATCATCATTTGCAACTCCGGTCTTTGCAGATACAAAGTTTACCAGAAGCACTGCAATGATCGTACCAACCGGCTCATACCAATCGCTCTGTCCGCAGAAAAACATGATGATCATCACCACTGCGATCACACATAAAATTTTGATCATCGGGTCCTGGAATCCTTCCATAAATTGCTGCCAGAAAGTTTCCGGTTCCTGTTCTTTGATCTTGTTCGAACCGTATTTACTACGACTCTCCTCGACCTGGGCATCGGTAAGCCCTTCATACTTTTTGCTCATCGCTTTTCTTCCTTTCTTGTAATATTTTCAGTAATATTTATGTCTTTTACACAAAACGACGGACTAATTCATTGATTCCGTTATCCTGTGTCGCCTGACCGATTGCATTAAATTTCCATTCCCCGTTATGACGATAAATTTCACCAAAGATCATGGCGGTCATTCCGTCATAATTTTCAGACAGATTATATCTGCAAAGTTCCTGATTTGTCCGACCGTCTACGATTCGGATAAAGGCGTTCTGGATCATACCGAAGTCCTGTTTTCTCTCGCTCGCTTTATAAATATTTACCACGACCATGATCCGGTCATACTGACTTGGTACATCCTGAAGCTGCACCAGAATCTGCTCGTCATCCCCGTCTCCGGCTCCGGTCAGATTGTCTCCCATATGCCGGATCGCTCCGGATTTGTGTGTCAGATTTCCGAAATAAACCACATCCGCTTTATCCACAAATTTTCCGTTCTGCAATAAAATTGCGGATGCATCACAATCGATATCTGCCGGCTTTCTGGAAAAAAATCCGACTTTTTGCCGTTGTGCCTCATCCCAGCCGAGTCCTACCATCACATTGTTTAATCCCGCATTGTCTTTTGTCAGACTTACTTTCTGACCTTTTTGTAAGCTAATTGCCATTTTTTTCTTCCTTTCCGATCTTTTTCATCATTAACAGGTTTCTACTCCATAATTCGCGCAGATGGCTGCCAATCCACCCTGAAATCCACTTCCGATCGCATTAAACTTCCACGCTCCGTTGTGTCGGTACAATTCTCCGACTACGATCGCTGTTTCAATCGAGAAATCCTCTCCCAGATCATAATGGATCAGTTCTTGATCTGTCACAGAATCTACGATACGGATATACGCGTTGCTTACCTGACCAAAATTCTGCTTCCGGACATCCGAATCATAAATCGTAACCGTAAATGCGATCTTACTGATATTTTCCGGTACCTTTGTCAGATCCACAATGATCTGCTCATCATCACCGTCACCCTCACCGGTCAGATTGTCTCCCATATGCTCTACTGCACCGCTCTTATGCTTTAAATTACTGTAAAAGATAAAATCCTCCGGCACGATGACCTTTCCATTATCTCCCAGCAAAAACGCGGACGCATCTAAGTCAAAATCTGCCTGTCCGTCATACTGATTGACGTCCCAGCCGAGTCCTACTAAAATTTTTTTCAAACTTGGATTTCCTTTTGTCAGATCTATTTTTTGACCTTTCTGCAAATTAATTGGCATAACTGTTTCCTCCTCACTCTTTGTGTACCCTCTTCGAATATTATGATCGGTTGATCGCTGATGCCGAATTGCTGCATTTCTGCTGAAACTCTGCACGAATCTGATCTAAGCGGATCTTATCCTGCTCTCTCTGTTTTCGTGCATTCTCCTGAATGGCTTTTGTCTCATCGATTCCACTGCAGATCGTTCTCCACGTTGTCTCTAACGTTTCGATCTTAATCGAGCTTCCGCTCGCCATCTGCGTCGTCATCTTAGATTGTGCCACTGTATTCTGTGCATTTTTGATCAGCATCTCATTTGTCTTCTCATCCAGTGCCGACATCGCATCTGCCTGAATCTTCTGGCGTTTCAATAAAATTGCCTGTGACAGTGCCTGCTTAAATACCGGCAGCGTAATGATAAATGCAGAGTTGATCTTTCTCACAAGGTTCATATTGGTAAACTCCATCGTCTTGATCATCGGTACAGACTGCATCGCCACATTCTCTGCGATCCGAAGATCCTGTACACGCTGCTCTAACATGGTCTTTGCCTGCTCTAACGAGCTGATCTCCATCTGAATGGAATTGTCTCCGCCAGCGGCAAGCTCGTTTTGTTTCTGAACCAGATAGGCATCGATCTCCTGCACGCCCTGTTCTCCTGCCACAATGTATTTTTCCAGATCCTGAAAATACCCGACATTCGCCTGAAACATCTCCTCTAAATGACGGTTCGACTGTTTGATCTCCGTCTCGTATTGCCGCAGCTGCACGTATATTTTATCGACTTCTTCTCCCATTGTATGATATTTGTTCAGAATTTTATCCAATTGCTTTCTGGCACCGCCAAACATTTTTTCAAAAAAGCCCGACTTTTTCTCCTCAATCTCATTGATATCGAATTGATCCATGATCTTCGCCAGTGTATTTAACATTGCGCTGGATTCATCCAGCTGACTCATATTCATGCTGTTTAATACGACATCTGATGCTCTGGATATGTTTTCCGCCGCATCTGCACCGAATGTCACGATCGTCTCTAAATCGTTTACACAAATCGTGCTGGTAAGTGCATCCACTTCTTTGGAACCTGTCAGCTTCGTTGTCAACTCTTGTTTTTCTGCTACGATATCATACGGCTGTACTTCTTCTTTTTCCAATGTCACCGTCGATGCTGCAGGTGCTGGATTCGATGTCGTTTGTCCTAACTGAATCCCCATCTTCTCCTCCTGTTCTCAGACAAGCTCTTGTCTGCAAAATTCTTTTTCTATAGTTTAAATTTCAGACTATATATGTATCATTATACTCAATCCGACTGACAAAATCAACAGACAGCAGCCTTTTATTTTTTATGAAAAAAACGGCTGAAAATTCCTTCTTTTTTCGGTTTTGCATATGTCTGTGATTCCGGAACACGGTTGATCAACTCCGGTGCTGCCAGCTCATAAATATATTCTCCGATCTGCTGCTCTAAGAAAACGGGCTGTGTAAACTGCTGTTCGATCACTTGATAGCCGGTCGGAACAAACACTGCAATATCAAATCCGATCAAATGCAGATATGCAAGAAGAATGGAACCTTCCACACTGAGCGGCTGTTCATTTAAGCAACAGAGTACCAGCTTCGGCACCTTTTTTGTCAGATCCATCTTTTGGATCAGGCGCGTTACTTCCATATCCAGACTCAACACACATGCAATGATCTTGTACTCCATCCCCCGCTCGTAAGTCCCCTTGATCCAGCCGCTGTCTAAAAGCTCCTGCAGCTTGTCGAGCATATACTCCTGCGTCTCCTCGCGAAAAATCTGATACGGATACGAAGGATGCTTTCGTATCTCACTGCGCTGCAGACGCTTATTCCGCAAAAATGACACCGGAAACTGTTCCCGTATCTGCACGAACCGATCCATCTCTGCCGTGCTTTTTACCAAAAGAGTATCCGCCGTGACCAGTTTCTGGATATCCCGCCAATAGGCAAAGATATCCCTGTCTTTTACTCCGTTTATCTTTTCAAACATAACGGGCAGACGCACCACATTATCGACCACTTCAAAATCCGGTCGATATTTTACTTCCTGATCCCAAAGCTGATACAGTTCCTCATACATGGTCTTCAAAGAGATCACCTGTGATTTCTGATACTGCTGCACCCGGTACATCCCGGAATCCTGATACAACAGATCATTCAGCTCCTGCTCTGCATGATAGGCGGCTGTTCCAAACGAGGCCATCTGCGGTGTCGACGGAAAATGTTCCATTGCAAACGAGCCGTCAAAGTTCTGCTCAAACAGCACCGGATCTTTCAGCTGACACGTTTTCGTCCGATCCGGATTGATCAAAACCACATCCAACGGAAGTTTTGCCAGGAAACGGAGAAACAGACACTCCGCCTCTGTTTTGCAGACACCAAAATAGCAAAACACCGGGTAGGTTCCCGCCACAGGCGTTTCAAATAACTGTTTGGCAAAGCGCTCCCACCAGCAGACCAGATAAATGCCCTTATTTTTTGCCCGATTCAGATTCGAGCCCTCCTGCGCTAAGATTTCTTCCATCAGATCAAGAAACGCTTTTCGCGCCTGACTCTGCAATTGTGAATCTTTTTTCCAGCAGATTTTGCTCGTTAAATCCATCAATAGCTGACTGCTTTTCTGATATTGATTCTGATTGACAAGTGCGATCTCATTCGGCGTCGGCGCCTGCAGCTGTTCCACCACAAGAACGGTTCTTCCCTGCCCCTGCAATTTCTGTTTCCAGTCCATCAGATCGCGCCCATAGGTCGTTTTCTCCTCCACACCGGTCATACGGACAAACAGATTGTAAATATACGCATCTGTTCCTCTCTCGGACACATTCTTGAGCGAATCCTGAAACGTCTTTCCACTCAGCCAGGTATTTGTAGCGCATAGCCGTACCTGATCCTCCTGATAGAGCATTGCAAACTGCATCCGCATCTGCTCTTTTTTTTGGAGACTTTGAATCGTCACCTCTTTCGGGAACGGCTGGCCTCCCTCCACTGCAAGCAGCTGCGAAAGAGTCCCATTCGGGTCTGCTTTCTGATACGCGCTCTCTCCATCACACTGTACGATCAGAACATCACAGCCGCCCGCGGATAAAATCGCAAGCATCAGCAACTCATAACTACTGACATCTCCATCGCAGAGTACTTTCGGCACCTGTTCCTCACCCAGATGTCCCAAAACGCTCTCAAACCGATAGTACATCCAACACATGAATTTCATGTAGGCATTTTTTAAGATCGACTCGTTTTTTCCTTCTTTTTGCAGATTTTGCAACACATGCAGCATCGCATCGACCACTTTTTTTCGCTGCAGAGGATTCAGCCGTGGCAGCCATTTTCCCATTGCCCGGTCCAAAAATTCTGCATTCTGCTCAAACGCGCTTCCCATGATCTCATTGTAATAGGAAAGCTGCTTTTCATCCGGATTTGCCAAACGCTGCGGAATCACTGCACCACACTTGTGTGCCTCACGCAGATATCGTTGTAAAAACTCTTCTGTTTTCGGATCATACGCCTGCAGCCGACAGACATAAACTCCAGTTGTTGGCCGCGCGGACATTGTCTGAAAATAGTCTTCTTTTTTGTTTATTGTTATCCTCTGATACATATCCTCACCACTCTAAAAAAATCGCTTATACATCTGCCATCTTTTTTATCATACCACAAGTCCGGTAATGCTGCAGTGGATATGTCTCAATTGGTACATTTTTTTCCTTCGCCAGACGAATCAGGTGTGATAACATCGGATTTTCCATATCCTGCGGTCGAATCAACACTTTCCACGGTACACGACGAAGCAGTACGCGCGTTGTCTCCCCGATTCCCGGTTTTACAAAATTCACATTCTCCACACCATAATCCTGCATGATCCGGTGAACTTCATCCAGTCCTGTGTCCGAAAATGCTGTCTGCGCCGGTTCTTCTGACTCTAATACAAACTGCTGTTCGATTTCTGTCAAAAACTGTTCGGAAAGATCCTCATCGGCTAGTTCTCCATAATAAACCGCACCGTGAAAATCCTGTGGCCCGATGATGTCCTCCCGAAGAAATGTACGGCTGATCAGACCGGAAACCGTACTGTTTAAACAGGAACTTGGAATCAGAATATCCTCATGCGTTCCACAAAGTTCTGTCACTCCGGCAGGATCCGCCACAACCGCAAGTTGTGCTGAAACATCCGGATAGTCTTTTAAATCCTGCCTAAGTTCCTTTAAGATCGCTCCCTTTCCGATCCAGCCGTCGAGAAACTGCAGCTGTTTTGGTGCATGACGGTCAAGCATATAACGCATCGCATTGTGATCGATTCCCCTGTCACGAATAATGGAAATCGCATAATGCGGGACTTCTATGTGATATTTTTTTCGAATATAACGTTTTACTAAAATTCCAATCGGAATACCGGCGCGGGCAAGGGAGACCAAAACAACCTCTTTTCCTTTTTTTGCAATGATCTTATCTGCCAGCACACCAACTGCCTGCGCTGTCACCCCCGCATACTCACGCAGTGCGTGCTCATACGCTTCCATATAAACAGGCGTCGGTTTATACTCGATCGGCAGCATTTCACTGTAATGGCGTCCACTTTGGATCAGCTTTTCCCGCTCCTCGGTCGGCTGCGGTTTTACCAGCCCTGTGATATCTTTCAGTAAAATTTCCACATCCTCTTTTTTATATGAACTTCGCATTTCCTCTCTCCTCGTTTTATTTCCAGCAGATTGTAAAAACTGCCGTATTTTTCTGCTTCTGCAGAGCCGCAATCAGACTCTGATACCCTGGATTTTCCCTGCAGTCAGCATCTGTCACGATGCAGACAGCGTCGTATGCACGCAAATCATACAGATATGTCACGCGCTCGCTTTCATAGACGCTCTTTAGCTCGTAACGTGCATGCAGCGGATAGGATTCCTCCGTGCTGACGCAGATCGGACTACGTGTTGTTGCGTGAAAATGCACATGCATTCCGTCTTTTTCTGCAATCTTTGCTGCCACGCGAAGCGGCGCATACATACATTCTTCCGTACCGAGCACCAGCACATCAGACACCGGTCCATCCAGCGTTTCCACCCATGAAAAAAAAGCATCCGATGCTGTTTTCTCCAGCTGTTTCACGGATTCTTCATAAATATCGCGGTTCTGCAGCATTCTTAGATCAACAAATCCGTCTGCTTCTATCTGATCCACATGCATCTGGTATTCCTGCACGTTTTCCAAAGTATGATACGTTCCGTCCAGGCGATACTGTTGCAATTGTTTCGCATATGCCGCATTATCCGATGCTGCCAGATAGACCAGATCAATGCCATCCGAGTCAAACTGTGCCCGGATCTCATCGGTCATGCCATTTAAAAGTGACGCAATTTTAAAACAAGACAAAGGCAGCGGCTCGATCGTTTGAATCTGTTCGATCAGTTTGCGAATCGTATTTCCCGTCGTCACTTCATCTTCCGCAAACACCACCATATCCACCTGTTTCAAAATCTTTCGAAGCCCATTTTCCACCAGCCTCTGTTCGGTGGCATGACTGTGGCTTTCACTGAAAAACAAGTAGGATGCACCTTCTACATTTTCCCTTGTCGTCTGCATTTCCCAAACCGGATTTGAAAGTGCGCCTGCCACACCGGCGCCGATCGCCGTTGCTGTCTCTGCAAACGCGATCAGAAGCACTTTTTTTTCCGGCTCGATACATGCCTGCAATTTTTCCCCTAATGTATAAAAAAGCGAAAGCGATGCATCGGGCTGTACCGGCACATGCTTTCCCTGCAATGGATCTACCAATAAATACGGTCTTTTTTTATTGCCGTCCCGTCCGGCAACGCGGACTAACTCCGCAGTGGTATAACTGTTTTTTCGCATTGTCCTCTTACTCCATAGATGTCTTTTAATATTAAGATTTTTTTTGCCCAGGCTGTGTGTGTCTTATATTCATTCATGCGGTTTCCCGTTACATTTTTTTCTACAAACAATTCCGGATTTTTCGCCAGTTGAAAAATGCTTTCGGCATCCCGGTAATCCTCTTCTGTCACAGCCAGCTGGCGATTCACGACTGCAATCTGCGTCGGATGTATCACGGTCTTTCCGATAAATCCATTTAAACGATCCTGTTTCACTTCGCGGGTCATACCTTTTTCCCACATTCCATTATGCTCTCCGAAATACTCCCAGACAGGTCCGGAAACCACATAATCCCGCGCAAAACAGGTCACAATATCCGCCAACAGATTTCCGATGCAGCGAATATCATAAATCGTCTCATCCACATGCCTGCGCACCCCAAACTGATTGCAAAAATCATTTCCGCCCACACGCACATTCAGCACATACGGCCGATATGCATCCAGCAGGCTTTTTATCTGCGCCAGCCGCTCAAAGCGCGTGGTCAGATTTACCAGATCCGCACTTTCTAAAATCGGCATCATATACAATCTTTTTTCTCGTAACTGATTGATCTCTTCTATTCTTTCGCAGTACTTTGGTCCATTTTCCAAAGAAAATTTCGGGAAAATAAATCCAGTCAAAAGTTTCTGCGCACTTTTCATTCTCCGCAAAAGCGGTTCCATCTGCTCTACATTGCGCACCCGAATAAACAATTTCGGCATATAAAACTGCTGTTTCTTCTGTGCATCATGCAATGTCTCAAATGTCTGTACCAAAATATGTTCGGCTTCTTTCACCGCAAAATCGCTGATGGCATCCTCTAAGCAAAATGCCACCGAATACGGCTGTGTAAACCGCTGTGCAATGATATCTTTTGCAATTTTTTTATTATTTGCCGGTGAGTACAGCAATGCTCCCACCTGATACGGAAGCTGCTCCTGCTCACCCCATTCAATCCTCAACATCAAAACCCCCTTTTTTCATTTCAACCATTATGAAACATTATAAGTATTTATTATACCAGATATTCCCACCAAAATCATCCCGCAACTTACACCGAAATTCTTAAGATTCTCTAAAGAATGCGTTTGGCAAAAGAATCTCAACCTAGGGATTCCTATGCGGACGTTTCCAAAATTCGGCTGGGTGCGCAAGGCGGGGGCGGCTGTTTCCAGAAAGGCTAGACAGAAATGAAGTCGAGTTTGGGTGGGCGGATTTGCGATGCTTTATTTTTGCGGTTTTCCGAATGTCGTACAAACTGCACGCATGTGTATGTGGGAGAAAGACTCAAAAAAGCAGACTTTTTCTCCCACATACACATGCGCACAGTTTGTACGCCTCTCGGCAAAACAGCAAAG
>JBJENW010000212.1:0-2026 GCA_051880395.1 Lachnospiraceae bacterium | reverse complement strand
TGGAGAGAATCATACTTGTGGAGAGCATGGCTGCGGTGAACATCATTGTGGAGAGTAACACTAATTTGGTGATAACATCACGGAAGAAAATATGTGGTTTGTTATAATCAAATAAGGAGGTGTGATAACAGATGAAACAAATGGTATGTTCTGTTTGCTCGTATACATATGACGAAGCAAAAGGTATTCCGGAGGCGGGAATTGCCCCGGGAACAAAATGGGAAGAACTTCCGGAAAACTGGAAGTGTCCATGGTGCGGCGCAGGAAAAGAAGCTTTTCGTGAGAAAAAGGACGAGGGTCAGACTGTAACTCAGGAGAAATTAGAAAAACCACATGTGGAAAAAGAATTATCTGCAATGGAAATGAGTATTATATGTTCTAATTTGTCCAGAGGATGTGAAAAACAGTATCTTCAGGATCAGGCTGACGCATTTAAAAAACTTGCTGACTTTTTTAAATCCAAGGCGGAACCGGTAGAAGAAGCTAATGTTCAGAAATTACTGGATCTGATCGAAACTGATCTCACGGTGGGATATCCCTATGGCAATTCTGTTTCTTCCGAAAAACCGGACAGAGGAGCGTTGAGATGCCAGGTGTGGAGCGAAAAAGTAACTCGCATGCTCAAATCCCTTTTATCCCGTTATGAAGCAGAAGGTGAGAAGATGCTGGAAAATACTGGTGTATATGTTTGTACGGTTTGCGGGTTTGTTTACGTAGGAGATTCCGCTCCGGAGCTTTGTCCGGTATGTAAAGTTCCGAGTTGGAAGTTCGAAAAAATGGAAAGGAGGGCGTAGTAGTGGCTGATAAATATGCGGTTAGAAATCTTAGATTATGTACCAAGGACTGTCTTTGCCTGTATGTTTGTCCTACAGGTGCAACAGATACAGAGAACAGTATCATTGATGTAAATAAGTGTATTGGCTGCGGGGCTTGTGCAGATGCCTGTCCTTCTTCCGCAATATCAATGGTGCCAAAGAATTGCCCACCTCAGCAGAAGAAAGAAGATCATGTGGTAGAAGCACTTCGAGGATTAATTCAGAGTAAAGCACAGGCTGAATGCATAGCAGCAGAATTACCGGATGCTTTAAGTGTGGCAGTTGAAAAGTCAAGCCGTTTAATGGCAGAAGATCTATGCAGGGAAGCAGGATTCATGTTGCCGCAAAGCGGCAATACAAAACAATTTCTGGATATGATCAGGAGCTATCCGGATATTCCACAGGAAGAAGTGGAATTTTTATTAAAATCAATTCATTTTAACGAGAAAACGGAGGAATTAAAAATGGAAAAATGGAAATGTACAGTATGTGGTTATGTTCATGAAGGACCTATGACAGAAGATTTTAAATGTCCGGTATGCAAACAGGGAGCAGACAAATTTGTAAAAATAGAAGAAACACCTGTTGCAGAAGCAAAGAATCCATTTGCCGGTTCTAAAACAGAAAAAAATCTCTGGGAAGCATTTGCCGGAGAATCTCAGGCTCGTAATAAATATACATATTTTGCATCTGTTGCTAAGAAAGCCGGATATGAGCAGATTGCAGCATTATTTTTACAGACAGCTGAAAACGAAAAAGAGCATGCAAAATTATGGTTCAAAGCGCTTGGGGAATTAGGCGATACAGCTGAAAATCTTCTCCATGCAGCAGAGGGTGAAAATTTTGAATGGACCGATATGTATGACCGTATGGCGAAAGAAGCTGATGAAGAAGGGTTCCATGAACTTGCAGAGCAGTTCAGAGGTGTTGGAGCCATTGAAAAAGCACATGAAGAGAGATATCGTGCACTTCTTCATAACGTAGAAGCGAAACAGGTATTTGAAAAAGCTGGTATTGTTATGTGGGAATGCCGCAATTGCGGACATCTTGTAACTGGTACAAAAGCACCGGAAGTATGCCCTGTATGTAAACATCCGCAGAGCTTCTTTGAAGTGAGAAAAGAGAATTATTAATAATATGCGAAGAGGCATAATATTGGCCTTTAGATGATGAAAGCATAAGAGCATGATTTTGTCACCTGCCGGGTTATT
>JBJENW010000211.1:0-2035 GCA_051880395.1 Lachnospiraceae bacterium | reverse complement strand
AAGACATACACGGCATCAGCATCTCACACCAGCAGGTTGCCAACTACTGCAAAACTGCTTCTGTCTGCATAAAGCCCTTTGTAGACAACTACGATTATGGAACCGGCAAGGTATTTACTGCCGATGAGACATACATCAAAATCCGTGGCATCAAAACTTACATCTGGTTTATCATGGATGCCGCCAAACGTTCCATTATCGGTTATCAGGTATCTGATAATCGCGGTGTAGGTCCGTGCATCCTTGCAATGCGGATGGCTTTCCGGCATCTAAAAGAACTTCCTAAAAACTTTAGGTTCATTGCAGATGGATACAGTGCATATCCCCTTGCAGCCCAGCAGTTCTTTCATGAATTCGGCGATAAATTTAAGTTCGAAATCACGCAGGTAATAGGCCTTACCAATGATGATGAAGTCTCCAAGGAATTCAGGCCGTACAAGCAGATGATCGAGCGCTTAAACCGTACATACAAAGCTTCCTATCGCAAAACCAACGGATTTGATAACATCGATGGGGCCAACTACGATCTCGCTCTCTGGGTTGCTTATTACAACTTCCTAAGACCGCACAAGCATAACAACTACAAAGTCTTAAACGAAGTCGAAATGCTGTCTCAGGCTGACACAATGCTCGGCAAATGGCAGCTTCTGATCTTCCTTGGCCAGCAGACAATCCTGAACATGCAGAACGCCGAAGGCGCTAGCTGTTCTTAGATTCCAAGCCAGAGGTAAATAACCCAGCCACCGCATAGCGGCATGCCCTTGATGGCACGAAAAAGAACTGCTACACTGCTGTGAGTGACGGAAGAAGTACTAACTGTTCTTGAGTTCTTCGCCGTCGGTACTCAACTCCCAGCAGTTCTTTTTCGTGCTGTCAAGGGTGGCGGTCGGCTGCCACTACTTAAACTATCTGCAGTTTTCAAGGTTCATCTGAGCATTTTTTGTTTGCTCAGTTTTTTCATAGCTCATTTGACACTATCTAACACTAAGTTTATCATTTAGAAGTTTCTCGTAAATGAGGTTTTCTGTAAAATCACGGTCCTTGAACATCAGTGTGACAAACAAACCGGTGTCACATAAAAAAAGTTTAAATTTCCTAAGGTCCTTAAAATTTGCCATACCAACATTCGGATCGTTTGTATGATAAGACACAAGAGCCGTTTTGGAATCTTTTAATTCTGCAATTAATTCAAGCATAGTATCAGCGCGTTCTCCCTCCAGCACGCTGGATACCTGATATCGGGAAGCATTTGTGTTTAGCTGAGCCGGGATTGCATCAAACATAAGAGAAATTTTACCGGTTGGATCCAGCTTTTTGAAGTCATCTTCATAGAGCTTCAGTATGTCACGTTTTACCTGATCAACTTTTCGGAAATTATTGGTTTCGATATATTCTTGGACAGCCTGAGGCATTCCGCCTACAAGCATATATAATCGAAAAATTCGAAGTTGTGTTCTGTTTAATTGATCTCCAAGAGGTTTTTCCGATTCAAAAAACTTTTCCAAAAGAGGCATGGTGGTAGTGTCGCCCAATGCCCAGAGAAACTCCTCATAGTCCATGGGGTACATATTGATGCGATGCTCTTCACTAGGGATAAGAATATTTTTGACATTCTTTTTAATAGAGATTAGTGAACCGGTTTCTATATAATCATATCGATGATCTTTCACCAACGATTTGATGGCCTGCCTTGCCAATGGGCAAAGTTGCACTTCATCAAAAATTATTACAGAATTCCGCTCGTACAAGTCAACGCGATATTGAAGCTGAAGCTGGAGAAAAATGTAGTCCAAATCAGATACGTCCTCAAATAGCTCATGGATTGCTTTTGGGGCTGTAGAAAAATCTATGAGAATATAACTTTGGTACTCTGATTTTGCAAATTCTTCCACAATAGTAGATTTTCCAATTCGTCGCGCACCTTCAATAAGTAGTGCAGACTTACCATTGAATTCATTTTTCCATTCCAATAATTTATCATATATCTTGCGTTTGAACATTGTAAACTCCTTAAAACGAAATCGCAATATTATTT
>JBJENW010000210.1:0-2037 GCA_051880395.1 Lachnospiraceae bacterium | reverse complement strand
TCCACTACGGGGACGAATACCCCCTGTATCATCCCACCCTCTTTTGTAGGAACGCTGAGCACGCACGCTTTGTTCAGGTTCAGCAGATTGATGTTTCCTTGCAGATTCATTTTAGTTTTTAATTTTTTTAGTTTTTAAGTTTTTTAGTTTTTAAGTTTTTAAGTTTTTTAGTTTTTAAGTTTTTGAGTTTTTAAGTTTTTAAGTTTTTGAGTTTATTCTTCATTCTTCATTTTTCATTCTTCATTTTTCATTCTTCATTTTTCATTCTTCATTCTTCATTCTTCATTTCCTGATTTCCTCCGCAAAGGTAGGGATAAAATCCGTATTCGCGAACTGCAATATATTAAAAATCCTTATCTGCGAACATTTTTATTTGCGGATATGGATTATACCTCTTATATTTGCACTTGGATTTTTCAGATTCAGTATTCGTGTGTACTGAGTGTGGTTTGGAGCACAGGGGCACGATGCCACAGTGGGAAACTCAAATCTCCGCGTCTCTGTATCTCTGTGTTCCAACCTCACAAACCTAAAAAATTAAAACCTCAAAAACCAACATATCGCCATGGGAATGAAAGTGCAGGTGGAGAAGATGACACTCAACTTCACCAAAGAGAAACAGGAAGTATATGTAGCCCGCGCCAAACGCGGGTCAGTGATTGACACGCAGAAGCTCGCCGAAGACGTAGCTGTCGACATCGGCCAGCGGCCCCGCCAGGTGCAGCTCGTCCTGACCTCTATCATCGACACCATGGTGAAGTGGATGGAGGAAGGACACGGCGTGCGGCTCGACGGATTCGGTACCTTCCTGCCCTCGGTCAAGAGCGACAGCGACCCCGAGCAGGACAAGGCCAGCGTCACTACCCTGCGCGTCACCTTCATCCCAAGCCGCGAACTGAGCCGCCGCGTGAAGGCCATCAGCTACAGCACCGACGGCTCGCTCGCCACTCCCTCCGCCCCCAGCACGGGCACACCCGACGGGGGAGGCGACGACACCGACCTTACATAAGAAAATTTGTGTTTTCATAATAATACATAGTCGGGAAGGCTGCGATGCGAATCGCGGCCTTTCTTTTATTCCTCATTCTTCATTCCTCGTTCTCCATTCTTCATTATTCATTCTTCATTTCCTCCGTTTCTCTTCTGCGAATCGCGAGTTTCTCTTCTGAGAATCGCGCGTTTCTCTTCTGCCAATCCCGCGTTTCTCTTCTGCCAAACTCCCGACTCTCAGTAGAGAAACCGCAGACCCCTGCCACCCTGCCCTACGCCACCCTGCTAAGAAATGAATGAAAACTTAAAGTATATTAATTGAAAGTGTTAAATAAGAAAATAAATAGTACTGATGTCACATAAAAGATTTATATTTGCGAACCCAAAAAACTCAAAAACTCAAAAACTTAAAAAATCATAAACTCATAAACTCAAAAACTCAAATGGAACTGCCACTGAAAGAAGTACTCAGCATCCTGAACCTATGGATGAAAAAGCAAGCCGTTGCATCAGGCATGGGCATCGACCAGTCTACCTATCAGAACAAGCTGAAAAACAACGTGATAAGCAATGCGAAGCACAGCTACGTATGCTCCCGGTTCAATGAAGCGGATGTGGAGCGGCTTAATGCCTGGCTGCAAACGCTGCCCGGGCAGCTGCGCAATCTCCATGTCAACTGGAGCGACGACCGCGAGGAGGTCATCCGGCAGATACGCATGATGAAACCTTTGCTCAATCTTAATTACATTTCGGAGAAATACATGGGCATGACGCATCGGAAGTTCATGGCGCGTTGCACCATTCGTTCAGGAAAAGGATGTAATACCTCTTTCCATCAGCAAGATATAGACCGTCTGAATAGTGCCTTAGACGACTTTACTGACATCGTTTCCCATCTGAAAGCTCAGTAGAGAAACACCTCAATCCTCTACTGCGAAGCGTGGACGCAATGCGTTCACGCTTTTTTACATGTGTACGCCGCATAAGCTAATCTCCTCAAAAAGAAATACCCCTACCTCAGTCTGCTGCCCAATTCAAGAAAAAAAC
>JBJENW010000209.1:0-2039 GCA_051880395.1 Lachnospiraceae bacterium | reverse complement strand
GAAACTTAACAGTGCCCAGATACTGATCCTGGATGAATTCGGATATGTTCCATATTTTCGTCTGCCCGCTACTTTTCGTGCAAAGGAGCAGGCAAGGATTTTATGAGATACAGGAATGGCGCGATTTATGGCTATTTGCTTTAGTAGATTCCATGGATGAAATGGATACAAGAGAACGGGAAAAACAACGCTTTTTGGAGTTGATTCTGTTACTGCTCACCCGCTTTGTCTGGCATTTCCTCTGTCACTCTGTCACGAAACTGTCACCCGCATTGGCAATTGTTGATGTGAACTTCCTAAAATTTTCATTTGCAGTTTCTTGTGTCGATGAAAGACGAAAGAAAACAGATCGCCGGTCCGCTTCATAATCCGTTGCAGGATTTTCTCTTTCGGGAGCTGGTCTTCAATGCCGTTAAAAACAATTTCCTCGATTTTGCCATCTTCTTTGCCCTCAAGATACTTCTCTTGATATTTCATCTCTAACGTCATATACTCTCGCCTCCATTCGTTATGCTGGCGTGCATCTTTTACAGCACATTCTAAATCCTGTACATATGTGTCATCAGAAAGATGCCCTAGAAGATAATCCATAAATGCTGCCAGATCTGTAGACAGTCCGTCATGGTTACAGTGCGGATTTAAAAACAATTTTTGAGTCTCATCGCCTAATTCCAGTCCGTCTGATTCGTGGCAGCGATAATCCACACCTTTTTCCAGCAGATTCGGATAATAGAAACCGGTCTACACCTGTTTTCGAAAGAAATCATAATATTCCAATGCCTGTGACTCATTCACACCGGTCTGCTTCATAATCCGTTGTAGGATTTTCTCTTTCGGGAGTTGGTCTTCGGTACCAGAAATAACAATTCCTTCGATTTTGCCTTCCAGATACTTCTCCTGATATTTCATTTCTAACGTCATATACTCTCGCCTCCATTCGTTATGCTGGCGTGCATCTTTTACGGCACCTTCTAAATCCTGTACATATGTGTCATCGGAAAGATGCCCTAGCAGATAATCCATAATGGAAACAAAAACTGCGATGCGGTTGGTTCGCGGGCATCGTAGTTTTTCGTTTTATGTCAGACATTCACTGTCTTTTGTTCTTCAGCTAATTTGTTGATTACTTCAATATCCAGATCAACACATTTGGCTATTTTTTCATTTGACATTTCTCCCATCAACAATAACTGTATGGCAATGTTCTTCTGTTTTTCCATTACTGCATCATTGCATAAATCTTCTATTGCCTTACACATAGCTTGCACCCCTTTCTCATCTTCCTTGAAAAATCTTGTTTTTTTTGCTAACAGGTCATAATACATATCGTCTGGATCGATGCATGAAAAATCATGCATGAGTTGTCCAATCTTGGAATCATCTCTGAATGCAGCATTTACATATACGATATGTGCTTCATCACCAAATAGTTGCCCAGTTTCCTTTATTGTCCGGTCGATATGATACAGCGGTTTATTACCGCCAAGCACATCATTTTCCGTAATGAAGATCACATATGTTTCTGGCAGTTCGTCAAAGTCTTTTCCTGCAGGTAATGAATTTGCATCGATAATGCTGCTGTTAAATCTCGCCCGTTTTGCCCCGGCACCTTTATCTGCTCGTTGGATTTCAATATTGTATTTTTTTTGCTCGCTGTCAATTGCATGTATATCAAGTCTCACAGAACGACCGAGCAGATTCTTTATGCTGTACTGTGTCTGGACATCTTGGACTTTTAAATCCGGTTTTTCTAATATGATATGAAGAAGTAACTCCGTACATTCGATATCATTCTCGAATACCTTCGACATGAAATCATCATCCAGTAACCGGAAGTTTTTTATTTTATCGATCAGTTTTGCATTTGGCTTACTCAAGATCATTTGCACCTGCTTTCGTAGTTTCTTCTATAATAACATAAAATGATGCTAGGGTCAAAACAAGCAATTGATTGGACCCCAGTGCAAAAACCCCGGTGCCATGTAGTAACGGTGTCAGGCAGTGCGCCCAGAAAGGGTATGTAATCCGGCAGGTGGAAA
>JBJENW010000208.1:0-2049 GCA_051880395.1 Lachnospiraceae bacterium | reverse complement strand
CAGCTGCTTCTGTCGTGAGAAGTGTTGCTGCCACACTGACTGCATTATCAAGTGCATGTTTTGTTACTTTTACCGGATCAATGATTCCTTCTTTGAGCATATCCACATAAACCTCACGAACTGCATCAAATCCGATTCCTTCTTCACTTTCTTTAATTTTATTTACAATAACCGGACCATTTAATCCTGCATTATCTGCAATCGCATAAAGTGGAGCTTCCAGTGCTTTTGCCACAATTTCTGCACCGGTCTTTTCGTCTCCTTCCAAAGTATCCGCCAGCTCATATACTTTTTTCTGTACATGAATATATGCAGATCCACCACCACTGATAATTCCTTCAGACACTGCTGCTTTCGTAGCATTCATTGCATCTTCCATACGATATTTTGCTTCTTTCATTTCAGTTTCTGTCGCTGCGCCAACACGGATGACCGCTACGCCACCACCCAGTTTAGCGACACGATCCATCAATTTCTCTCTGTCAAAATCAGAAGACGTCTCTTCCATCTGTCTCTTAAGCCTCTCAATTCTTGCCTCTACATCTGCATTGTTTCCGGCACCATCTACGATTGTTGTATTTTCTTTTGTAACTTTTACGGATTTTGCGCGTCCAAGCATATCCATTGTTGTATCTTTGAGCTGAAGTCCTAAATCTTCCAGGATAACCTGACCGCCTGTCAGTGTAGCAATGTCTTTAAGCATCTCTTTCCGATTATCCCCGTATCCCGGTGCCTTCACTGCAACAACTTTAAGCGTTCCTCTCATTCTGTTTACGATCAGGGTCGTGAGTGCCTCGCCTTCCACATCATCAGCAATGATCAAAAGCTCTTTTCCTTCACGCATTACATTTTCCAGAATCGGTATAATATCCTGGATACTTGAAATCTTTTTATCCGTCATGAGTATATAAGGATTCTCCATATTGGCAACCATTTTTTCCTTATCATCACACATATATCCAGAAAGATATCCATTATCAAACTGCATTCCTTCTACGACATCAATTTCTGTCTTCATGGTTTTTGCTTCTTCAATGGTAATGACACCATTTTCACCAACCTTCTCCATCGCATCTGCTATCATCTCTCCGACTTCTTCATTGCCGGCTGAAATAGCAGCTACTTTGGCTATATGTTCTTTTCCGGTTACAGGACGGCTCATTTCCTCCAAAGAAAAAACCGCTTTATCTGCCGCTTTCTTCATTCCTTTTCTCAAAATAATCGGATTTGCACCTGCTGCAATATTCTTCATACCTTCGTTTACGAGTGCCTGTGCAAGAACTGTTGCTGTAGTAGTTCCGTCTCCGGCAATATCATTTGTCTTCGTAGCAACTTCTTTAACAAGCTGTGCGCCCATATTTTCATAACGATCTTCCAGTTCAATTTCCTTTGCGATCGTAACGCCATCATTTGTGATCAAAGGAGTCCCGTAGGATTTATCAAGGACAACATTTCTTCCTTTTGGACCGAGTGTAACTTTTACAACATTTGCAAGCTTATCTACACCTGCTTCCATCTTCTTTCTTGCATCTACATCAAAACAAATATCTTTAGCCATAATGAATTCCTTCTTTCTAAAACCTTTCGTTTAAAATTATTTTACAATTGCAATAATGTCGTTCTGATCTATGATCGTGTACTCTTCTTCATCCAGTTTTATTTCTGTTCCTGCATACTGGGAACAAATGACCTTATCGCCTTCCTTCACCTGCATACCTGTGCAATCAGAACCCTTCCCTGGTCCTACTGCAACAACAACTGCGATCTGAGGCTTTTCCTTGGCACTGTCTGGCAGGATAATTCCAGATTGTGTCTTTTCTTCTGATTCCTGATACTGTAAAACAACTCTGTCTCCTAACGGTTTTAATCTCATAATAATAACCTGCCTTTCGTTTTTGTTAGCACTCGTTTTAATTGAGTGCTTTTCATAGCTTAAAAAAATATTACTCCTCATGAAGTAATTATTTTAATTTTAAACTATTTATTTTTAAAATATTATATCACCCGTTTTTCCATTGTCAACACACTTTATATTTTATTTATATTTTT
>JBJENW010000207.1:0-2056 GCA_051880395.1 Lachnospiraceae bacterium | reverse complement strand
TCAGGGCCAGAACCGCTGCACGGCGGAGTACTTTTCCAACCGCCTTCCACGAAAAACGGTAGTCAAATTTGCGCAGCGAGAACACCATGGACATGCCCATGATAGTAATAAAAAAAGGAAAGATAAAGTCCGTCGGCGTGACGCTGTTCCAGACCGCATGGTCCAGCGGCCGGTAAATGTAGTCCCAGCAGCCCGGGTTGTTCACGAGAATCATTGCGGCAATGACGATGCCGCGGAGAACGTCCAGCGACCGCATGCGCTGTTTGGCAGCCAAGGCGCAGCCCCCTCTATAATAAAATACGATTGGATGACCCAATTTGTGCCATTATAGCAGAAAAAAAGGCACACCGAAAATTTATCAGCTTTGGGGGTTGCTGCTTCTCGAATTTGGGAATTGCACTACTTCATCACCCACCATTCCAATGATTCATAAAAAAGCCCTCGCAGGCCAGTACCTGTGAGGGCTTTTTATAAATTTGAGGAAAGCAATAACAATTTTAAAATGCTGCGGCAAATTGAATCTGATCCAGCTTATGGAGAACCTTATCTTCATAAGTTGGATATGCAGCATCCTCATATGCCTGATAGAGATCGCTCAATGTTGCAAGGTCCCCCAGAGCTTGGGAGTCGCTTTTGCCTAAGCCATAAGCCTGTTGGATAGCTTGGGCATATTGATCAGCCTGATCCAAAATTGGATTCCCACTGCCCGTCGAACTCTGCTGTTGGAAAGTAGGCAAACCAATATCCATTGGCTCATAGGTTTCTGGATTAAGCATGCACCATTTTCCGTTAATGCGAATAAACAAACAGTCTTGTGGATCGAACTGCATAGAATTTGCTGATCCTGTTACCTTTGACGTGAAACTGGCCCGATAGCCCTCTGAAAATTTCGCTTTGTGCATCTTGTAAACAGCCTCGTCATACTTTTTGGAAGCTTTTAAAAATTTCTTTGTTGCTTTCACATCCACATGCTTGTCGGAATTGTTGTTTTTCAAATCTGCATTCATATCGTCCGTAAGTTTTTGAATTTTAGAAGAATCCTTTAAATATTTATCTATTTCGTCCAGATCTTTGTGGGTAAAGAGTTTCCGGAAGGTTTCCTGGCCTTTTGCCAGCTCCTCTTTTGTCATTTTAGATGCACTGTTAAGAGTCAATTCTATTTGCCAGTCATTTCCTATATTATCATCAATCGACTGATACTTGCTTTTTGTAGTTTCAGATGTGAGACTCATTCCAGTATAATCTGAAATTTCCTCAAGGTAATTTTTTACCAGGGAAGGCTTTATATAGCTGGCAGAAAAGAGCTGTGTTGCTTCTACAACATCTGTACTTCTATTATTGTAATACGCCAGCTGCCGGTCCATCGGTGCCCAATAATAATTCTTCTTTTTGACAGAGGGAACGATCCAGACAAAAACTAAAATCAGCACAAGAGCAACTGCTGCTGCTGCCCAAGCCCATTTCATCCACTTGGGCTTCGATTTTTGCTCTACCGCGTCTCCGCTATCAGAGGACTCATCCACAATTTGATTTTGGGAAGATTCCGCTTCTTTTTTGGAACTTATTTTTTGAGAAAGCTCTTTCCAGCCATTGGAAAACTTCTCCCTGGCTTCATCCCATTTAATAACAGCTTTGTTGGGTTCCTTCTTCTTATCGTCTTCAGGCTGTTCAAATTGATATCCGCACTTTATGCAGAATTTGGTTCCCGGCTGGTGCGGTGTTCCACAATGTGGACAGAAATGAGGCTCTTTCGCTAATTTCTCTTCTTCCCTCTGTTTATCCATATCATTTCCGCAGTTTTTACAAAACTTTTCTGTATCCAGCACTTCAGCGCCGCATTTGTTACATTTCATAAGATTATCCTCCTTATATGGTGTCCTCCTAATCTCTTGAACGTTTTGAGGGAATTTAACAATAAATAGTTCAATAAGATCAGAATATATTTTCTCCATCAAAAGGAAGATTTTGACAAGAAAAAAGGCACACCGAAAATCGGTGTGCCTTTTTGTACCCTGAAAACTAAACAAAGAGCATTGATTTCAAACGCCTAATACTT
>JBJENW010000206.1:0-2060 GCA_051880395.1 Lachnospiraceae bacterium | reverse complement strand
TCAGTTTATGCATGGCTCTTGTACAGGCAATATAGAGAAGATTTCTGTCATAATCCGAATCATAATTTCTGTTATCCACGTCAGGTACAATGACCTCATCAAATTCCAGTCCTTTTGCCATCCGAACTGACGTAATGGATACACCATTTGTGAACCTGGTACTGTCCCTGGAAAGTAACTGAACCGGATGCTCTCTGGAAAGCAAGTCATAAAGTCGCTTTGCCTCTGTTTCCGTCTTTACCACAATTCCCAACGATGCATTTCCTCTTTCTTCAAATTCTTTTATCAAAGCAGCCATAGAAGCCATCTCGCGCTCAGCATTTTCACAATATACGGTCTTTGGCTTTTCCCCATGACGTTCCACCATTTCAAGTGATGGCTGATTACAGATTCTTTTTGCAAATTCCATAATCTCATAAGTAGAACGATAGCTTTTATTCAAAGCAACAAACTGGGCATCCTTATATATCCTTCTGATTTCATCCAGGGAGTGAAGATGGCAGGGATTTAAAACCTGACCGAAATCTCCAAGAATTGTTTTCTGACAGGGATACATCATATTTAAAACCACAAATTGTATCGGTGTGTAATCCTGCATTTCGTCAATTACCAAGTGCTTCACGAATCTGTTTTCTTCTATCCCTTCGAATGCAGCCATCAGATAGAGAAATGGAAATACGTCTTCCCACTCCAATGTTTTCTTTTCAGATAATACAAACATATCCTTCTCATCAATATATTGATAGAAGTCTTTATACAGAGCAAAAGTGTCTTTTATCACGAGCATTTTATTCAAACTTTTCAGTATAACATTTGCCTTTGGCACTTCTCCCCACATTCCTATCGAAGAGCGTAAAAGTTCTCGTATATCTCCTGCCACAGAAGCCAGACGTTTTTTAACAGGCATTTCTTTATAGTTGTCAAATCTCTCTTTCATCCATGCAGCCTTTACAACATGCCCCTGATAAGTATAATCCTTCGCCGAAAAAACCCTTTCTGATATATTGTGTATATATTCATCTAATAGCCCGACAAATGCCAGATTAGATTTAAATTTTGCCCGCTTTTTCCATGCTTCATCTTCATTTTCCAATGGATTTTTTTCTGGTTCAAATGCAATGATCTCATTCAAAGCATTACATGCAACATCCTGCAAACTCAGTTCACAGATTGGTTCTTCTCCTAATTCTGGTATGACTCCCGAAATATAATCAGCAAACACCTTATTGGGTGATAAAATCGTTACATCCTCTGCGGTAATCTGATTTTTGAAGCGATATAACAAAAATGCAATACGATGAAGTGCAATGGATGTTTTTCCGGATCCTGCAACCCCCTGTATAATGAGCGTATTTGCTCTCTCATTACGGATGATTACATTCTGCTCCCGCTGGATTGTGGAGATAATAGATTTCATCTTTTCATCCGAATTATGAGCCAGTTCTCTTTGCAGAATCTCATCCTGCACATTTGTCGAACTCTCAATCGCATATTCCATAATTCCATTCTGTATTTTAAACTGCCTCTTGCGTGTAAGCTCTCCTTCCATCCATCCAACCGGTGCCTCAAATCCGGCACGACCTAAACTAAAGTCATAAAACATTCCTGAGATTGGTGCTCTCCAATCGAAAATCAGTTTTTCATTGCAATGTGTAAAACCAAATCGTCCGATGTAAAATGTATCCGCTTCTTCCTCTCCGTCCAAAACAAAATCAATTCTGGCAAAATAGGGGGATTCTTTTAACTTTTCCATCTTTTCACGCACTTCTACGGCAAATGCACCTGTTCGATCTGTCTGATCCAATAATCGCTCATTCTGAAGTTTTTCATGACTATCCATCTCATTACGATAGTCTGCCATATATCTCTTTGCATCTCTATACTCCTGATCTAACCTAAGGACATCTTCCCTTGCTTCTTCCAATGCTGTGTCAATGATTTTCAAAGTACGGTTGAAATGCTCCACTTCGTCCGGAAATGGTATTGTGCCTTGATTGCTCATAACTATTCCTCACTGTTATGAAGTGACCTCTTGTCAAGAGTAAATTTTACATTAACAA
>JBJENW010000205.1:0-2071 GCA_051880395.1 Lachnospiraceae bacterium | reverse complement strand
GATATGGAGGTGGTGGATATGATTAACAGACCGCTTTATACAGAGAAAATCATGGTTTACACAGACACGCCATTTGTAAAAGTACTCACTGGTGTTCGCCGTTGTGGAAAATCCACAATATTGAAAATGATTATGAAAAAGCTGCAGAATGAAAGAGGAATCTCGGAAGACCAAATTGTATTCATGCGATTTGATTCCATGGAATATGAGGATATGACTGCAAAGCAGATGTTTGAAGCTGTGAAAGCAAAGCTTAGCGAAAACAAAAAGACCTACCTCTTTCTTGATGAAGTACAGGAAATTGAAGGGTGGGAGAAGGTTGTGAATTCGTTGGCCAGTGATTACGATGTGGATCTGTATGTAACTGGATCCAACTCTCGTATGATGTCTTCGGAAATTTCAACTTATCTTACGGGACGATATGTTTCTTTTCGTATTTTCCCTCTTTCCTTTGAAGAGTATCTGACTTTCCGGAAAGAGTATACAGAAGTAAAAGATGTTCATGCAGAACTTGCAGATTATATTCGTCTTGGAGGCTTCCCGGCAACACATCTGCGTGATTATTCACAGGATGAGGTTTATACTATCGTTCGCGATATTTACAATTCGACAATCTTTTCTGATATTGTAAGGAGAAACCAGATTCGTAAAGTTGATCAGTTGGAGCGAGTGGTTAAATACACATTTTCCAATGTGGGAAATACTTTTTCTGCAAAATCCATTTCAGACTATTTGAAATCAGAGCATAGAAAGATAGATAATGAGACTGTATACAGTTATTTGGAAAAACTGGAAAAGGCATATCTGCTACATCGTTGCTCCAGATATGATCTGCAGGGGAAAGAGATTCTGAAGACACAGGAAAAATTTTATCTTGCAGATACTGCGTTGCGATATAGTGTTCTGGGGTATCATCCGGACAGTGTTGCTTCTAGTTTGGAAAATGTTGTTTATCTGGAGCTTTGCAGGCGAGGATACGAGGTCAATATAGGTAAGACAGCAGATGGTGAGGTTGATTTTGTCGCACAGCGTCAAGGTGAAAAACTGTATGTGCAGGTTACTCAGGAAATACGATCTGAGAAAACCGAGCGAAGAGAGTATGACCGTCTACTTGAAATCAAAGATAACTATCCGAAATACGTTCTTCGAACTGACGAATTTGCCGGAGGTAATTATGAAGGCATTAAGAGTATGCATGTTGCGGATTTCCTTTTGAGTAGGGAATACTAATGTGGATAATACCAGAAGTGACACCTCATGTATGCCACCATACTTACTACAGCAACATGGCAAAGACAGGAATCAATCCAAAGTCATTACAGTATCTGATGTTCCGTAATTCCATAGACAAGGACGAGATAAATATCTTTCCTGGAAGCAGTGATCTGCACTTTTACATGGGAAAGATAAGCATCATGTATTTTGCCTTTGTAAAACAGAGGAAGTTTTACCTTGCCTTTCCTGCGGTTACGCAGCTCCGTAGCAAATACCCACTTATTGTGATATAGGAACTTACGCTTTGCAGTCAGACGAATGATATAATCCTACCCCATGGAATCCAGCTTCAGGAACATCTTGTTATCATCATAACCTCGATCCATGACAAAGGTTGCTTTTTCGAATAAAGCAGCTGCACGTTCCATTGCAGAGAACGTGATATCGTTGATGGCTGGGACACCATTTTCTGACCAGCGTCAGATAAGTCTTAAGAGCAGCTTTCGGAGTCCCTTTTGCAAGGTGTCTGAAAATTTTATTGGAAAAAGATAAAATTTTCCGTTTCATTTGATACGTATTTGATGTAAAATTAACCACAGGGAATCCTCCTTCTTTTTGTTTAGTACGGTTATTTTGTGGTGATTTAATTTTACATCAAAAAGGAACAGGATTCCTTATATTTTGGGCATTTTTTTAAAGTTGTGGATAGACAATGCCGTAGAGCGGGCTTCAGGTAGATAAGACTGCGGAAACTCAAGAAAAAGGAATCTTGACAGTCACAATAAAAGTTGTATAATGATGGTAACAGAACCCACCACGCCTCTGATTTTCATGCGCAACCCGGTGGGACTTTTTC
>JBJENW010000204.1:0-56271 GCA_051880395.1 Lachnospiraceae bacterium | reverse complement strand
ACATGGCACGAGATGATAAGAAGTACGTCTTTATCACATTTTTCCTATTTTTGACCCATTCTCGTTTGTGGAAACATATCTACTGTCATTCTTATGTTTATGGAAACATATCTACTACTTTTCAGTAGCATCTGATATTTGTCTTAAGATAACATTGTAGTATGTTTTCATCAAATTCCTTTCGATATCATCTACATAACTATTATGTGCAATTTTGTTTCGGCATTCCGCCATGTCATTTAATTTAGCCAGTATAAACTCTTGATTCGGAAAATAAGCTTTAAAGATATCCCAATTGTTTTCTATTACAGCACCTAAATCCTTAAAATCCAAATAAAATAGTTCTGTTCCTCTTACACTAAGCCATTTGTTAGCATCATCATTTTTTTGTCTTTCTGCAATAGTGCGTTGCAAGTTATGAGTAATAGTAAGCTGCGAAAAATAATTCTCGCCATACTTTTCCTTCGCCACTTTTTCAATAAACAGCCTTAACGAATTTTCAACCGAATACAGATATGTATATGCCTCTGCCATTTGATAACCCTTAGTTCTGATATCTTCTGGAAGAAGTTCTCCCATTATTTTATAAGCTTTAGAATTAACATTGTTCTCCAAGTCAAAAATCAAATCATCTTCCAACTCAAAGTCTTTTGTTAAATCTATTGTAAAAGAAACACTCTTAACATCAAATCCCACATCAGGAGGAATTAACTCACTACAAATAGAATCAAGCAAATCCTTATTTTCTTTTGTATCCAATATCTCTAAATATTCTGGGTTGACAAAAAATGTTACATAGGCTGCCAAAGCATCACTTCTCCCCCAGCCACCATCATAATATGAATAGCCGCCTTTTTCTATCTGCACATTTGCTCCACGTAACAGGTTAGCAAGGTCATATTTATTCTCTTTCTTTAGCATCACAATGATACCTTTCATGAGTTTATCATTTGAAAAAGGCAACTCATATGAGTAATCACTCATTTTCATTCATCTCCTTATCTGTGCTTTCAATCCAACTATATGTTTCGTTTTTATATTTTTCGTAAAACTCACCTCTATCATTGTAATGATGCCCTATTAAGTTAGGTCTAATATCATCCCTTACGGAAAGAATTAATTCCTCATCAGCCTTATTATCCACCAATGACATCATTGCCAGAACATACCCAGCATATAATCCATCCAAATATCCATCTTGATGAAAATTAGCAATTAGTAGTTCATCCGTAAGTCCACTATACCCTTTTGGAACAAGCCCCTTTTTATACAGTTCCTGGGACCACTCCGCTACTATCTCATCCACTATCTCCGGCTTGTCTGTCATTTCTTTTATTTTCATTTCTATTTTATCTGGCAGTTCAGGAATCTTGTCTTTTATTTTTTGAGAAAATACTTTAATTAGCAAGTTAACAATATCTTTTATTTCATCCTTTGCAACCAATTTTGCATCAGTTACAATATCCTCACAAAAATGTGCTGTATTCTTATTATCTTCCATGCTTTACCTCCAACTCTTAATTGTCATTGTAACCGTTTCTAATGGTATCTAGGCACTTCTTCCAATACTGCTCACGTTCCAAAATTTTTATCGGATCATAGGATAACCCAAAATACTCAAGCAACGTATATGTAAAATACTTCTCGAAATACTCATCACCTTTTTGTTCATATAAGGCAATCAGTTTCTTATTTCCACCGTGCTTGGAATCGAGGTAATTACCCCATCTTTGAGCAACGCCCCCCTCTCCCGTAGCCGAGCCAATATACAACTTTCCGGTATGAGTATCTGTCAAACAGTACACACCCGTTATTTTCTTTAATGCCTCATAATATGTAGGAAGGATTCTTCCGTTAAAGATATCATCTAAACGGTGATAGGGAAGATGAACCCTGTCGTATCCTTCAAAGGTTTCACCACTATACAAACACGGCAATATTTCTTTTACGGTAGCCTGTTCAAGATACTTGCTAAGATTAAAAACATATCGTGAGAAGGTGTTACCTTTCTTACACTTGATAATCAGTCTTCCAAACAGAGGTACATACTTTTCAAGCACATTTGCTGTTGCCCACTCATCAGCTGGTACTTCCACTATCTCTGCTGCCGAAATCAACAACCACTCGTCATCCGTCATTCTTGCAAAACTGAACACCCATTGTCCGGGATAAAAATTTCTCTGCTTTCCATACCATCCCCAGTAGGAACAATCTGCACAAGTACCGGATGCTTTTTCAGTTTCACTATGTTTGAGCCAACGGTCAAGAAACGGCTGTCCTCCACTGCCAGCTTGCATATTAAATTCTATTTTACTGTTATCTATCTCTTCCTGTGACAGGTTCAGTATTTGATTCAGTTTCAAATCCATAATCCCACCTCCCAGTCTTATTTTTTATGTTCTTCAATCCACTTAAGCAAATATGGTCTGTCATTATTTGCCCCCTTCTTCTCAAACCATTCACAACACATACGATAACATGTCCCATTGATTTCTATCGGCTTTGCATAATAATGAAGTGGTGTTTCTGACTCAGTTGCCAGCCTTAAAAGAGGGTACTGTAAGTCAAACTGCTGCTTGCTATACTCCGCTGTCTGCATTGCTTCGATTTCTTCATCTGATGCACATCCATCACACAGCATCCTTCCGAGTACCTTTTGAGCAAGCTGTCCAATTTTCAATTCCTGATAAACATCTGCATCTGTATAATCATACTCCGGAGATTCAGCCTTAGTAGTGGATGTATCACTTTTTGTCCTCTTTGCCGTTGTTTTAGCATCCGAAAACATTTTATACATTTGATAACTTCGCAAAAACAACTCCGATGTATCTGCAATTCCATCACTTACCAGTAAAATAGGTTTCAACACTAAATCGTTATACTCTTCATTAGCAATAATACGAAATGTAAAATCATATCCGCTATTTGCAAACAACTCATTCATTTCCGCAATACACGGTGTAAGGTCGGAAAGTACTGCCGGATTGATTTTAGGCGATGCAAAAATAATCTCTGCTTCCCTGGTAGATAAATATCCATGTAGACAAAATGCTGTTCTCGCACATTTCTCAAGCACTTTCATAACCGTAGTATCACGACTGCCATAGTTTAATCCCGCCTCATGAAACGCAACATCTACAGCATAATATTTCATATCATCCGGTTGGATGGATATTCCCAATACATCACATTCTCCCTGTTGCAATAACTGAGATAGGGATGCATTCCGCTTGAAAATTGCATAGCCGTATTTCTGTGAATAATGATTGTCCACTAATGCCATCAGTTCTTTTAATGCATCTGCATTGGACAATTGCCACTGTGATGATACTTTCCAATTGGTTTGCACGATTTGACACTCTTTCACATGACGCAACCATGAATAAAATAGTGATTCGCCCATTTCTATTTTCATATTCCATCTCCAATCAGTTCTACCTTATGCTCCAAAGAATACTGTCAATCTTTTTGATGTTTGATATCCCTTTATAATCTGGTAACACACGGTCAAATTCCCGGATGCATTCCTTTCCTTTTTCCGATTCCAGGAAATCTGCATACCACTTTTCCATATCAGCATAAAGAATAACCGCATTCTTCAATTTTTCTTTCTTTGTTGCACCTGTTAGTTTCATATTCAAATTCTGAACAACATATCGGTCCCATATTGGCTTTTCCGGAAGTATCGTTGCCAGCATTTTACTTGAAAAAGATGGTTCTATATTTCCGGTGCATTCAAAAAGATATGTAATGATATCCTCAAAAGTTGGTGTACCATTCTTCGCACTTTCAAAATATTCATAATAGAATTTTCTCCAGCTTTCATTGCGTCTTACTATATAAAATCCATTGAATGTGCGTTGGAAATCCATATCTGTAGCCACATTGGTATTATTTACTTGTTCCATAATGTATTGGTATTTATCAAGTCCCATACTTGATGCCAAGCGGTCTTGAAATACCTTACTGACATTAAAACTCATATCCATTGTATTTACCTCGCAAGACCACAATCTCAGCCTTCTCGTTTTACATAGGTCAACTCAATATCGTACCCAAGAGCCTCCAGCATCTGCACAAAAGTCTTATTTACAACACCATCCTGCTTTTTAATGATACGATTCACATACTGTCCGGTAGTTCCGATGGTTTCCGCAAGTCGAGCCTGTGTGGTTTCATTCTCTATACACTTTACTTTTACATCTACTTCTATATTATTTTTAACCATTTATTTGCCGCTCCCATTCGTAAGGCTTGTTAGTTCTAACACAAATAAGATAATTTATTATATCACGCACCCCCAAAAATTACAATATATGTGCATGACGTGCAGATGAATTTTTTGTAACAGAAAACACCCTGCATTTCTGCAAGGTGCTGACTGTAGGCATATTCTTTATCTTTTCACATCCACACTTGTGCCGGACTTAAATTCAACTGTGAATCTGTCCTCATAAACCGTGATTTTTTCAATCATTCGTCTGACCAGTGTTTCGTCATATTCTTCAATCTGTTTCGTCTGTTCTGCAAGGAACTGCTGCATCTCTGCTATCCGCTGTTTCAGACCCTCACGCTCCGCATTTTCAACCATTGCATTCTGTTTCAGTTCACGCAGGTGGTCTATTTCATCGGCAAGGTCATTATAGTCCTGCTTGGCATTGGCTCGTTTCAAAAGTTCCTTCTGTAATTCTTCCAACCTGGCATTGATGCTTTCCAGTGAACCATCATCTTCCAAAGCAAATACTGTGGCAATATTCGTTTCTAATGCCTCCAGCATTTCATCTTTACCACCAAGTACCATGTTAATGGCTTTTACCACTGCATTCTGTAAGTCGGTTTCCTGTATGGTAGGTGCATCGCAACAGCCAGGGCCATGTTCTACACGGTTTACGCAACGCCACACAATGGAATGTTTGCCCCGGTTGTTCCATGCAATCCTGCGATAAATATCTCCGCACTTAGAGCAGTAAACAATGCTGGAAAGTGCATACTTGCTGCTATAAACCCTTTTCTTGCGATTTTCCCCGCTATGCAGATTTGCCCGTCTGAGCATTTCTTCCTGCACCTGCATATAAATGTCACGGGGAATAATAGGTTCGTGGCTGTTTTCCACATAATACTGTGGAACAATACCATTATTCACAACACGCTTTTTGGTAAGGACATCCACCGTATAAGTCTTTTGAAGAAGTGCATCACCAATGTATTTCTCGTTTTTCAGGATTTTTTTGATGGTTTCCGGACGCCATTTGGTTTTCCCTGCTGCCGTGAGTATCCCATCCGCCTCAAGACCTTCTCCTATTTGTTTCAGGCTTGCACCCTGCAGGTATTCCCGGTAAATGCGTTTTATGATTTCTGCTTCATCCGGCTCAATAATAAGATGCCCGTTTTCATCTTTTGTATATCCCATGAAACGGTTGTGATTAACCTGCACCTCGCCATTCTGGTAACGAAACTGCAGTCCTAACTTTACGTTTTTGCTCAGGGATTCCGATTCCTGCTGTGCAAGACTGGCCATAATGGTAATGAGAACCTCTCCTTTGGAATCCATTGTGTTTATATTTTCTTTTTCAAAGAATACGGGGATATTCTTTTCTTTTAACTGACGGATATATTTCAGGCAGTCCAGAGTATTTCTTGCAAAACGGCTGATGGACTTGGTAATGACCATGTCTATGTTGCCAGCCATACATTCTTCAATCATCCGGTTAAACTCTTCACGCTTTTTGGTGTTGGTACCCGAAATACCATCATCTGCAAATATCCCGGCAAACTCCCAGTCATCATTTTTCTTTATGAGATTGGTGTAATGCTCCACCTGTGCATCATAACTTGTGGCCTGTTCATCGCTGTCTGTACTGACACGGCAGTACGCTGCGACCTTTAATTTCGGCTTTTCTTCCCTGTTCACGGTATTGCCGACACGCCTCCGTGCCGGAATAACTGTTATATTCTTACTCAACTTTTTCCACCTCGCTCTCTATCAGGCTGTATGCGTATTCCGCCTGTTCAAATGGATCTGAAAATTTTACAGGAACTTCCTTTAATGAAAAATGTGTATCCACTGTCATGTTCGGCCTTTTCTCCAGTTCCCGAATCCTGCCAAGCTTTCCTGCTCTTGCAATGCGTATTTCTTCAGCCTTATCAAATAATTCCTTTTCAATAATGGCAGGGTAATATTCATCTCCAGGGTAGTGTATATTTCGTAGCATTCGCCCGGCACTGCCATGGAAAATTTGAAGTCCTGCTTTCTCTGCCGCAGTTTTAAGGGCAAGTCCTGAAATATAACCCTCGAATAAAGTTCTTACTCTCTCTGCCTGCTCCTCATCGATGACTGCTTTGCCGTCAACAATCTTGTATCCATATGGTATATGTGCCACTATCTCACCAGCCTTTCTTTCAAGTTTAATCCGCATTTCATCACAAATATGATTTCATCCCTCGATACCACGATAATGCTTTCAACATGGGCAAGAAAAACATCGTCATCATATTCCGTAAATGTTCTGCCTCCGGAAACAGCTTTGATCAGTTTTTTCAAAGCATCCACCTTCGTTCTGTCACCACTAACGGAATTCATAACATTGCTTTTCTCGTTCTGTAAACGATGCTCTTCCTGAACCAGCCTATTGTTTTCACTGTTAAAGAGTGCAGGCTCTAGCAGCCCGCTTGCCATAAGGCTTGTCAGCACCTGCCTTTGTTCCGTATTCTTTTCCAGTTTGTCTTCGTATTCCTGTATCTGCAACAATCGGTCTTTATCATCCAGTCCCTGCAGATTATGAAGTAAAGGCTTTAGCACAATCTGATGGGCAAATGCCAGTTTATTCATCATGGTAAGAAATGCAGCTTTGATACCTTCATCTGTGATGTATTTCATGGAACAGGAATTCTTGTCCTCAATATGACGTGTGCAGCACCAGGCTACATAATTGCCACTCGGTTTATAATGCATTCTGCGTTTGAACACTCCACCGCACTCACCACACCGAATCCTGCCGGAAAAACCATAACGGTTTTGGTAACGCTGTGTGTTTACCCCGTTACCTTTTTCTTTTCCACGCTGGTTCAGTACTTCATTGGCTTTTTCGAAGACCTCATGACTCACAATTGCCTCGTGATGCCCTTCACATAAATACTGGTCGCATTCCCCTTTATTCAAATGACGGGTAAAACTGCTGTCCGTATAGGTTTTCTGAAAAATGGCATCTCCCGTGAACTTTTCATTGCGGATAATGGCGTTGATGGTTCCGGGCGTCCAGTTACCACCTTTTTTACTTGCAACACCCCGCTCATTCAGTTCCTTTGCAATGGCGTGTGTACTTTTTCCTGCAAGTGTATCAGCAAATATCTGTTTTACAACTTCTGCCTGTTCCGGCACAATCACCATCTCACCGTTTTCATTCTTATATCCATACGGTGGGTAGGAAATGATAAAGGTTCCGTTCTGAAAACGTTTCTGTACAGACCATTTGCTGTTTTCGGAAATGGATACCGATTCACTCTCAGCAATACTGCTCAAAATGGAAAGCATCAGCTCGCTCTCCATGGCACCTGTGTTAATGTTTTCTTTTTCAAAAATCACGATTACCTTTAAATCCAGCAGTTTTCTTACCAGTTCCAGACAGTCTGTCGTATTTCTGCTGAAACGGCTGATGGACTTTGTAATGACCAGATCTACCATACCTTTTTCACAGGCATCCACAAGGGAAAGCAAACCATCTCTGCATTCCTTTTTCGTACCCGTGATGCCTTCATCATAATAAAGACCCGCATACTCCCATTCATCATTGGATTTGATATAATCCTCATAATGTGCTTTTTGTGCCTCAAGGCTGATAAGCTGTTCATCACTTGCCGTGGACACTCGGCAGTATGCTGCAACACGGATTTTTTTCTTCGTGGATAAGACCTTATTTTCCTCGATTTTTGTTATTCTTTTCATCATCTCACCTCACTTTCGGTATGGACATATTCCCGTAAAAGTGCCGTAATATCAAGTCATTCAGGACATAATCTCCACCAGATACGGAGAGAAAGTTTTGCGATTCTTCTCTGTTATCTTGTCAAATTCATCCACAGTAATCAGACCTCTCTCCAGCATCCGTTTCAGCAGTTTCTGTGCCATGCAGTATTTATAATCATTTTTTAGCTGTTCTTCTGTCATGCGTGGCTTTATAAAGGCAGGAGAAACTCCCGGTTCTGTAATCTTCGTTACAATTCTGTTTTCGTTTATCATAAAAAAACACCTCCTGCCTAATAGCCCCGGCAGGAGGTAAAATTGGACAGTCTGTCTAATCTTTTTTATAAAATTCCGTTTCATAACCATCGGCTCGAAGTAGCAGTCCCTTAATCCATGGTGGTGTTCTTCCCATCTGTTCACAGATGGCATCCACCGATACATCCTTACTGCATTCAATAATAAGTTCATCATGGACGTGGCCACAGATAAAACAGTGTGACAAAGTACGCATGGCATAGGCAAGAATATCACGACTGATGGCCTGCACGATGTTTTCCACAAACTTAGGTCCGTAGCTTTCGATTCGCTCCCATTTCTTTGTAGCACCGACCCCTTCATAGGTCACTGACTCGCCACCGAATTTATTTTCTCCCATGCGGGGTTTTACATAGGAAAGCATTCTGCCGGATGGCAGCTTTATAAACAGCATACCGCTTTTGCATATAAAACGTATGCAGTTAACTTCTGTAGCAATTTTCTGCTTAACAGCTGTTTTTACAGCTCTGTCAACATCCCACCAGAACTGTACTATCATCGGATTGGCACTTCGCCACGCATCTACAAGTGGCTGCAGTTCTTCTTCGGCAAGTCCCATGTCCAACGCTCCCATTGATTTCAAGGCCCCGACAGAACCTCCATAACCAAGTGCCAGCTCCGCAATCTTACCTTTCTGTCTCAGATGATTGTTTACACCGTGCTTTTCCACAGGAACATGAAACATCTGACTGGCTGATGCACAATAGATGTCACCACCATTTGCAAAGACTTCTGATCTCCATGTTTCCCCGGCAAGGAAACTGAGTACTCTTGCTTCAATGGCACTAAAATCCGCCACCACAAATTTCATACCTTTTCTCGGAACAAAAGCAGTACGGATAAGCTGTGACAGTGTATCCGGGATATCCTCATATAAAAGTTCCAAAGCATCATAATCGTCTGCCTTTACAAGGGAACGAGCCTGCTCCAAATCCGGCAGATGATTCTGGGGAAGATTCTGCAACTGTATCAGTCTGCCTGCCCATCTTCCTGACCTGTTTGCCCCATAGAACTGGAACATTCCTCTGGCACGTCCGTCTTCACACACGGCATTTTCCATTGCCTGATACTTTTTGACCGAGGATTTGGCAAGCTGCTGTCTTAATGTCAGCACTGAGTTTAAAGGCTCCCTGGCAGTTTTGAGTAATGCTGCAACGGTCTTTTTATCAAGAGATTCTGTTTGTAATCCATTATCCGAAAGCCACAATTTCATCTGCTGCACTGAGTTTGGATTTTCAAGTCCCGTCAGCTTTTTCATTTCCGTAATCAGTTGATTTTTGGAGTATTCATCAATGGAGATGGCATTTGTCACAACATCCATGTCAAGGGCAATGCCACGGTCATTGATTTCCTGGTCAAGGCAATATTCCTCCCACACAAAGTCAGGAACAGGAAAATTTGCAAGTTTACCCTGAATGGCCATTTCAACTTCAACATCACGTTTGTTATAAGAAACAAACAGTTTCCATTTTTTAATATCGTGCTGTGGAAGATTTCGCTTTCTGCCACCATTGACTTTTGTAGGTTTACAAGGCATACAGAAATAACGGATGAGGTCTTTTCCCTCTTTCAGTTTCTGTTCTTCCAGTCCAAGCACAGCACCGGCTCCTGCAAGGGAAAGTGGCAGTCCCATATAGGCAGACCACACACAGGAGCATCTCCATGAAGACGGGTCAAGGTAATCTCCGACACTGTCCTCCGAGATACTGTAACTGCTAAAATACTGCGGATAATGTTTCTTAAGATATGCCGACAGACAGACTCTTTCAAACTGTGCATTAAAGGCCCATTTCAAAACAGTATCATCCGTCAGTGCCTTAAGGATTTCATCCGGGATGGATTCTCCCTGTGCCAGATCCACCACCTGAACTGCTGCACCATTTACCGAATAGCCAAACAATAACACTTCAAACACAGGGGACTGGACATATTTATATACACCGCATTTCTGCAGGTCTACATCAGAAAATGTTTCTATATCTATCGATATTGTCTTTATTTTACTCATAACATTCCTCCAATACTATGACAAAGGCGGCAAAGATAAACTCTGCCGCCCCGCCACTCATTTATTGAAACAGGATTAAGACAGGAATCCCTCGTCTTCCGTGGCAAAATCGTCCTCGGCACGGGACTTGCCACCAAGAGGCTCTCCATCCTTAATCTTCTGAAGGTTGTTAAGACCACAGGCAATTCCCTTATTACCATTGGAGTTGAAAGCATAAAGGTTAATGCTGGCACGGCCATAAACACCACTGTACACTTCACTTCTGTCGATAATAGGCTGACAGCCTGCATCTACAATGCCCGGTGCCGATGCACTGTTGGCATTGATAAAATAACTGTCTGCATACGCAGGGTCATCCGGTCTTTCAGCATCTCCATCACGGAGAGGGGTTTTAAGTACCGATAGTGCAGGAACGGTTTTTCCGTTACCTTTCAGTTTACCCTGTCCTTCCTCATAAGCCGCCTGAATTGCTGCCTGAATCTTTTCTACCGTTTTGGTATCAGATTTAGGAATGATAAGGCTCACGCTGTACTTAGGAGTACCACCGTTAATAGACTTAGGCTCCCACACATTTGCATAAGACCATCTTGTTTCTGGACCTGTAATTACCTTCATTGGGTTGTTCATTGTTGACATATTTTTGTCCTCCTTAATTTTTACTAAAATCTTCAACTGCTGTATTCATTTCCGGACGTTTGTCACTCTCCGGTACGAGTGTCGGTTTGCCCTGTGGCTTGTACACAAGACTGCCGAGTAATTCCTCGAACTTTTTCTTTCCGAGAATTTTCTGCATAGCCGTAATACCCGCTACTTTCTTTTCATACGGGTCAAAGCCAGCATTTGATACCACATCTGCCACCTTGGTTTCATCGGTGTACTTACGGTTGGAGCGTCCTTCCACAACCTTAAAGCCAGTGTATCTGGTTCCGCTGACTGCCTGCTTGAGGGCATATTCCTTTACATCTTCTGCCCAGGAGGTAAGTTCATCCACTTTGGACAGGATAACTGCAATCTCCTCCTCACTTAATGTTGCAGGCATTTCAAAATCATATCTGGCAAGTTCCATGTTGTATTCCATACGCTTGCGACAGGTTGCCTTGACCCCGCAGAACTTACAATGCTCACCTGCCTTAAATTCTCCTTTGCCTGCGTAGGCAAGTGCTGCGGTAGGAGCAAGGATTTCGTCTGCCCACTTCATAAGTTCTTCCTTTGAAATCGTATAGGTACTGATGTTTTCACGTCTTGGCTGATAAATTGTCATGCTGACGGTATCCACATCATAAATACCATCGAAGAGTTCCAAGGCTCCAAGAGCATAACACATCATTTGAGGGTTCTTCTCTGCTGACACAAGCACACCAAGTCCATGCTTGTAATCAATCACAGAAACCGTTCCGTCTGCTACGATAACGCAGTCCCCGGTACCGAATCCCTCTTTTACATATTTGGAGAAATCCAGTCTTTGTTCAATCAGCACTACCGGGTCAGTGCAGGTTTCCCTGACCTTTTTAAGTTGCTCCGCCACAAAACCCGCATATCCGTCAGCACATTCTTCCATCTCCTCATCATAATAGGAAAGGTTCTCCGTAGGATCTTTGGCATCTATGCCGAGCAGTTTTTTTAGCTTATACTCACAAAGAGTATGTGCGTCCGTTCCTTGTCTGGCATATTCGCTACCCTTATCTTCTTTATCAGCACAAAGTCTGGCTGATGGCGGACAGGCAAGCCATCTGTGGCTGCTTGATGCAGAGAGCAATGCGTGTTTTCCCATATCACAGCACCTCCGCATCCGCAAGCAGGGCTGCATATTTTGACGGGTCAATATCCGACAGTTTGTCTGCCCCATATTTAATCAGGAGTTCCTTGACCTTTGCCGTATGTCCCTGACGTGATTTTTCTGCCAGCACCTTACGGACATCCGTAATGGATAACTGCACTTCCTTATTCTCTTTGGTTTCCTTGGTTGGCTCTGCCTTGTCTTCTTTGCAGTCAGAACTAAACATCTGTGTCAGCGTTTCAGAAATGCTGATAAGAATTTCTCCACAACGCTTTAATTCTGAAAGTTCTGCTGCAAGTTCACTCATTTTACTCATGAACTTGTCCTCCTTCCTTGATTTCCGCTATAGCCAGTTCCGAAACGGTATCACCCGGTACGATAATGGTCAGTTTTTGCTTATCACCGAGAAGAAAACGCAAGAGGCGTTCTCGCACGGTAATATTGCGGCAACTGACAACACCGTTCTTTTTTGGCTCTTTGGAAACACTGATTTTCAAATTATGTTTCATATCCGTCACCTCTTTCCGAGGGTTTCTTTTCCTGTTGCCCTCTACCTATTAGCCTTGGGAAGAGGACAAATTGGACAGACTTTTTCATTTTTTTCAAAAAAAATAAGACCCGGAAAGATTTCTCCCTCCGAGCCTCATAAAACCAGCATATTCAGTTATCCCAAAAGTTTATTCACTTTCTTCTGCACAGCAGCATAATCATATCCGGCAGCCGTAAGTTTCTCCTTACGCTCTGCTCCATTCCCCCAGTCACCACGGATGACTTCCTTTGCAATCTCATCAACAGATTTTAACTTTACTGTTTCTTTCTTCTCTGCAACAGTTTCTTGCACAATACAATAAGAAGGATTCTCAAGCCAAATCCATCCTGCTCCACTCTTGAGCCTGCCCCATCCGTCCTTTACTTCCACAATGGTAAAGACACCCTTGCCTGTCTGCCCATTGACCTTTCCTTTCATGGAAGGCTGTGAACGGTAATTCAAATCATCCACAATGACTTTTACCGTAAATGGTGTAGCCGGGAAATCCGTTACCGTATCTGTTGTTAAAGGTTCAGAAACAGCAGCATCGGAAACATCATACTGTGTCAGATTCCACTTCTCAATGATGGAGCATAACTTCTCCACATAAGTAAGCGAAGTCGCATAACCTCCATCCTTGATAAGCTGTGCCACTGCCTTGTAATCCGTCATACCCTTGATGCCCTTATAACGGAGTGACTTTCCGTTCTTGGCTCCAAGCAGATATGCAGAATGGTCTGCAACGGAATCTTCCACGCAAGGATATTTTCTGAAATCTGCCGTGATGGTTTTATAACTGCCATCAGCATTCTGCTCCTTTGTTTCTTTCGTGTAAATGCTTGTCCCATCCCAGGAAGAACCACCCCATGTATTCCCGGACAGGGATTTCTTCATGCCAAACATATTGTTGGCTTTCTGTGCAAGCTCACTCTTGCCGTATCCTGACTCAAGAATAAACTGTGCCGCAGAAATAGATGCGAGAATACCACTCTTCTTCATATCCTCACGGCAGAGATTACCGATAATCGAAATGGCATCCTTTTCAGAAAGTCCTGCAAACACATCTGCCTGTGTTCCATTATTGATATCTGACTTGCCATCCATCTGCCTCTTCACAGCCTTACGGAAGGTATCCATTGTATATCCCATTCCAAGCTGACTCCACAAATGCTCCGGGTCACCGTGGTTGGATGCGATTCCTCTTGCATAGCCTTCCTTATGGCTGATAATGACACCATCCGCAAGTGGATCCAAACCAAACTTCTGACAAAGCATGGCAAACAACTCCACAGCTGCCTTATAGGTTCTTTCTGCCACAGCCTTTGCAATATCCAAATCAGAACACTTAAATGATGCACCACCTGTATAGGTAATGCAGGAAGGCTCACACATTTCTATGCCGATATGGGTATTGTTTCCACTTCCATTGATGGAAGAACCGCAGTGCCATCCTCTGTGGTCCCAAGGGAGTGTCTGATACACGGTGCCGTCATTCCCGTCAATAAATCCGTGGACACAGGCTCTGTCAAATGACTCACTGTTCCATGAATTAATAAAGGCTGATGCCTTCGGCTGGGGACAGCCAACCGAATGTAACATCAGCCCTTTCACTGTAATCTTTTTCCCGGCTTTATAGCACGGATTTTTTGTAAGAATACTTTTCACAAGTTTCATATTACTCATCATCTCCTTCCACTTCCGGGATACCTGCGATGCTTGTAAGCAGTGACAGGATACCCGCCAATGCTGATGCACTCGCAACCATTACCCAGTTCACATCCCCCAGCACGGCAGATGTCCCAATTGTTGCCACGGCGGTCTGTGCCACCGTCTTGACGGCTCTTACACCCGCCGCCTTAATCCAGTTCTTCCAGTAATTACTCATTTTCCTGTTCCTCCTTCTTTTTGTTTGGTAACTGTAAAAGCTGTTCCCTACGGCTATCAAGGATGCCGTTCTCCCCAAGGCTGTGGTATGCCTTGTACTGATTTTCCCAATCTTCCATATGCTCCTCGCTAATCCAGCCGGAATCCATGTAGAAGTGGTACTGTTCCAGAAGCTGTGACCTCATCTGAGCCTGCTGTGCTTTTGCTAAAACTTTGAGTTGCTTTGTGTACTGCACGCAGCACTTAATGCACCACGAAGTCATTGCAAAGATTGTAGGAATTCCAAGTGCCCCAAGCCATGCAATGATTTCTTTGATTTCTCCACTCATAAAATCTCTCCTTCCATAAATTTGTGTATGAAAAAAGCAGCCCTCTATGGACTGCCTTATCATCGAGTCACGCACCCCCATTTCAAATGGGGGTTTGATTTTAGCCCCTCCAGGGCACTTTGCTGGTTCCGCCAGAGGCGGGGTTTCGCAGTACCATTTGTACTGTCAGCCTTCTACAAAGGCATCTCTACTTCCTTCCATCCTCTAACTTGTCATTTTCTTCTTGTTCTTTTATATATTGTATGATTGTTTCCTCATTGACATTTCCCACCGTCGATACATAATATCCTCGTGCCCAAAAATGTCTATCTGCCCATTTTTGTCTATACTCTGGGTGTCTATCAAACAACATCAATGTACTCTTTCCTTTTAAGTATGCCATAAATTCTGATACACTCATCTTTGGGGGTATTGCCACATACATATGTACATGATCTCTACACACCTTTCCTTCGATAATTTATACCTGCTTCATTTCGCATAATTTCTTGAGAATCTCTACTAAATCTCTCTTTAATTCTCCGTACATGATTTTTCTTCGATATTTTGGAATAAATACAATATGATAGGTGCAATTCCATCGCGTATGTTGTATACTTTGATTATCCATATTGGATACCTCCTCTGCTTTTTGATATGGCCTGCGAAACCAATATCATTGTAGCACAGGAGGTTTTTATTGGTACTCCACGCAACGCTACGGCTTTGCCTCGGCCCCCATTTCAAATGGGGGATATAGATTCTTATTCATTATTGCTCCTGCAAAATGTATGTGATTTTCATTGTCTTATCCGCCGTCTTTGTAACTGGGACATCCAGATTATTGATGGTGGCAAGATAATTACATATCATATACCACCCGGAGGTTGACCATGTTCCATAATCACCAAAATACAACAACGGTTCATTCCTTACCGGGGTCAGGTTCATTTCGTGACTGCTGTTAAACAGTGACTTTGCCTCCGGGGTAATAATCTCATTCGTTGTTGTGTTTGCGATTAAAAGCTGATCATCATTACATTCATAATAAAGACGGCCGTTGATATATGCTTTCGGATATCCTGAAATTGCCCCCGTATTTGTTCTTTTGAACTTCACAACATTAGCAGGATTAGTTATCTGGATCTTGTATAAGTCATATGGGGAATCATACCCTTTTACAAAGAGAAATCCCTCATATACATACATATGCCAGCTACTGTTTGACTGGATGTAAACATCCGTGGTATTCGTTACTTCATACTGCCTAACCTCCCAACTGTCCAGCTTAATCTCCGTCACAAGAAATGTCCCGTTAGGAGCTACTCTGTACTCATTTGTCGTGGTTATATATAAACAGTCATTTGTCGGGTCATAATTATATCCCCAGTATCCGATACGAAGTGGTGATGCAAGTTCACTTACCTCTATCTCTTTTATCAAAGGTTTCTTATAATAAACATTATCTAAGATAGATACAGATTTCAGAAAGGTTCGCCTCTTCGTGATGTGAATATGGTTCTTATCTGCAACCTTAAAGTAATAGGCACAATCCTGTTCACGGTCAATCAGAAAAATCAGTTCCGTTGTTCCAATCGTCATGCCTGAATATCTGCTGCTTGTAGATGCACCCGTCCTGTCCGGGTAGACATATTGGAGAGTATCCTCTGCTATACTCTGCATCAGTGGATAGCTCGTTGTATATTCTGCATTCTTATATCCGTATGAAGTAAACCCACCGTTTTTATGACTGAGGCACACACTTGCAATTGTACCGTTAGCCTGACTGGTAGCAAAATCATACACATATTTCACATAACGGTCTTTCAGGTTCACTTCCGATTCCGTCTGATTAAAACCACCACGGCACGTATTTTTTGTGTTATTCTGTACTCCATACGCAGCACATCCTATCAGACTGGCATCAGCCGGAGGGTAATAGTCATCCGGGTTTTCCGGGATTTCCTTGTCAAAGCACAAAATTCCTCCAAGCAGTGTCTGATAGTATGGCACAAACTCGCTGAAGTATCTGTTTGGACGGTTCGACAGACCAAGCGGTCTGAATATATCCGCCAGGGCATTGGTAACCATATTATGATTTTCATACACTTCCTTTTCCCCTGTTTTCACATCGGTAAGTTCAATCTTAGTTGTTCCCATCAATTTTGCCATCGTCATCATCTCCATTTCTGTAATTCATAATAAAAGTGGTCAGCGTTGCATCCCCTGCCAGCCAGAATCTGAATGTGATTGTCTTGGTTTCTGATAATCCCGCAAAAAGGACATCCAAATCCATCAGTAAAAAATCAGCCATCGGCACTTCACCCGTATAGACTTCTCCGTCATAGCTGTACTGTACCGTAACATCTCCCGTGTACTCCGCATTCAGTGCCTTGATACCAAGGACTGTTTCATCCGATAAATCAGCCATGCATTCGATATATTGTTTTGGTGGTGTTCCCGTAATCATCGCATTAAGCGGAAATGCCCTGCTGTCACTCCAACTTAAGACTTCCGGCAATGTCAGTTCCTTTATAAGTTCCCAGTCAGGCAGTTTCTGAAATCCTTTTGTTTTGAAAAGAAGTGAATTAACCTCAGTTTCTTCCAAAGCAACAAGCACATCCTCACTTTCTCCCGTTTCCTCATTTATCACTTCATTCTGTACGGTATAAAGGACTCCTTCTCCATCCCTTATCAACACCTTAAACGGTACAAGCAAATCAATCGGTGTGTACTTTACTTCATAAGTCTTTGATTCCGGATAATACTGAAATGTAATATCCGGAGAGGCAACTGTCGGCTTTGTAAAGGTGTAAGTTTTATCTGCCACAAAATCAAAGACTCCATCATAACAGGAAATCGGCACATTAATCATATGAAGTGTGATGTCACCCGTATCCCAGAAAATAAGGTCATATTTAATCTGATAATCCGCCCCGGATGCGTTGTAATGGGACCAGCCTTCCCAGCGTATCTTTAGGAATCGGTAATAGCTGTATAATGTTCCTTCTTCACGGTACAGAGAACGCATTCTGGAATCCCTGTTATTGATTCTTAAGTTTGATGTATCTGTGCCAATTCCCCAGTAAGAATCCCCATGTGCAAAAATGGAGGATACCTTACTGTCCTTAAAGAGCAGAAAATCTGCTCCATTGACAGCAAGCGTACCTCCGTCGTAATTGTTACTATTCTGCAAAAGGCAGGTCATGTTCGTTACCCCTGCAGCGAATATTTCATTTACACTGTCATAATTCATAAGCCAAATTCCACTCCTTTCACACCGTCAAATTTTGATATATCCACCACAAGACTTTCCATAAATCCGCTGTCTGTTTCCAAAGATACCGATGTCTGCTCTTCGGTCACCGTTGCTTTCAGTTCAAAGAAGCCATGCGTAGTATCCACTTCCTCCGGCACCTTAACGGAAGTATCTGATGCGTTAATCACCCTCTGTAATCTGTACCCTTCCGATGTGCCATTCACCGTAATCTGCTCCACCGATTCCAAGAAGGATGTATCAATCAGCAGATTTTCCATGAACCCATGTTCCAAGGACTCTGGAGCCGATGCAAGACTATGCCGTTTTCGTAAAACAAACTGCTCATTGCTGTTGACCGTCACGTATCCGTTATACTTTGGATTTCCTCTAATGGTTGTCAGAACAAAGGTGCGAAGTATCTCTGCAATCCATGTTCTGTCAGTAAAGGTATCCACACCAAAATCCATCTCCGTAATTGCAATATCTCCTATCGTTTGTGATATGCCTGATCTGCGGATATTCGGAAATACAACAGACACCCTGTCCTCAAACGTATCAGCCACAAACGGAACATCACTGATTTTTACAAATCCGATATTCTCATTGATATTGATGCGACCGTTCCAGTCTCCAAGACCTGCTGCAAGTCCCTGCCCGCTAATGGTTGCCCTTATCTGTGCTTCTCCTATGTTCACGGAGCCTTCCGATATTTTTAGGTACATAGAAAATGTATTGGAACTCTTCTCAATAACCTTCGTTATGGGATAGAACAGGGTCACAATGTGCTTTCCGTAAATACAGGTCTTTGTCGGCATAAAATTATCAACGGTTTCTCCATTCATTTTATAGATGATGGAAAGTTCAGGATTTTCGATAATTACCTCTTCCGTTTCTCTTTCTTCTTCCGGCTTAATGACCTCAAGCAACATCTCACAGTGAAAAGCTGCCGTTGTGTCCTCCGTAGCCGTAAAATCAATATCCATCACCTTTGTCAGCGACTGTCCTATATTAAACGGACTGACATTTACAAAGTTATATACAACGGTTTTTCCACTTTCCACCGAGTTCAAAAGACCCGTAATATTTTTTTCATTCTTACTCTTTGCACCTGCAAGTCTTGGATTCTTACCAACGCATTTTATGGACATCTTTCCATAGATTCTGCACTCCATACTTGTGATACAACTGACCTTATCCTCATCAGCGTGTCCACCCGTAAACTGCAGGATGTCTCCCGGCTCTAATGCCGGATTTCCTATCGTGGTACTGTTAAATGGAACATAATTTACCTTCTGAAGTGCCGTCAGTATTTCCCGGAGCATTCTCTCCCTTGTAGATTTGAGACCAAACTGCATCAGGGGATTGATTCCAAGGTTCATGGTCAATGCATCATCCGTTTCCATTGCGATATACTCTGACGTCTGGTCTGTCTGGTTTGTTGAGGATACTGCCGTATACCTTGTTACAAAGTCAGAGTAATTGCTGTCATACCGCTCTTTCTGTGGAATCATCAATGCAGGTTTATTGTCATACTGTTTTAATACCAGCCTTCCATAACGGTCAATCTGACAAAAACATCCAACTACCTGTGCCACATAAAAAATCAAATCCCTGAATGTCTCAATGTCATTATCCGCATAAATGCCAAGCGTTGTTCCGCCATTCGGCAATGCCGTAATCTCCGTCACCGATTGTGCCATTTCCACCTTACAGGTATCACAGGCAATCTTTAAGAACTGATAAGGTGTACCGCTTGAGGACTCCAGTTTCATTGCTTTTTCAAATCGGAGCATATAATCATACCCCTTAATCTCCAAGGTTCTTATTCCCCGGTTCGCCTCAGACACTTCAAATACTCCCATCGGTATAGTTTCAACCGTACCATCCAATAAAGTAAGCGAATAAAAAAGCCTTACCACAGCATCTTCCAGTGTGTATCGGTCTATTTCAGAAAACAGGCTTATTCCCATTTCCGCAGCATACACAGTTCCGAGTTCGATTTCCGTATCAGAACAGCACTGCCACTTAATATACCCGGAGCCTTTCACAATGTCTTTTGCACCAAATTCATACACCCTGCCACCCTTGGTTGTAATCGTTCCGTGCCACTCATATTTTCTTGTATTCTGCCTTACTGCATTTTTAAACTTCTCAGATACATCAAACACAATGCCACCCCCGTTACATTTCATTCAGCGTAAAGGACACCGTCCATAAGCCTTTATAAGAAGTATCCTTCTTAAGTGCTGCCTTGAATCCTGAAATATACATCTCTGTTTCCTTTAGTTCCAATGTTTCCGTATCAAAATACTGCACGGTTATCTTTGCCATCTTAGAATATGCCGTGAGCTTTTTTAGCCAATTCGGAGAAACAGAAAAAGAAACGGAAATGGTAGCCACTCCGCTTCTTACAACATCCCTCTGTGTAGTTCCTGCTTCTGTTTCTCCTCCCGTATCTGCCTCCACATCTGCCAGATCTACTGAATAGGAGTCCGGCAGTGGCAGGTTATTTCCGTTGAACACCAAATACTGCATATATGCCATTCTACCTTCCTCCACTTCTGATATTTGCTCTCTGCTGTGCGGATACAATCACTTCATCAAGCATTGTTCCACCGATATAAACCGGGATAACGGTATCTCCGCCATTCAGATTGATTCCGGCAAATGCCTCACGGATTGCTCCCGCAATGTCTGCTGTGTTTCGTGCCGATGAGCGTGATGTGGTTTCCATTGCCGATGTGGTTGCACTCACGTTCGGATTGATAACCATATCCTGTGACACCCCTTCCACTGCCTTTGCCACCACATCTTTGCTCTTATTAATTCCTTTTGCCAACCCGTCCATGAAGTCAGGCATCCATGACTCATATTCCGTCAAAGGCCCCTCATCCGGCACGGAGAAATGCAGGAATGACTTAATCTTGTCAGCCACACTCTTTACGGCATCTCCCACTGCACCGATGCAGCTCTTGATACCGTTCACAAGTCCCATGACTAAATCCTTTCCCCAGGTAACTGCCTGTGAAGCAAGTCCCGTGATATGGTTCTTCACATTCGTGAAACCATTCTTTACGGCATTCAGCACATTCGTCATTGCTCCTTTTACAGCATTCACAATGCCGTTAAATACATTGGAAACACAATTTTTAATGGCACCAAGAACCGTGGAAAATGTATTTTTTATGGTATTCCATATCGTGCTGATGGTACTCTTTATGGTGTTCATGATGGTAGTGATGGAATTCTTCACTGCCGTGAAATCCCCGGTAATCAGTCCCTTTATACCGCTTACCACGGCGGATATGATGGTCTTGATAGCATTCCATACTGTAGTAAACACAGTCTTTATGGCATTCATTACCGTGGTAACAACCGTCTTTATGGTATTCCATACATTAGTAACCACCGTTTTTATCACATTCAGCACGGTTTCTATAATGGTTTTATAGATGTTGAACTGCGTGGTAATGATAGTCTTTATCACATTGAATACCGTGATAAAAACACCCTTGATGGCATTCCACACTGTGGTAATCACGGTCTTTATTACATTCAGCACGGTTTCTATAATAGTTTTATAGAAATTAAAGTAGGTGGTCACCAGCGTTTTGATGACTCCAAGCACCGTTGTAAATATGGACTTGATGCCTTCCCAAACTACTGAGAAGAATGATTTGATTGCATTCCACACCGTAATGGCTATCTGCTTTACATTCTCCCAGAGGTCAATCCAAAACTGACGGAATCCGTCACAGTTATTCCACAGATAGATGAACGCAGCCACAAGCGCCGTAATGGCTGCAATAATCAGGAATATCGGATTTGCCAGCATTGTGGTGTTCAGGGCTGCAAATGCACCTTTTACTACATTAATTACCCCTGCAATCTTCGGAACTACCGTCATAATCGTACCGACTGCGGATATTACCTTTCCAATGATGATGAGTACCGGTCCCAACGCCCCTGCTACAAGTGCAACCGTTACAATGACCTTCTTCGTTCCCTCATCAAGGGAGTTCAACCAGTCCACCACGCTCTGCACTGCACCCACGATGCCTTTAAGCGCAGGCATCAGTAACTGACCAAAAGAAATAGCCAGCCCTTCAAGAGCTGACTTTAAAAGCGTTAACTGACCCTGTAAGTTATCAAGCTGTGTATCTGCCATCTGCTGTGCGGCACCACCGCTTTCTGTAATGGACTTCTGAAGACTGTCCCACGTACTTCCCGTATTTGCTAATAAAGCATTTACGGAAGAGAGATCTGTCTTATTAAAAATGGTGGATATGATATTGGATTTTTCTTCCGAAGTCATACCATCCATGCTTGTATTCAAATCTCCAAGGATATCATTCAGGGAACGCATATTTCCTTCGGAGTCATACACATCAACACCAAGCTGTTCCATGCTGGCAGCCGCCTTGTCGGTAGGGTTCTGCAATGACAGAATGATATTTCGAAGATGTGTACCACCCTCTGCACCCTTGATACCGTTGTTTGCAAGAATACCAAGTGCCGTATTCAATTCTGCCGTTCCACCCTTTACAGACTTGGCAGTCGCACCGATGGTAAGAATACCTTCCCCCAACTGTGCAACGGATGTGTTTGTGGTAGAAGCTGTCTTTGCCATCTGGTCTACCATCCTGTCAGCATCGGATGTTTCCATGCCAAGTGCTGACATGGCATCCGTTACCATATCTGATGCAGACGCAAGGTCAATCCCGCCTGCCGCTGCAAGGTTAAGAACGGTTGGAAGTGTGTCTGCCATTTCCTGTGTGCTGTAACCTGCAAGTGCAAGGTAGTTTAATGCCTCTGCACACTCCGTGGCAGAAAAAGCAGTGGACGCACCCATCTCCTTTGCAAGGTCTGACAGTGCATCCATCGTATTGACACTCTGCCCGTCAAGGGTAGACATGGAATCCTTGGTAATTCCCATCGTAGCCTGTACCTGACTCATGGAACTTTCAAAGTTTGCAGCCGTGGTAACAGATGCCGTTCCAAGTGCCGTCACACCCGCAGTGACCGGGAGAAGTTTCTGTCCGGCAGAAGAAATGTTATCTCCCACCGTTTTCATTTTTTCGCCCGTGGCAGAAATCTTCTGGAGTGCCGTGGCAGACTGATTTGCCTGTGTTTCAAGACTTTTTAAGTTCTGCTCTGTTTCTACAATCTCCCTCTGAAGTGCATCGTACTGCTCCTGTGAAATATCCCCATTCGCAAGTGCCATGTTAGCCTGCTCTGCTGCTGTTTTCAGAGTTTCCAGTTTACGCTTTGTTTCTTCAACAGCCTGTGCCAGGAGTTTTTCCTTCTGTGCAAGAAGTTCCGTATTACCGGGATCCATTTTCAACAGTTTTTCTACATCCTTAAGCTGTGTCTGGGTAGACTTGATTTCCCCGTTCAATCCTTTAAGGGCAGTCTGTAGTTTCGTGGTATCTCCACCAATCTCCACGGTAATACCCTGTATTCTGCTTGCCATCGGTCATCCTCCTTTCCGTAAAAATGGACATAAAAAAAGCCCGGATTGTTCCGAGCAAAAAAAAGCACCAACCCACTTAAGAATTGATGCTAAATTCATAATCTTTCACATATATTTTACAGTTATGATTTTAATAAAGAGAGAATAAATCTTCCTCGTAATTCGATTAAAAACAAAATTCTATTATCAATTTCTTTAATATTATGCTTTCTAAACAAATCATCGAAAGATATCAGTTTGTCTTGTTGGTCAATCACTGCACTTGATAATATATCTAAAATTTTTTCCCACATTTTATCGTATTCTTTATCATTTGTATCATTGTAGATATCATATAGCTTATTAAATATATCTTCAAAATACATTTGTTGACAAGAGTATTTCATATACTCCTTAAAACTCATCAGTTCAGATACATCAGTTGGAAAACACAGCCAATTGTCTTGCATGAATTTTAGAAAACATGGCCACAATTCATTCAAATACTCATGAATTTGTTGAAGCCGTGGTCCATAATTATTAGCAATTATTGTTCTTGGCACTGGAGCAAAATTTCCTACACAATGGTACATATCTTCAAATTTCATCTTTCCATTATTATACTTATATAACACTGCCTGTTGGCATGGTTGACATCCACTTTTAGGATTATGCATTATGTCAAACAAGAAAATCTTCTCTACTTTATTTTTCCCAACTTTGATAGATTTTCCACTTTCACATATTTCTGCAGACAACTTTTGCTTATTGAATACTTCAACAAAAATCAATTGTGAAAGTATTGATTGCTCACAATCAGTCTTTTCTGTATAACCTTCGTTTCCTTTTTTAAAATCATATTTCCAGGGTTCTTTTGATTTAATAAAGTTTAAATAGCCCTTTTTCCAATTCTCGATTTCAGTTTTATAATGCTTACGTTTTTCATGTGTACAATAACTCATCTAAAATTCTTCTTTCTAATATTTTCAGAAATTCAATTTCCTAATTTCTATGAATAAATTATAACATGGAAAATAAAAATATGAACTAAAACTTATCGAAATCCTCCTGTGTTGCCAGCTCCTTATATCCCTTGTAATCATCATTTCCGTTCTCTGCATACATATCGTTTACCAGACCAATCGTAAGCAGGTCAAGATCACGGATACTTATGCCAAGCTGTACACATCGAAGCAGAAATAACGGGGTTGTCATTTGGCGGTCAGTCGGGCGAAGTTTTTTTTAGACTCCACATCCGTCTGCACATTCAGTCCCCATAATTCAATGATGGAAGGAAGTACCTGGTAAATGGAAAAGGTATTGAACTCATCAAGCCACTCTTCCGGAGTGTCCGGGATATTAGGGTCTGCGTGTTTGGCCATTACATATGCAATGTTCTCAAACATCTCCAAAGAGAATAAATCAAGGTTTGAATTATTCTCATCCCCTTCGCCCACTGCTTTCTCCAAGGAACGAAGGTCTTTATAAATATCCCTGTTAAACTTGATACGGTAAATTCTCGGAATGGCTGCAGATGCCTTGAACGGTACCTGCTTACCATCTATCTCCACATTTCTTACAATACTCATACCTGCTCCTCACTTTCTACGGAAGTTTTTGAAGTAAGATACACGCTCTTATACCAGTCCTGATATACGGCATCCGTGGTATCATCTCCCGTCTTTGCCTTTACATACCCGTTGGCAAGCGGTGTTGCCTTAAGGGAAAGTGTTTCTGTCTGTACCTCAATCTCATCCTCATTGGTCTGTGATTCAATGGACGGACGGCTTGCCGCACAGTTATATAGAACATGACGAATTTTCTTGATATCTCCGTCAAACTCAAATAAAAGTGCAAAATTGGCGGTTTCCACATTTGCATTCTCCACAAGAACCTTATTGTCATCCAGTTCTTCTTTCAGAACATCCACACGGAATGACTCCGGCACCATTGCAATCTCAAGGTCACCTTCGTAACCCATGTTGTTACTGATGGTGTAATAGGCATATCCGTCTGCGTAAAAATTACTTGGTTCGCCATTTGCATCCAGTCCGATGGATACCGCACCCGGAATCGGAACAGGTGTTGCATATGTCACATTGCCCTCTTCATCAATATTCAGCAGTGCGTAGTGTACATTCTTAAGGTTGTACTTTACCTTGTTTTTCTTATTTGCCATTCTGCTTACCTCCTTAAACTGGCATCTCAAATTCAAAGGCAACTTCATAGAGTTTTTCTTCCTCTATCCATACCTCCGACTGAGCATAAAAAATGCCGTGGCTGTCAAGCACGGCGGTTACTTTTTCTTCCAAAGACGGGTCTTTGAAATCTGTATACAGTTCTATCCTTACTCCGCTTATTCTGTAATAAACCCTGCCATCTGCTGCGAAATTACCATCATCCGGCAACAGGTAACAGATAAACGGCGGGTCGGGACTTTCCCCCTCTGCAAAGTGGTCATATGCAAAAGGGATACCCATTTCTTCTATGATTTTGGCCAACTCTTCCATCCTTAACCTCCAAGTGCCTTCCTGATGTCTGACTCAAGTTCCTTTACTGCACTCTCTTCTGCAGGCGCAATATGGGGGACTGCCTTTGTCCTTCCACCACCCCTTTTGGCATGACCTTTCTCAAGAAGATGTGCAAGCTGATATTTTTTCGGAGAATACACCGTAAGTTCCAAAGATTCAGAGGTCTCTTTTGTGGTCTTCGCTGTCCAGCTCTTCGAGTAGGCACCTGTTTTCTTTGGAGCGTTTGCCTGAATATCCTTTTTTACTGTTCTTCCGGCTTTCCTTACGGCAGTCTTCATGTCAGCCGTGGCAAGATTCTTATACTCCATCAGACCTTTCATGATTTCTTCAGCCATGCTGTCAATTGATACATTTGCCATGCTATCTCCTCACTTTCCGGCATCTGAATTTCAGACACTTATTCTTAAAATTCATGTGGTCAATGAATGTGATATCATAAAGTTCCCCGTCAAATACCACACGGAGTTTTGTGGTGTCGGCATCCTTTAAGGCCTTACAGTATCTGACCGTAAAAGCAAGGTCAGAATCATAAAGTGTATTAGCTGCCACATTCTTTTCCGAACCACTCTCCCCACTTACCGTTGCGTGGCAGGTATAATAATCTGTCCACTGGTTTCTGTGGTTACCAATGGCATCGGAAACCACTTCATTTTTCTGAAAGGTAATTCTTACATTTAAGAGTGATACTTCCATCAGAATCCCGCCTTTCTGATACCCGAAAGCAGGGAACGCAGTGACATGGTAAGTGCATGATGATCACAGTCCTCCCTGTGCTCATACTGGTATGCCACGGCATACATGACCGCAGTCTTTGCAGTATCCTTTTTCTCAAAAACAGTCCTGCTTTTGATTCTTGCGATGTCCATACACAGACGCTCGGAAGAAAGAATCAGATTTTCAAGAAGTGCATCATCATCGTCAAAATCAATCCGAAGATAATTCTTCATTTCTTCAAGGGAAATTATCATATTGCACCTCCATTACGAAAAAGGGAGTAACTTTTCGTTACCCCCTCTTATCTTACTCAGGCTTTTGCTGACTGTGTATCTGCCTTAAGTCCGAGAATCTTTACAGCCTCCGGCAGGATTAACTTGCCGTCCACACGCTCCTTGGCAACAAAGCCAATCATTCCGTTTCCGGCAAATAACTCGTTGAGCTGCTTGAAGGAACGAGTACCACGGTCACCGATGTTGTAATACTTGTAATCACCGAAAGCAATCGCATCCGTAGGTGCGTATGCAGAGGTGTTTACCTTATAGCCAAGGATTCTGTCTGGCTCTCCCACCTGGTAGGAAGGCTGCCAGATATAGGCACCGTTATTGTCCTTCAGCTTGCGAATCTGTGCCAGGGTAGCATCGTTCATAATAAAGGATGCGTTCTTACGGTAAGGTCTCTTAAGACCGTACACAAGGTCAAGCAAATCATCAGACTTCAGTGCTGCAGAAAGAGTACCAACTGACTGACCGCCTGCTGTCTTGTCGAAGATACCGACAGGCTTGCCCTTGCCGTCACCATTTAAGAATGCATCCTCTTCTGCATTTGCCAGCGCCTTGCCAAACTCTGTGATGATGTAGCTTTCAAGATTGAAAGCAGAATCATAAAGCAGCTCCTCTGTTACCTTGATTGCAACATGAAGTTTGAAGGCATCCAGATAGATCTGGTCAAAGGTTGCATCCCCAAAGGACAGTGCCTCACCTTCCTCAATCCATGCGGCCGCAGGCTTGGTGGCTGCAATGTTAATCTTATGCTCCCCAGATGTGGTAATCTTGGTGGCAAGACCACGCATGATGTTCTCTTCGGTAAGCACATCAATCAGTCTGTTGTCATACTCCACAGGAACAAGGTAACCACCATCGGCATCCACACCTTCCTGCAGTACATTTGCCACCTGTCTGAAATTGGTACGCATTGCTGTAAGCATTGCCTGCCTGTATTCATCGGATGCACGTCCGGTCTTTTTCTCGCCCTGTGGCTCATCCTTATAAGGCTTGCCCGTGATAGGGGAATTTACAGGCTTTGAAAGTTCCTGCTCCCTTCTCTCTGCCCTCTGCTGTCTGTCGATGGAATTGGTAAGTTCCTCAATTTCAGCTTCCATTCTGCTGTAAGTAGCAGCATCCTCGGCAGACAAATTGCCGTTCTTGTCTTCATGGGTATTCACAAAATCCTTTGCAGTTTCCCATGCCTTTGCTCTCTTCTCGATTAATTCTTTTACTGTCATGATACAGTCCTCCTTAAATATACTTTTTGATAAGGTCTAAACGGTCTCTGATTTCATCTGCAGATACACCGTCAGTTACTTTTGGTGCAGGAATTTCAGCCTGCTTGGAAATGTCCACACCCGGCTTTTTGTAGTGCTGTTCCAGTTTGTTGAAAAGGGCATTGTTTACAGCCCTGCGTGAAAAAAGCACGGAATCAGATGGTTTCTTTTTTTCATCCTCTTCTGTGCTTTCTTCTGACTCTTCGTCCTCTTCTTTTTCCGGGAATGCATCCCTTGTGATGATGTCATCTGCAAAGCCGAGTTCCACGGCCTTTGTAGCATCCATCCATGTTTCCGCATCCATAAGCCGGGACAATTTTGCCCTCGACATTCCCGTTTTCAGGGTGTATGCATTTATGATGGAATCCTTGACCCCTTCAAGCATCTCGATGGCTTTTTGCATCTCTGCATGATCACCAAAGGCTGATGTGGCAGGGTTATGAATCATCATCATGGAAACAGGGGACATAAGTACGGTATTTCCTGCCATTGCAATGACCGATGCTGCCGATGCGGCAATGCCGTCAATCTTGACCGTGACATCCCCCTTGTAATCTGCGAGCATATTGTAAATCTGTGCTGCCGCCACACAGTCACCACCCGGACTGTTAATCCATACCGTGATGTCTCCACTCCCTGCATTTAATTCATCCTTAAACATCTGTGGTGTAAGGTCATCATCGAACCAGCTCTCTTCTGCAATCGTTCCGTGCAGTTCAAGTATCCGTTCTATGACTTCTTCGCTTGTTTCCCGGTTGAGCGTCTTTTTGCTCTTCCAGTTCCAGAACTTCCTGTTCTTCATTGGAATCCTCCTCTCCTTTTTCTGCCGATGCTGCAAAAATGCCTGCATCCTCAAGTTTTGTCATGTTGCCATTGATAAGATATAAATCCCCGCCAAGTTCAGCGGGGATTCGGTCAAGATTCTCCAGTTCCCTGATGTCATTTGCCGACATCCACCCGTTCTGTCTTGCCGTTGCATAGCCATTCATCCGGCTCTGGTAATCCCCGCGGAGAAGTCCGTCCACATTAAATTTGATAAAATAATGTTTCTTTTCTTCTTCCGTGAAAAGCCTTCGTGCCATTGCCTGTTCCAATCTCGTGAGCCACGGACGTAATGTGTACTGCACATACTCCAGTGACTGCTGTTCAATATTGGAAAAGGAACTCTTCTCCAAATCAGCAACCATGTGCGGTGGCACACGGAATATCCTGCATATCTCTGTAACCTGAAACTTTCTCGTTTCAAGAAACTGCGCCTCTGAGGGATTGATAGATATAGGAGTATATTTCATACCTTCTTCAAGGACTGCCACCTTATTGGAATTTGCCGAACCCCCGAAGGTCTGTGTCCAGCTCTCCCTTACCTTGCTTGGGTCTTTCAGTGTTCCCGGATGTTCCAGCACACCGCTTGGGGCAGCTCCGTTGGCATAGAACTTTGAGCCATACTCTTCTGCTGCGATACCAAGTCCGATTGCATTCTTTGCCATTGCAATGGGTGAATACCCTACAAGACCGTCAAAAGATAATCCCGGAACATGAAGAACATCTTCCGGCTTCAGCCTTACACTTGACCCCTTATTTGTAGGGGCATCATCGGAGCTTACCATGTATTCGTAATAAAGCTGTCCTCTCTCATCCCTATCCACCGTCATTCTGTCCGGCATGAGTGGGTAAAGACCGATAACCTCTCCCTTACCATTTCTGATAATCTGACTGTAGAAATTGCCCCACAGTAACAGATGCGTAAGTGCCACTTCAAAGAATGAATAAGCCGTCATTTCCGGGTTCGGTTCATCATGTAGAAGATGGTACAGCGGATGGTCGATTGCCTTTTCCTTTCCACCATCTTCGTTGTATCTGTAAAGATGAAGTGGCAGACTCGCCACCGACTCCGAAATTACCCTGACACAGGCATACACTGCCGATGTCTGCATGGCCGACCTCTCATTTACCCTTTTTCCGGCAGCACTTTGTCCAAGAAAAAAACTGTAGGCACTGCCTGCAGTTCTATTTGTGGGTGCATCCCTCGATTTAAAAATTCCACTGAATATTCCCATTGCGATACCTCCTTAAAAAACAAGCAACCCTCTTGTATCATACACACTTTCAGAAGTGTCATTACCACAACGGATTGCTCTGTCGAGTGCCATGATACAGGCTATGGCACCGTCTATCTTTTCTGTTGATTTTGCTTTGTCCGGCTTTATGTTTCCGGCAGGGTCGGTACGGATAAATATGTTATCCATGTTCCACCGAAGAACGGGATGCCCGCCATGTGCAATCTTCTGCTCAAGTGTCAGTTTCATCAGTTCTTTGGTAGGTGGGGACATGGATGCAAATCCCTGCCCCATTGCCACCACATTAAATCCCATGCCCTCAAGGTTCTGCACCATCTGTACTGCTCCCCATCGGTCAAATGCTATCTCCCGGATATTGAAACGCTCCCCAAGCCGTTCTATGAATTTTTCAATGTAGCCATAGTGAACTACATTTCCCTCGGTTGTCTGAATGTACCCCTGTTTCTCCCAGAGGTCATAATTCACATGATCCCTTCGGACACGCAAATCAAGTGTCTCTTCCGGCAGCCAGAAATATGGAAGGATATAATATTTATCATCCTCATCAAGCGGCGGAAACACCAGGCAGAAAGAAGTAAGGTCCGTGGTGCTTGAAAGGTCAAGTCCCCCATAACATACACGTCCTTCCAGTTCATCCTCGTTGACAGGAAATGCACACGTATCCCACTTATCCATCGGCATCCACCGGACTGCCTGTTTAACCCACTGATTCAGCCTGAGCTGACGGAAACTGTTCTCTTCTGCCGGATTCTGCTTTGCCGACTCACACGCTGCCACAACCTTCTCCATCTGGATTGTCTCTCCAAGGGACGGATTTGCCTTTGCCCACACCTTCGGATCTGTCCAGTCCTCATCCTCGGATGCACCATAAATCACGGGATAAAATGTCGGATCTGTTTTTCTGCCCTCAATGATATCAAGTGCCTTCTGATGCAGCTCATAACAGATGGAATTGGTATCATTCCCGGCTGTAGTGATAAGGAAATACAGTGGCTGTTCACGGGCATCCCCGGAACCTTTCGTAAGGACATCATACAGTTTACGGTTTGGCTGTGCATGGACTTCATCAAAGACTAGACCACTTACGTTCAGACCATGCTTGGTTCCGACCTCAGCCGACAGCACCTGGTAAAATCCATTATTATAAAGGTTGTCAATCCTCTTCGTTGCCCCTTTGATCTTGCTCCTTTTTTCAAGTGCGGGTGTCATCTCACACATCACCCTTCCAACATCAAAGACTATGGATGCCTGCTGTCTGTCGGCAGCCGCGCCATACACTTCCGGGGATGCTTCACCGTCCCCAAACAGAAGATACAGTGCAACGGCAGCCGCCAGCTCTGACTTTCCGTTCTTTTTGGGAATTTCAATATAGGCCGTGGTAAACTGTCTTTTGCCGTCTGCTTTCAGGATTCCGAAAAGATTACGGATAATCTCCTCCTGCCATGGCAGAAGGAGAAACGGCTTTCCCGCCCATTTCCCTTTGGTATGGCAAAGGCACTGTATGAAATTCACGACATAATCAGCCTGGTCTTCATCATAGTAGGACCCTTCTGCCATAAACTCTGTAGGTATAAACTTCTTCTTTTTCTTTGCCATATTCTCACTTCCTTCCACGAAAAAAGGACTCCGAAGAGTCCCTGTTTCAAAATTGTTTTTTTAACACATTCCGTCAAGTTGTTCGTATTCAGCTAACTTCCTTGTGTATTCCTGTGCAATGCACTGCCTTCTGAATGCATTCTTTTCGCATCTGCCCTTTTGGTAAAGGTCTTCAAGTTCTGCCTTTCTTCTTTTAAGTACCTCGATTTCGTTTCCTTCTTCAATTTCAATTACATCCTTTTCAAATCTTGTCATGGCTGTTGCCCTCCTTGTTTTTTCGTTGTACTATATATCACTCTGAACACACATAATAGCAACAACTATCCGGGCATATTCTGCACAAAGATGTGTAAGTGAAATTGTGTAGTTATTCACAGTGGCAGCTATGGATGGATTCCAGTATTTTTTCCTGTTCGGAAAGCTCCACTCCCATGCTCTCCAATGCCTCCCGTGTACCACAGTCGGGGCAGATGAAGGTTTTATTGTCTGCCCTTGATAAAGCCGGAGCAGTACGGTAACTACTGCCACAGCGTGGGCATATCCTTTGTTTCATTTGATTATTCTTCTTCATGGCATCTCCTTCTGCTATCCTCGATAGCCTTATACAAAATATCCTCGTCAAATCCGAAGTTACGGTATCCCTCAAGGCAGGTGGAAACATATCGGCAGGTTGGAAGTCCTATCGGTCTGTCCTCGTGCATGATATACACATAAACCTTTCGTTCCCTTATCTTGCCCGTTCGGATTCCCTTAATGGGGAGTGTCATTTCCGCCTTGTAATAAAAGGCTGGAAAACCTTCGTACCTGTCAAGTCTTGCCTCATCGTCATCCGTGGTTTCCCACACGGCAACGGGTACACTTGACCCTTCCTTTGGCTCAATGGTAAGGTATGACCCTGTCCTGCTCCCCTTAAAAAGAAGCTCATAATCCGGGATTACCGAAGTTCCGATTACCCTTGCATGAGGGCATCGCATTCTCATCTGGCTGATGTTTAGATTGCTGCCATAGGCAATATAGTATCGTTTCTGCATAATGCTCGCCATCCTTTCTGAAGGAAATACCCTTCTACCACCTTAAGACCGCCCATGCGGTCAGATGTTTAAGGTAGCAGAAGGCTATGCCCTTCCGTTTCTAAAAGCCGTGTCCCCGGCAAGCCTTCTGGTAAGTAAATCCCTTGCTGTTTTGAACTCATTCCCGATGAATCCAAGCCGGAGAAGCCAGGTCCTCATTGCATATTTTGGATTTTCATTCTGCTGTGGCTTTGGACTTGCAGTTCTTACTTCCTTTGCCATCTGGCTGAGTGCAAGGCAAAGCTGAATGTAACTTTTAAGCTGTCCTGCGTGAAGTCCGTTTTTCTTACCATCAGCCGGGGCATCAAATTGGAAAAGCCGAAACTCAACCGTTCCCTTGGTAAAAGTGGCATGAAGGTTAAGCATATGGTATCGGCTGTCATTGTAATGGTGGTCTCTGCCGTAGCTTGCATTCTGACTTTTGTACCAGATGTCTGCAAGTGCTGACATGGTCTTTGGTTTTTTCTTATTGAGCTGCTCCAAAAACTGTGGGTCAACCGTCCGGCAGTATCGGTTCATTCTGTATCGGTCGAGGGCAAGGGCATCTGCTAAAAGGCTTTCGTGGCTCGCCATAATGTTTGCAAGATTTCTTAAAGTCTGTGGTGTATGCCCCTTGGCTCCGATGTGAATGTGTACCCCGCATCCCCTTGTGGAATCGCTCTTTGCACCTGCGTGTCTTAAAAGCCTTATCAGTTCCTGCAGGAGTTCAATGTCCCCGTAGGTAAGGATTGGGGTTACCAGCTCACATTTTTCACTGTCTGGTCCAGAAATGCTGACATCCTTTTGGAATTTCCATTCCCTGCCCTGCGTATCCCACGCTGACCATGTGCAGTATCCGTTCCGGCTCGACGTATTCTGGTATCTGCCAGTTCCAAACATGGTGGCGGCAATCTTTGCTGCCCTGTCCCTTGTTATATTATTCATCTCGACCTCAACTCCAAGGGTCTGTTTTTTCATTTCTTCAATCTGTCTTGTGATTTTTTCGTTCATTTCCGTACCTCCGTGTGGTTGTTTTCCCTTTCGGTAGTACTATATATCACTCTAAAGACACACATTATCAAGCAATACCTGCACCATAATGTACACAAATATTGCCTGTGAACCCCATGAAAAACTGTGTATTTTACAGTCTAATCTTCATCACTGCATACTTCCATTCCAAGCTGGAGTTTAAGGTAAATATTGGTGTATCTCTGCTGTTCACTTCCCTCAGATGCCATCATTCCTTGGAAGAAAAAGTCCATAGCCTCTTCCCGGCCGTCCCACACCTTTTCTTCCCCGTAGCAGATGGTCTTTACCGTTTTCAGTTTTCTGCAGGAATCCTCCCCATACACAACATTCAGTCCACTGCCGTTATCCCATCGAACCATAATGGATGCCGTATCATCGACACCTCTTACCGTTCCCTTGGTTCCAATAGGTGGTGCTTGAATGTCATCCATTCGCACCAGTTCTACCCTTGTTCCTACTGGATATTCTTTTTTGATTTTCTCAACAATTTCTCTCGGTGGGAAAAACATTACTGCTCACCTCCCTTCTGTCCGTTCCTGAATGCAGATGAACCGTCCAGTCTGGAAAGCAGCAGTTTTCTGTCTGCCTTGAACTCATCCCCGATAAATCCAAGGCGGAGTAAAAAGCATCGGAAGGTGTATTTCTCATTCTCGTTTGTCTTTGGCTTTGCCGTGATTCTCTTCTGCTTTACCGTCATTTCGCAGATTGCAGAAATGAACTTGGTGTATGTAAGTGCCTCATCCGGCTTGACCTCATTAAACCAAGGAAAGGAAATGTTCTCCTCATCAATCGTATATCTTAAGTCCTCAATCCCCAGTGCCTTTCGGATTAGGTCACCCTTTGCATTCAGAAGGCTTGTAAGGTTTCCGACATTTACTTTTTCAAGCGGAATGGTAACGGTAAGCCCCATCGACTTTGGTGTTCCATATGCCGGAGGGCAATCCTCAACCGGCTCTTCCATTTCGATATCCGGCTGTGGCTCATCATATTCTGATGCTGTAGCTTTGTACCCTTTTTCCAGCAGTTTTTCCAGAACCATCTCTATTTCTTCACTGTCTGCCATGTCATCAAAAATCAATGTGCCTTCCCGGTCGATTGTAAAATAATCCACCTCATAATTGCAGGTCGGAACTCCCTTATAAACCGCCGGACATTCCATGATTTCTGCCAATGCATTTACAAATGCCTTTCTCTCTTTTCCTTTCACTTCATACTTAATTTGCATCGTTGCTACCTCCTTTTTTTGGTGTACTACATATATCACTCTAACCCCCGGAAATAGCAACGATTATGTGCATCTGCAGGTGTAGAATACACTCCTTACTTTCCGGCACTTAATTGTGCATAATACATAATGCCCGAAAGCACAAAATAAACATTCGGAAGTGCCACTCCGTTCCCCCACATTTTGTATTCTGCCGAATCGCTCTGTGGGTTCTGTAACCATTTCCGAATCTGTGTATCTGACTTTGGTTTTGTGGTCTTTCCGATTGCTTTCGCATGAATTTCAAAGACCTCTCTCCACCTGGCAATATCATCCTCAGCAGGCTCTGCAATACCAAGGTCATCACACCACCAGTCCGGGAATCCCTGCAGTCTTGCACACTCGGTCGGTGTCAGCCTTCGGACAATATAATCCGTTTCCACTTCATCATTCACAATCGGCGGATCCTTATAATCGGTAGCCACAAGGGTATTTGCAAGTTCCTCTTCGGCAGCGGTAAAGAAAGATGCCTTGGAAGAACTGAAAACAGGATGTGCCACTCCGCTTGCCCCCGCAGCCACAAGGGTCGGCTCAACCTCTTCTTCTATCTGAAAGCTGAACTTTGCATTGTATCCCTGGTTCATGGCTGGTCTGCCAATGCCGTATGAAGGTTCACCCACGAAGTTTTCTTCCGGGTTCTTCATCATCTGACTGGACGGTCCCTTGGGACCATCATTTGCAGATAAGGTTGCATGAACTTCGGCAAACGCAACAGCGTGTTGCTCTGTTGCATTTAATGTGTACATGATGTCAGATTCCTTATAACCGTCTCCCCTGTGGGATGGTCGGCTGCCGTTTCCTTCAATCACAGCAATGCCGCCCTGATTGCAGGCGGGATTCCCACCATTGGCATCAAGACATCTTGAAGTATCAGCCTCATAAAAACCGCTGTTTGGATTATCTGATTTCATGCTGTTGCTGTTTTTACTGCATACACCAAATGCTCTCGGCTGCACAACGGCAACACCGCCCTGGTTGGAATCCGGGGAATTACCGCCTGTGTCTATGGTGCGTGAAGTATCTGTTTCATACACATTCTGTCTCGCATTCCTCGTACCCTCTGATGTGAACCTCACATCATAGGTCTTTGGTGGCTGTACCACAAATGGCTGGTTGTTTCCACCTGTACCAAATGTAGAAAGAATGGTCTGTGACACATCAAGTGGTCCCGTATATCTGCTGTCCTGTGAGTGGTTTTCAAACATTAAGCTGTCAGTGTTGCCTGTTTCTCCAATGCTTTCTGAAGTACGCCAGGCAGTACCTTGCCACGACTGGAAGCTCTCCGCAGAATACCCAGACAGGCCTTCTGACTCAAATAATATTTTTCCGGCACTCCCTCCATCAAAATCTGCGACAAGGTAGATTCGTTGTCTTCTCTGGGGTACGCCCCAATACTGAGCATCGAGGAGTCTCCATGCGACTGAGTAACCGTCTCCCATGATGCGTCCTGCATTCTCCCACTTTGAAGGTTTAGGTACTGACACCTGTTCGTCTTTGATTTTGCAGACCTCCGTGAGGACTGCCCTGAAATCTTCTCCTTTGTTTGATGAGAAGGCGCCGGGGACATTTTCCCAGACGATGTATCTTGGATATTTTCCATGTGTTGCTTCCCTCATTTCTCTTATAATTCTGACGGCCTCATAAAAAAGACTGGAACGGCTGCCGTCAAGACCACTCCTCTTCCCGGCAACACTCATGTCCTGACAGGGGCTTCCAAAGGTGATGATGTCCACAGGCTCCAGTTCAGAACCTTTTAATGTGGCAATATCTCCATAATGTTTCATATCTGGAAACCGAACCGTTGTAACCCTTACGGGAAACGGCTCAATCTCCGATGCCCATATAGGTGTAATTCCTGCAAGCAATCCACCCAATGGAAAACCCCCGGAACCGTCAAAGAGGCTGCCGAGGGTCAGTGAAAAATTATTCTGTTGTTCCATCAGCATCCTCCAGTCCTTTCACAGCATCTTCGTAGCTGATTTTCTCTCCTTCTCGCATGACATACACATCCGTGCTGTCACCATTTCTGAATTCGATGTATCTGTTTACGGCAACATCCACAAACTTTGGCTCCAGTTCCACACCATAACAGATTCTGTCCATCTGCTCACACGCCATAAGTGTGGATGCAGAACCAAGAAATCCGTCAAGCACAATACTGTTTGCCTGGGTACACTGTTTTATCAGATAGGCAATCAGTGGCACAGGCTTACTTGATGGGTGTCCGAAACCATCTTCTTTTGAATTTTTAATGCCGTCAAATTCAAATACGGATTTCTGTTTCTGGTCACCATACCACTTATGCTTTCCGTCTTTTTTCCATCCCCAGATGATTGGCTCCATGTTGAACTTCCAGTCAGTACGCATAAGGGGAGCTCTTGGCTTTTTCCATATCAGTCCTGCCCCAACCTTGAAACCTGCATCCTCATAGGCATCATAAAATACACGGGCTTTCATCGTGGCATAGAACACATAGATGGATGCATCATTTGCCATGCTGTCCTTAAAGTTCGTAAATGCCTTCATAAGGAACTCGTATCCCTGCTTGTCATCAAGGTCATCATTTGCAATCTTACCCGATGCATTCTCAAGTGCCACAAAGTATGGCGGGTCGGTGCAGACAAGGTTTGCCTTCTTTCCATCCATCAGCTTTTCGTAGGTTTCCGGCAGAGTGGAATCACCGCAGATAACCCTGTGCTTTCCAATGTGCCAGATGTCACCCGGCTTGGAAAAACACGGCTTTTGCAGTTCCTCTTCCACATCGAAATCATCCTCTTTTGCATCATCCGCATCCCCGGCAAGTAAATCTGCAATCTCCTGATCATCAAATCCCGTAAGGGATACATCAAAGTCCATCCCTTCCAGCGACTCAATCTCAAGTCTTAACAGTTCCTCATCCCATCCCGCATCCTGTGCATATCGGTTATCTGCAAGGATGTAGGCTTTCTTCTGTGCCTCTGTCAGATAGTCCACAAGCACACACGGTACTTCCTCAATCCCCTCTTCCTTTGCTGCCATCAGTCTGCCGTGTCCGGCTATGACATTATAATCTGCATCAATAATAACGGGATTGATAAATCCGAACTCACGCAAGCTGCCACGGAGTTTATTGACCTGCTCCTGCGAGTGGGTTCTTGCATTATTTACATAGGGTATCAGTTTTGCAGTCGATACCATCTTCATTTCCGTTGTATGTCTGCTCATCGGTTTCCCCTCCTTCTCAAAAGATTCTGCATTCCCCGACTGGCAGCAATGACATCCCCATGCAGAGCCTGTCCCTTTATGGTTCTGTATTCCTGCTGTGTCATTTTCTTCTTGTTCCCGTTCAGTGTTTTCAAAAACTCTGCTAATTCATCTGATTTCTGCATAACCGTCATCCTTTCCTGCTCCTTAATAATCTCTCCATCATGTCATCCTGTGGAGTTCCCTGAAATTCCACTGAACAGTTCTCCTTCACGATCTGGAATATCTGAAACCACACCTGGTTGACCTGTTTCATATACTGCTGTGACATAGCCACATACGGGCTGGCACACGCAGCTCCCGTGGTCGGATGCTTGGCAAGGAATCCATAATCTGAGATTGCCTGCTCACACTGCAGCCATCTTGCCACGCTCATTGCATACTGCTCGATAAGCTGGGTGCTGACCAGCTTTTCACATCCCCGTTCCTTCAGCCAGAGCCATGTTTCCTTAAACACTTCATCTGCACAAAGGGGGCTTCCGTTTTTCTGTTTTGCACTCAGGTAGTCCTTTGGATCTGGGACATCCTCACCCTTCAAATCCGGGGTGTCCGGCAGTTCCATCACTTTCAGCTTTCTACCACCCGGATTTCCCGTTTCCATCTTTTCCGTAAGAGCCTTGGACTTCCGTCCGCTCCCTGCACGGGGACCACCTCTTGCAGTTCCATCTCTCGCCATTTCTTCACACCTTTCCATAAAATCTCACAACAGGGGGTTATACCCCGTTTGAAAACGCTTTTTTTCCACACGAAGGGGCGGCACCGTTGCCCTTTAGGACCCGTGGTAGGGATTTTGACCGCCCCTAGCCTTTTAAGAAATGACCGTCATGACTGTCATTCCTAATAAAATGAAAAAGTTTTATAATAACTGTCATGACCATCACTCATAAGAATCACTCTTTCTTCCGTGCCAGCGGTCACCTCTCTCTGCATGAATCCTTGCATGGCACGACTTACACAAAGATATAAGGTTGTCTCTGTCATGGGTACCACCTTCTGACAAAGGAATCTTATGGTGTACCTCTTCCACCTCGGTTAGCACTCCCTTCTCGAAGCACAACTCACAGAAGGGGTGTGTCTTAACATAGCTGTCACGGATGCGTTTCCACGCACGTCCGTAGCGTCTCCTTGTAGCCGGGTCACGCTGGTACTTCTCGTAACGCCTGTTCTCCTCCTTCTGGTGTTCCTCACAGAACCTTCCTTCTGTCAGCTTTGGACAGCCGGGGTGATGGCACGGGTGTTTTGCTTTTCTCGGCATTACCACACCTCCCTTTTTGCATAAGAAAAGCCCTTGCAGGTATCACACCCACAAAGGCTTGTTACGGTTGCCCGTTTATTATTCTTTTTGCATTATAATCATATCACAGCAGGGGACTCTCATTCTATCACATTAACTCTCATCATGGGGAACGGTGATTTCATTCAAAGCTGCAGAGTGCATACGGTGAATGTGCTGAATGCTGTAGTTCATGTCCACGGCTATCTGCTCCCATGCACTAAAACACAGATACCGTTTCTCAAGAACCGTCTGATACTCCGCATTGGGAACTGCCCTGATAACCTCCATAATTTCCCGTTTCAGTTCCACAAGTTTATCAATATCACGGTTGATTTCTTCCTGCAAGTCAATAATCTTGATTACAGCATCTGCCATACGGGATCCTCCACGGTTTGGATTCCCCGGCATATCAGATATTGTAGCAGTACACTTTGTAGCCAGTTCATTCAATGATGCAACCTGCTGAATCTTGGAATTAATACGCATATCTAAAAAACGAGCCTGTCCTAAATATTCTTTTGCTGTCATTTTGACACCTCCGGTATTTTATTCCCTTGGATTGTCATGTCTGCTTTGACCGCCTCGATTAAAGCGGTCTGCGTATTCTCCTTTAAGGATAACGCCCTCATAATCCTTTCATCAATGGTACCCCTGGCAGTCAGGTGAAGTACCGAAACGGTATTTGAGGTCTGACCCTGTCTCCAGAGTCTTGCAACGGTCTGCTGATACAGTTCCAATGACCATGTAAGTCCAAACCACACAAGGATGGAACCACCGCTTTGTAAATTAAGGCCATGTCCTGCAGAGGCAGGATGTATCAGTGCCACAGGCAAATTTCCTTCATTCCACTTCCTAATGCTGGCATCGGTATCAAGTTTCTGAAAATCAATGCCGATTTTCGTAAGCCTTTTTACGATTCTGTCATAATCGTGCTGATACCAATATGCCACAAGTATCGGTTTGCCATTTGCCGCCTCGATAATGTCTTCCAGTGCATCCAGCTTACGGTTATGGATTTCTATAATTTCTTCATCATCGGAATAGACCGCTCCGTTTGCCATCTGGGTCAGTTTTCCGGAAAGCGATGCTGCATTGGCCACCGTTATTTCGCCATCCGGCAGTGACAGTACCAGATCCCTTTTCATTTCCTCATAGCGTTCTTTTTCTTCATCCGACAGATAAACGGCATATTCGGAAGATACCAGCTCCGGCATCTTCAAATGGTCAGTGGCTTTCATGGAAATGGTAATGTCAGAGATTTTCTGATAAATACGCTCCTCTGCACCGGGAAGGGGTTTATACGAATACACAACTGGTCCGTTCATTCTGTCCGGTTTAAAGTATGCTGTTCTGAACTGACCGATAAACCTTCCGAGCCGTTCTCCCATATCAAGCAGTTTAAATTCTGCAAACAAATCCATAAGTCCGTTACTGCTTGGTGTTCCCGTTAGACCAACTATCCTCTGTACTGACGGTCTTACTTTCATAAGTGCCTTGAAACGTTTTGACTGGTGATTCTTGAAAGAGGAAAGTTCATCCACAACAACCATGTCATAATCAAAGGGAATACCGCTTGACTCCACAAGCCACTGTACATTTTCACGATTGATAATATAAATATCCGCCTGCGATGTTAAGGCAGAAAGCCTTTCTTTTTCCGTTCCGACAGCAACCGCATAAATAAGGTCGGACAGATGCTCCCACTTATCAATTTCAGCACTCCATGTATTCCTTGCCACACGAAGTGGTGCAATTACCAGAACCTTATGTACATCAAAGCTGTCAAAAAGCAGGTCATTAACTGCAGTCAGCGTGATACTTGTTTTTCCCAAACCCATATCAAGCAGGACTGCCGCCACCTTATGATTTTCAATGTACTGTGTGGCAAAGGTCTGATAACTATGCGGCTTGTATTTCATCAAGAATTCCTCCTATCTGCTCCATGCCATCCAGGACATATACTGAAAAACCCAGCTTTCTTAAAAGTTTATGTCTTGCGGTCTGTAATGGTCTTGGCTTTTCTCCCGGTGCTTTTACTTCCACAAAAGCAAACCTGCCTCCTGGCAACAGCACCAGGCGGTCCGGCATTCCGTCAAATCCCGGAGATACAAACTTCGGACAGATACCGCCACATCGTTTTACTTCGGTTACTAATTTCTGTTCTATTTCTTTTTCTCTCAAATCTGCCACCTCCATCCAATGGGTTATGTGGAGGTCTATGGAGTGTATTTCCCTAACTTTATATATATCTTATTTTTTATGCCTTTAAGAATAGTTATAGAAAAGACATCCATAGACCTCCACATTATAGAAAATATCTTGTTATTCCAGGAACTCTGACTTTAATCGCAGACCGATAATAAGGTTACAATCCCTTGTCTTTTTACGGTCGAAACCGCTGCTTTCCAAGGCAGTGTAAAAATCAGCCGTACTGCGAATAAAGTCACCCACCTGGGTACAATACGCCCGGTATGAGTTATACACCTCTCCTGACTTTGCCGTGTAGCTTTCATCCACTTCACAGCATTCCGTAAGAAAATGTGCCATCCAGTCATTATTTTCCTTATACTTGCGGATTGCATCCTGTACTTTCTGCGGAGGCTCAATATGGTAATCATCCTCGATTACCTTTTTTGCACCCGCAATAACCCAGGACAGAATCGCACCTCCGGCATTCTCAAACAGATAATCTGCAAAGTTCTTCACATCATTACTGCCTTCAATCTTTGCCTCAAAAGGAATCACAATCAGCCTTCGCCATGTACCTTTGTCAATCGCACCGACCTTCGGCAGGTGGTTGGTATAAAGCACAAGTGTATGGCTTGGAATATAAGAAAAGGGGGCTTTGTATTTTTTCTCTGCATAAATCTCATCCGTAGAGCAAAGTTGTTTTACATTGGAAGTGTTAAGACGCATCCCTTCTTCCAGCTCTGCCGCAATCAGCAGTCTCTTCCCCTTTGCCTCCGCAAGTTCCGGTTTCACATTTCTTTTACACCCGACCGTCAGAACATCTGCGGAAATGTTACCGCTGTAAGCACCCAGCACTCTGGATACCACGTTCCAGAAGGTGGACTTACCATTACGTCCCTCGCCGTATGCAATAATCAGTGCCTCCACATATACTTTTCCGATAGCAGACAGACCCACTATTTTCTGTACATAATCAATGAGCGTTTTATCTTTGCAGAAGAACGTATCCAGTGCGTTCTCCCACAAATCTGCACCCACATCACCCGGATCCACGGCAGTCTGTTTTGTAATATAGTCAAATGCATCGTGTTCTTTTACAACACCCACACCTTTACGAAGGTCATAGGTTCCGCCGGGGGCATTTAACAGGAACTCATCTCCATCCAGAAGTGTCTGCGTGATGCTTACCATCGGTCTTACTTCTTTCAGTGCCGATGTGATGTACTTGGAATCCCTGCGTTTGATGGCATACTTTTTATAATTGACGGCATCCTCATATAATTCATAGGAATGAGCCTGCTCTTCATTAAAAGCTGCAACCGCTTTTTTCGCACCCATCTGTGCCAGTATTTCAAAAGCACCATTCTGCTCCATTTCTTTGAGCCTTTTCTTAATCTCTGTTTCTGCCTCGGCAAGCTGGCGGGTAGTAAGTTCCTGTGCCACTGCCTGTGCTAACGGATCTGACTCTTCCCAAAAACTGCCGTTGTAAACAAGGTAGCCCGTGGAAGGGGAATATCTGAGACTTTCGTTATATTCCCTTGCCATGACAACAGCCTGCCCCACATCAGAAAAATCTTCCGGTTTCAGTTCGTAGCCTGCATTGTACTGTTCCGGCGGGATATAGCCTTCCTGTGCAGATACCTTTGCACCAAACTTTAACGCACTGTTCCAGATGGTTTTCAGTTCCACATCATCAAGCGGAGGATCACATTTTTCTGCTTTCTGTAAATAAAGCTGATATGCCTCTTCCGTATCTCCATAGCGTTTGATGATTCTTCCTGCATAATGGGACATGGTACTGTTACGCTTTCCCTGTGGCACAAGGCTTGTCTGCTTATCCCAGGTTTCAAATTCCTGGTCATCAAGAAAATCTACAATGTTACTGCTGCCATCATAAAATTCCACCTGTGGTGCAGACACACCGAAAAGCAGTCTTGCACTGTCCAGTGCGTTCCCGTCAAAGTATGGAAACGAAGCTGCGATGCGTTTCTTTAAAACTGTATATTCTTTAGAGTCAGTAATCTCCGGGATAACAAAGTACACATGGAATCTGGGACGGGCTGATTTTCCGTCTTTTACTTTCATATGATTTCTGCTGTACACGGCCACAAAAGCAACATCCGGGAAAGCCATGGCAACCTCAAACGGAGTAATCCAGTCATCCGGGTCATCGCTGTGGTCATTATCACAGTCAAGTGGAACGTTATCGGCTGTTATAAAATTGGAGTTCCCACGATAATGATCCTTGTATTCTGCAGTGACATGGTCATGTTTCACTGCCTCAGCCATAACCGTTTCATCCGTAATAATCTGTTTATTTGGATAAACACAGTTAGACAGACTGCCCACGCAGTCTGCCGTATAAACCGTCAATTTCATTCCGTCTCCACCTCCTGCAAATCTTCAGAAAAATATCTGATTTTCTTTCTCATTTTTCCTGCCAGTTCAATTTCTTCCTCCATGCCATCTGTAATTTTGTTACCGAACACCCACAGTTCATCACATTTACCGAGGAACACTTTATTCATGAACATAGCAAGACCACGCTCATGCTCTTCTGAAATGTACTGTGGCAGCAAGAGATGTGGTGCAAACGGAATGGTATTCTTCGCAACAGCAAATCTTGAATACATTCTTGCATTGGCAGTATTTCTCTCAATGTCCCCGGAATAAGGACTGCACACATACACCACAGGCTTGAAAGAGGCAGCTTTTCTTGCTGCCCTTTCTTCCTTTTCAATACGGTTTAATGCCTTATAGGTAGAAGAGTTATAGTAACTTTCTGCGTTAGATTTATCTGTCATCTGCATCCTCCCTCTCCATCGTTGGTAAAATACCGTCTGCCTTTAACAGTTCATAGATGAAAAGACGTCCTGCCTGAGTCCAGTATGTATGAACCGCTGTGTGCATCGAACCGTCACTGCCCGGATAACTGTGAGTCTTTGTGCTGGTGTAACCCATCTCTGCATACTTCTGATACAACAGCCAGATTTTGTTGCCCTGCTTATACTGCACACCTTTTTCATGAAGATACTGATTCATACGGTTTGCACTCCATCCATAATCCTTTGCGATTACGGAGATTGCCACGAGATCCTTGCAATTCAGCACCACATCGTAATAACTCGCCTTGGGTTTCATTTCAGTAATCTGCTGTTTCTGTACTGCTACCGTTTCCATCAGAGCTTTTGTCTTTTCACGTTCTGCCTTTAACTCGGTCAGTGCTGCAATCAGCATATCCGGGTCATTCAGTACCTCGTCCACTGCATAAACACCATGCTTGCGGATAGCAGGGAGAACCTCACTTGTTACCCAGTGTTTGAACTTTTTAGCAGTCGGCAGCTTGCTTGAAAAAATAAGACTGTAAAGACCGGACTCGTTGATAAAAATGGTTTCCTGCGTTCTTCCCATACTGTCGATGAGTCCCTGTTTTAGGGAGTCATCTTCATCAACGTGCATAGCCAGTGCATTAAGAGGCTTTGCATATCCTAAAATAGAAGCTACATCTTTACCGACAAAATATGGCTCACCATTAATAGACATTGTGCGAACAGAGCCAAATTCCGCATTATTAAAAACCTGTAATTCGCTCATCTGAATTACCTCCTGTAATTTATTTGAGGTTGACCCTCTACCTTGTAGCCTTGGGAGAGGGTTCGATTGGACAGTTTTATAAAAATTCCTGAAATTTTTTCTTTGCTCTTTGCAGACGTTTATAGACGGTATCTCTCTTTTCGCCTGTGGTAGCTGCATATTCTTCCGGCGTCAGTTCATCCAAACACACAGCAATGATGACTTCAGCATACTCAGGCTTTAACACGGTACGGAGTTTCTGGCATAAATCTTCATATTCATACTGACGGTTGCGTTCTTCCTCTTGCGAGTAATCTCCAACTGTGTCCAAGCCATCACTTTCGTCAGCATCCTCATCTTCTTTACGGAACTGTTTCTTTAAATTTCCACGATGGCGGTCAAACTTGTGCCAGTTGTTGTATTCAGGCTTATTGAACATCTCTTCAAATGCATCCTGAATCATGTTTTCTTTTTCTTCCTGTGTGAGATTTTCGCCATCCTCTAAAGACAGGCTGACCCACATCTCATCCATTGATTTTGCGTCCAGTTCAATTGTCTGGAACTCATTTTCATAACGAACCTTTAATTTCATTCTCTTGTCCTTTCCGCCTGACTCTTTGCGGAAGGGCAAGGAATACAAAATGGGCCGGTGCTTTAGAAGTACCGACCCGTGTTACCTGAAAATGAGTATAAGGAAATAAGGGTACTTCTATCGCAACCTCCACAGGTTGTCCTGTGGTTGGTGCCGATATCTGTATCCCAATGCCCTTATAGCTAATCAGGCCTTGTGATATTTATTTATGTGCTTCTGACACTTGGTTGAATTCAAATGTCAGAGTTTCATTTCTAAATGAACTAAAAATATGTATAAACGAATAATTTTCTGCGAACGCATATTTGACTCGTGGAAAAGTGTAGAATTTTTTGATTTTTTCTGATATAATAATGGGTAGACCAATTCCCACACACCCACTGAATCTATGTAAGCGCCTTGTTACTTGTTTTTACACTTACGAGTATAAAACATTAGCTCGGTAGAACTTGGTAGCGACGGGTAGGCTTGGGTATTAATAGACACTTAAGGTGGTGGAACTATGGAATTTAAGATTTTTGCAAAGAAACTAAAGAATGTAATTGGCGGAAAAAGTAATACCAAAATATTTACGAAGACCATTTTTGAAGCAATGATGAATGATAGTGGACCAGAATTATTAGCAGACACTAGCCCGGATACTTTTAAAGCATACTTTAATGGCAATACAAGTATTTCAAAGGTTGCTGCTCTTATATTGGCAAACTTAAGTGATGGCGATGAATTTCCTTCATACCTTGAAGGTTTCGGAGATACAACTGCACAACTGCTTGCTGATGAATTCAAGGACGATATCCCAGATATTAACTCTTTAAATGCTTCACTTAAAATTACAGACCTGTTTTTGGAAATCTTAAGAGAGGCTTCAGGCAAAGAAAAAAGCACTCCTAAGAGTGCTGATAAAACCCCGCATAACATTATTGAAGAAAAGATACTAGCATCTGGGCAGGCAGTAGCCGATGCGTGGGGTAACGCAATAAGCACCCTGTCAAACGAATTAAACGGAAACAGTGCTATTGGAACAACGAGTGTTCAGCTTCCTGAAAAACAGGCAGATGAATCACCATATTCTTCTGAAGATAATTTACTACTTCAAGAGTTCACCGCAGATTATGACGAAATCATGGTTGTTCTCATCGGAGAAAACTATGCTGAATCATTAATCGACAGGACTCTGCCTTGTAAAATAAAAGACTTGTACGAAACTAAGTGGATGTCAAAAGCAGATGTGTTTGCTGATCCAACCTTAAAGTCATATGTGTTTGGTTTGCTTGGGGAATTAAACAATATAAGCAACAGCCTTTTATTCGATGGCTCTGTCACTCCTTATTTTGGAAATGCCAGAACCAAAATACGAAATTTATATGTAAAGCTTCATCCCAACCAATTTGCAGGAGCATTCCCATACGATGCATTTATTGATGATTGGGATGATGGAGAATATTAATAAACGGAAAGGAGGATGTTGATGCCATCAATTGATGAATCCATTCGTAAAATAGACAACGTCATATGTAGGCATTTAGATGAAATAGAAAACAATTCTCGTGGTGCTATTTCTCAAGATATTTTAGAGCAGCTGACAAAGTTCGTAAATCACGTCATGCTCAAGTTTTATGCCAACGGCAGAGAAATACCTATCACTGCCGAAAACATAGCCAAGGCCACCGAGTTTGCACAGATAAACAGTGAATTATACACTTTATATAAATTCCATAATTACCTTGAAGTAGTCACTACACAATATACTTTGGATGAAGACGGTTCTGAACGATTAATGCTGAAGTATTACCAATACCTGCTGGAAGCCAAAAACCTTATCTGGCACTACTTCGGTATTGAGGTATTACATAACATAGACAAGTTTCCTCTTCATTTAGATGATACTTTACAGGAATACTATAAAAAGATTTCTGAAAAAATAGAACGACATCCAGTGTCATTACACAGTGACAGTAAGGATAAATACTACATTCAGAAAATTAAGCCACTGTTTGTAAACAGGCACATATATTACGAAATCACATTTATGCCTATAGACGATAGGAAGAACAAATCCAAATCTAACAGAGTAATTGCTTTTACCAAACTTCCAATCAAAAGCAATTATGCATCAAAGTTTCATCTTGTACATGAAACTATCGAGATATTGGGAAAAACGATGCCTATCATCATTATCGATGGCTGGGAAGTGTCCATTCGTGACTGTGAATTTCAAAATTTTATTAAACTGATAAAAGGAGAGAAAAAAAGAGTACCTTATCCAGAACAACGATTAATCTGTGAGTTTCTTACCAAAACGAAATACACTCTGACGGCTTTAATGGACTTCCCAGATAAAGCTTATGAAAAGATTACTCTCGACTGGAAAAGCAACCTTAAATCTACGGTGTTTATTCCAATTTTAGATTACTGCAGAGATCTTATACGAAAAGGCCGTAAAGGGCAAAATGTGCTGCGATATCTTCTTTATAACATGAACAATGTTATAATTAAAAGCCAATATTCAGATGGATACTATAGCAAATACTATGATGAATGGGTACACGCCGGAAACAGTAATCTTTCTGGTTTGTATTTATCAAATGGTTGTAAGCAGTTTGATTCTTTACCATTTAACAGATCTCCTGTTGGTCATAATCCAAAATTAGGAGCTATTTTCGATTGTATTCCTTGTAAGGACAAACGCCCGGAATTATTCGCAAGGTTTATTAGGAATAACACGGAAGGTAAAGGTCAGCTCTTCACTGATATTGATGAACTGAGTAATTTTCCTGATTATAAAATCCTTATAGACAAATATAACGATAGTCTTTGGCCTGGGCATAGACCAGAAAGTGATTTAATGCTTGAACATAATCAAGTATTTATAAACGATTACAAACTTGATACTTGCAAGGTAATTAAAAAATTACAGGAATTGGCGGAGTCAGGTATTGAGAATTACAGTACAGATGTTGAATTTTGGCTATTATTTGATGATTACGAAATTGATTGTGATGAAAAGAAAGACATCATCACTCGTATATTTTCAGAATCAAAAGTTGGTGTAATATATGGCTCTGCGGGTGTAGGAAAATCTACGCTAATAAACCATGTTTCTCACTACTTAAACGATGAAGCTAAATTATATCTAACACAAACAAATCCTGCGAAAGAGAACTTGATGAGAAAGATTGATGCTGAAAATACAACTTTTTCAACAATTGAAAGTTTTAAACACCAAGGTTCTTCTTTTACAAAGTATAAATTATTGGTTATCGATGAATGTAGTACCGTTAGCAATAAAGATATGGTAGAGGTACTGCAAAAGGCAAACTTTGAAATGCTTTTATTGGTTGGAGATACTTATCAAATTGATGCAATTCAATTCGGAAATTGGTTCTCGGTACTAAAATCATTTTTGCCTGAAAGTGCTGTATTTGAGCTTACCCAGCCTCATCGAACCAAAGACAAGCGATTGCTTGAACTGTGGGATAAGGTTAGACAGATGGATGATACAGCCAAAGAAGTCATCGAGAGAGAAAGTTACTCCTTAAAAGTAGATGAAACCCTACTCTCTTCACTTGAACCTGGCGAGGCTATCCTCTGTCTAAATTATGATGGCTTATATGGAATCAATAACATCAATAGGTTTCTACAGGAAAGCAATCCTAACCCCGCCGTTCAATGGGATGTTCAGCAGTATAAAGTTGAAGATCCGATTCTCTTCCTAGATTCGGACAGATTCCATCCCGTCATACACAACAATATGAAGGGAATTATCAAGGGAATAGAAATTCTAGACCCAGGAACTCATGATGAACGCATTCAGTTTGATGTTGAGATACCAAAGGCAATAGATGAAAGTGATATTAGATGCATTGATCTCCAGCTACTTGAATGTTCGGAAGATGAAGATAAATCAGTAGTCAGATTTTATGTACACAAATTAAAGAGTGCTGATGAGGATGGAGATGATAGAAGTTCATACACCGTTGTTCCATTCCAGATTGCTTACGCAGTATCCATTCATAAAGCACAAGGACTGGAATACGACTCTGTAAAAATAGTTATTACCGATGAAGTTGAGGAACTTGTAACACACAATATCTTCTACACTGCTATCACAAGAGCCAGAGAAAAATTAAAAATCTACTGGACCCCAGAGGTTGAAGAAAAGGTTATTAACCGAATTAGACCACGAGATATCAGTAAAGATGTAGAACTCTTGAAAGAATATTTAACTGACAAATCCGATGAATAAATAAGGAGGCTGGGAAATGCGTATCAGTTATAACAAATTATGGAAGATGTTAATCGACAAAGAAATGAACAAAAATGACTTAAAAGATGCTGCCGGAATCAGTGCAGCATCTATCGCCAAACTTGGAAAGGGGGCAAATATCACCACTGATGTTCTTCTTAAAATCTGTGAAGCCATGGATTGTAAATTAGAAGACATCATGGAAACTATAAAAGATTAAGAATTATGAGTACAAATTTACTTAGTTATGAGCCTGAAAAACAAGAATTTCATTTATATAAATAGGAGGTATTATTATGTCTACAGACGAAAAACAATGGCATCCACGATTTTTGCAGTACATGGATAAAATCGTAAATCATCCAAATTACAGAGGGTTAGCAATTAATAAAAAGCCCGATGGTTCTTATGCATGGATAGCAACTGCGAAATCAGAAATAGGTCAACAAAGAATAAACTGGTGTATTAATAAAGCAATGGAAATGGGTTTTACCGTTAACAACGAAGTATATCCAGGAATGTATGCGGATGTAATGCTGGCAATTCATCCAACAAAATGGAAAGTATGTCAGATTTGTGGCAGAGAAATGTCCTTATATTACCACTATCCTAATGCCAATTTTTTAAAGTCATTAAACAGGAAATTTGGGTGCGATTTCTCCGATTGCGACCATATTGGTGGCATTTGGGACGAACTAATAAACAACGGTATCAAAAAAGTTGATATAGCTTCCTTTTTGATAGATAAGGGAGATTTATATTTGGATGCTCGCACTGCTACTAAAGAAGAAATAATCGATGCTTTAGAATATGCTTGCCGTAAGGGAGATAAAAAATGTTTAGGTCCTGGTGCAATGTCAAATTTCCCTGACCGTTATGATGGTTTTCATACTTATAATCGTTGTTGTAGATCCACTCAAGACAAGGGACGTTCAAAAGAAAACCTCAAATCTTACACCAAAGATAGAAGAGCCTATGAATATTGGAGTGATGGAAATATACATGCAGCCAATCAATTCATGGGAAGTAGTTTCTTTGACGGTACCTCTGCTGACCATATAGGACCTATTTCATTAGGGTTTGTTCATGACCCTCGTTATCTACAACCAATGCCAGGCGGAGATAATTCTTCAAAGCGTGACCGCCTTCAAATTGTAGATATCGAAAGCATTATAGAAACAGAAGCAAGAACAGGTGTATACCCTATGTCCTGGCAGTCCAAACTCATATGGGAATTTATAAGGAATAACTACATAGCTAATCCTAATAAGGTTCCTACGGTTTATCGTGATGCCTTAAAACAAAACATGGCAAATTTTATGTTTATTCTTCTGGCTATTCTCGAAAACTGCCCTAAATACGGAGAGAATTTCCTTGTTTCTGCCTTTTTAGAGCCTAATTATGATTACTTCAAGTATTCGTACACATTTAATGACAAAGGTGAAATCATAGGGAAAACAAACAGACACTACACCGACAGAAACCAGTATGAAACAGATAGATACAAGAGAATTGCAATTGAATCGGTTTACGATTACAGTGAAAAGGATAATCGTCATAATAAACATGACCTTACTTCATCCGAACTTACTTCTCTTAAATCCATCTGTGTTAGTATTGAATCTGGTGCTTCTTTTGTGAGCTGCAAACAACTTGTTATTAACCTTATGGAAATGATTCAAAAAAGAATAATTCGTTCGTTATAAGCAAAAAGAGGATGACTATCCACACTGATAATCATCCTCTTTTTTACAATATATCTACCAGGCTCAGTTGTTCGTAATATTCTTCTGTTATTTTACTTTCCGTCAGTTCTGTATCTAGTGCTTTCAAAGCCACATATTCTTCATATGTTATGTGACCTTTGAAAAACTCAACTATATCAGAACTATCGTCATCAACATATTTTGCAGTATCATCGCATGGCACGGTTTCCAAATCTGCAATTGTTTCCCTTGCAGTAACCTGGTCAGATTCTTCCGCCGTTATCGGTGTCGGGAATAATTCCTCTGGTGCTACCGTCATATCATTTCTAGTGCAAATAATAATAACCCTTTTCCTTTTTTGAGGAACAGCGTAATCACTTGCCATCAAGGTTCTGCCCTCTGTATTGTATCCCAGTTCGCTGAAGAGCTCGTGTACTTCACGATACGTTTTTCCTCCTTGGTAACTCAATAGTCCTTCTACATTTTCAAACACAATAACTTTTGGGTTTACTCTCTTAACTATATCAACAAACTCCCTAAACAATTGATTTCTTGGGTCATCATCTGCTCTAAAGCCAGCCAACGAAAAGCCTTGACAAGGTGGACCACCACATATGATATCAGCACCGCCTTCCAATGCTACCCTTTCGATAACCTCTTTGGTTTCAGTTTTTGTTATATCCCCACATAAAACGTTGATTTCAGGATTGTTAATCTTCAAGGTAACACAAGCACTTTCTTCAATGTCATTGCTTAACAAAGAACGAATACCTGCCGCCTTAAATCCCGCTGTCATACCTCCCGCACCACAAAATAAATCTATAGACTTGGAACAGCCTGTTTTTTGTTTTATCTCCCGTGCTATCTGATAGGCTAACAATGTCGGTACTGCATTGCCCACCTGTTTCAAAAGTTGTGATTTATTACCGAAAAAATAATAATCATCTTTAAAACTTTGAAATCTTGCAGCCTCTCTTACACTTAAAACTCTTTCATGAACAGGGTGTACATAGGTTCCATTGCCCGGTCTATTGAAATAAGTAGTAATTGTATAACTTGGCTTATCATAATCTATTCGACCATACAATGTAGTTCGACCGCCTGTTTGAGTTATACGCTTCAGTCTTTTCGATTTTTCCACAGTTTCCATCGGAATATCTTTCCAGCTTCCACCCTGTGGAACAGACTTTATCATTTCAAGGTCTAAATCACTCAACTTAAAAGTTGTATGATTCAGTAATTTTCCATGCATAAGTGCAGTATATTTTGCAGTTATTCCCTTTGCAACATTTAATTCAAACTTGTTAAGACCTTCAAAAAAAGTATCTAGCTTTAATTTATCATCAAAGATATCACGCGCTTCATCATCTGTTATTTGTGGAATAATATGTTTTATTGCATCTGTATATTCACTAATAAACTTATTTTTGTCCATTTGTTCTTCTTTTACGGATGATGAAATTCCATATGCTCTATAAGCCAATTGCTCTATTTCCTCAAGAATAGCATCATTCTGTTCATCTAAGAATGCTTTCGCAAGCATCGATATTTCTTTTAACTCTGGTGCTTCTACAGGAATAGGAAAACAGTCAATTTCATAATTATTCACATGATTATTGCTGCTGGTTAATTTAAATAACCAGTTAATTATTTTAGTATTAAATAATCCTAATAAAGTATATATATCTATTCCGTATGGATTTTTTTCAACAGAAATAAAGTTACATGAATTCCCCAATACATAATTTTGTGGTGCTAAAGCAAATGTCACTCGCCTTTCTTTGTTCATATTTGCTATCTGCTGGCATATAATTCTTTCTTGCCCGATATAGCATTTCTTTTTTGTTGTATTGACAAATTTCTCGGTCACAAATTCATTTTCTGATGTTGTAATCAAATTATAGTAACCTATATTTCTTCCCCTGACTAATGGATAACCTGTATTGTTACTAACAATATTATGCTTGTTTGCGGTTAAATCAAGTTCTCCTCTCAAATTGACTACAAATGGAAGTTCTTTAACAACTGGAAATCGTCTTAACTTTTTCAAAATTTGATATTCTTTTGAGGAAACTGCAACAATTGCATTTCCAGTATTTTCATTTAATATATCTTTTACTGCAACTTCTGCGATATCTTCTGGATTCTTGCAATAATCTTTTGTAACAGCAACTTTATCGGTTTTGTTACCTTTCTGCAAAAGAATTGCACTCAGGGCTTGTTGTGCATCTATAAAGCCGCTTCCTTCTCCAATTACTTTCACAGATATCAGTTTACTATCTTTTAGCATATGTGTTCTCAACTTCATACACGTCTTATCAGACATTATCGATGCTGGAATAAGCAAGCTAACAAAAGCCGTTTCATTTGCATAACAATCTATGATTTCTTCTACAAATAATTTATATAAATTCAAAACCCCATCCGTTGAGTATTTAAACCGTTTTGACACTATTTTAGAAATTACAGAATATTTATCTTTATCTCTATCATATTCTTCATCACTTCTATAATGTCCACGTTCAGCCTTCAAATTTTTATAAGGTGGATTCGTTGCAACAATATCAAAACCATTTCCAACAATATCTGCAGAAAAAATTTCATTTATACCGATGTAGTTTAACTCAGTTGCGGTTACGTCAATCAACAAACCAGCCCCCATATGTTGTTCGAAATATTCATCAGATAGACTTATATTCCAAAACAATAATGCCATTTTTCTTAAAGACTCTTTATATCCCTTGAGAGCCTCCGAATTCACATCTGCAACATAAATATTATCTAACATAATTTGAGCATCATCTCGATCTATCCCTGTAGTTCTCACAGCATTGATATAAGAAAAAACGAAATTTCCTGCTCCAACACACGGTTCCAAAAATCGATACTCACATAATTTCTTTCCAGGATTTTTAGCCCTAAGATGTTCAATCAGTTCACTCATCATTACATCCGTCAGTTTCAAATCTGTATAATAACTTCCTGTTCTTTTTCGAGTCAATGCGTCCATTTCAGTTTCAATAGATCTGCTTTTCTCGTTTAAGGAAGACCATAATTCTGTATATTGCGTATCGCTCATTCCAATCTCCTTTATTCCTTGCAGATTTGCTCACTTGTTATATGCGAGAAATCGTGGATAATTTTTTCCCCATCGGGTATTAAGTTCTGTTCCAAATATTCAAGCAATGGTGTATCGTCAATAAAATAATACATTTGAGGCACAACAAATCCCGGCAAATCAATTCTTAATTTTTCCAATGGAATCTTGTTAGTGTCCTGAAAATCGCTTATCTCCATTGCATATTTATGGTGCTGCAGATAATTGTCAATTCTACCTATTGCCTCTTTATCATATGAATACTTTTCTTTCCAACTTTCAATTGCAGTTTTGTTATTAAGATGCATTATCCCCTCTATTGCCTTAACTGGTGTGCTCACATACAAATAAGCTTTGATTGGTTCATCTGGAAACACCTTTCTATGCTCGTAGATTTTTTCCCCCGTTATAACCTTCTTATATACATCCGCTTTAAAGCTTAAAAGCATTGTTCTCATACATTAACCTCTCCACAATCAATCTATCGCACTTTTTCCACTTTTTACCCAATCGTCTAATTCTGATTTTTTGAACTTCCACAGTTTTCCTATTTTATGTGCAGGAATCCCCGTGCCTTTTCTAATCCAGTTTCGTATAGTGTCTTTATTTACACTTAAGTAATCAGCAGCTTCCTCAAGGTTTATCCATTTATCATTATTTTCCATATCCATACCATAATCTCCTCATATACTCTTCGTGTCTGCACTCTCATGTATTTTACCATGCTTCTATGTCTTTTTCAACGATTTAATATGAATTGATATGAATTGGTATGAATTTCAATTCATTTTTACAACAATCCTATCTCCACAACCTACACACTTTCAATCCTGTCAACTCAACCTTCCAATAAATCTACCATGGATATGTTTGGTTCTTTGATAAAGCAAAAAATCCGAGAGCAAAAGCTCTAACCTCAACTCTCGGAAATCTCTATATTTCAAGGCTTTTTTACACCCTATTTATCAACCCTTGACATCAACACGACACTCTCAACATGATACGTCCCCGGAAACATATCCACGCAGCAAATTTTCTCCACCCGGTAT
>JBJENW010000203.1:0-11609 GCA_051880395.1 Lachnospiraceae bacterium | reverse complement strand
GTATTCAATTATTGAAACATGTACCAAATATAGCAAATTCATAATCTTTCGGTTCTAATACACAGTTTCCGGGATTCGGCGGGGAGATACGCACTGGGGGGCGACTGGTTCCAAAGTGGCTTTGACAGAAATGTTAGTGAGTTCGGGCGGGTAAAATTGCGATGCCTTTGCCGTCTTTCCGTGAGGCGGACAAACTGTGCGGATGTGTACACCAGAGAAAGAATCCGATTTTGAATCTTGCTCTGGCGTACACATACGTGCAGTTTGTCCGACATACGGAAGACAGCAAACATAAAGCATCGCAATTTTGCCCGTCCGAACTCGACTTCATTTCTGTCTAGCCACTTTGGAACCAGCCGCCCCAGTGCGTATCGCCCCGCCGAATCCCGGAAACGTCCGTCTGGGAATTAGTAGCATAAATAGAAATTTCATTGTGGTATTATAGATGAAATTGTTTTATGGTCGTCTGCAGGGAATTGACGCTTTGCATGACATCTTTTGTCTCTGTCGATACACTCTCACTCGCAGTCGCAAGCGATTGCAGATTATCATTCACCGATTGTACTGCTGCATCTAACTCTCTCTGAGACTGATCGATCGTATCTAACACCTCATTAATATTGATGATCGATGCGCTTAACTCTTCTGTACTTGCACCAAGCGTATTGCTGACGGATACATAATACGCAGCATCCTCTTTGTAGCTGTCGGCAAGCCCCTCAAAACGTTGATAATCTTTTAATACTACTTCATCTAAAAATGCAATGATCTTGTTGCTTTCATCCGAAAGAGCATTCACGCTTTCCATTACCTGCTTGGTCAAGACATTTACCTTATCGATCTCACTTCCTGTCGTATTACTTAACTCTTTGATTTCCTCTGCTACAACTGCAAATCCCTTCCCTGCCTCTCCTGCTCTGGCAGCTTCGATCGAGGCATTTAATGCCAAAAGATTCGTCTGATCGGCAATTGCATTGATCGCCTTTGAAACCTCTACGATCTGTTCGATCACTTTTGTCTGCTCAATCGCCATTTCCAGTTTTCTTTTACTGTTTAATGTGATCTCACTGGCATTTTTTTTGCTGTTTAACAGTTCCGGCACAACCTGATCTACTCGCACAATAATTTCATTTGCCCGCATGGTCATTGTCTGTGCGCTTTCTGCCAGTTCATCGATTGCTTTTGTAACCTCCTGGCAGTTTTGATCGATTCCGCTGATACTTTCCGTCTGTGTGGCAACACTCGCTCCGGTTTCCTCCATCGTCGCACTGATTTCCGTGATATTCCCATTCATATCAGAGACACGACCACTTGTTCCTGCCATCATATCCTGAATTCGCAATGTTTCTTCCTGCGTTTTATGTATCGTAGAAACCACTCGTTTTTCTAGTTCTTCAATCAGATAATTGATTTCTTTTACTTCCGGCTTCACCGTTTTGCAGTTTTCTTCTCCGATCACTTGTTCCCGGACAAATTTTTTCATTGCAGACATTGGTTTTAAAAGCCTGGTGATCACCACATTCAACAGGATACATGTGGAGAATAAAAAGATAATATCCACGATCAATGGCAATACAAGGTTTTTCTTGATTTTTGTACTTATCACAGAAACATTTTGCGTCACTCCGAGTTTCCAGCCTGTTGTATCAATTTTATGCACACTACAATATTTTTCTGCTCCGTCATAATCTTTAAATGTTGTTACATTGGAATTCTCGACATCGATTTTTAAAACATCCGTCAACGTTGTACTTCCTTCCTCTGTCGGCAGATACTCTTTATTCTCATGTGTGATCACGCAATTATCCTCCGCCAGCAAAAACGACTGTATACTCTTATCCGTGCTCACACTTTGTACGATCTCGATCAGGCTGTCAATCGTGATATCCGCCAGAACCACAGCCTGTTCTCCTCCCATTGTGAATGGTGATGCAATGGATAACACCATCTGACCGGTAGTAAAATCTGTATAAGGCTCTGTATAGATCAGTTGCCCTTTTTCCACAGCCTCTTTCCACCAGTCTCTTGTCGTAGGGTCTAAATCAAGTTTTGAATGATCTGCCGGAAATGCCCCTCCTTCATATCCAAAACAGCAATAATACATCAACGCATCCTCATTTTTTTCCAAATTTGTATTCAAAAAATCCATAATGGTTTCTGTATCTTTTCGATCCATGATTTCTAACGCAGATTTCATCGTCTCTACTATATTCGCCTGCCGAATCAGCCACTCATCGATCAGATCACTATTCGCCTCTGACTCTTGCTGCAACATTTCACTGCCGCTGGTTTTTAGTGCTTTTTTTAAAACAACGCAATTGATCGTGGCTGTCAAAATGATGATAAACGCAATACTCCATACCACATCTAATATGATCCGCCCCTTAATACTGCCAGCCAACGACTTTACTTCTCTTTTTGCTGAACTCATGCGTATGCTCCCCCTTATTATTTGATTAATTCGAAAATTTCGTTTTATTCATCTATGTATATGTGTTTTTCCAGTTTCTATTTTACTATATTCAGAATATTTTTGCAATTCAAAAAGCTTTCGCAAACAAAAATTTACGAAAGCTTTTTGAATTTTATACAATCACATTACAGTTCCTTCCTGAATGACCATAGTAAGATTTAGATTCTTATCCAAAACCACAATATCTGCTCTTTTTCCCTCCGATAAACTACCGCATTCTTTTTCTATTCCTAGGGAGGTTGCCGGTGTCAAGGTACAGGAACGTACCACATCTTCCAGTGGAATCCCCATCTCTTTGACTGCCACACGAAGGCAATCCATCAGATTCGATGCCGACCCTGCAATCGTTCCATCGAAAAGTGTTGCCCGCTTTCCTTCCACGTGAACTGCCTGGCCGCCCAGCGAATACTCGCCGTCCTTCATTCCGGTCGCCATCATACTGTCACTGATCATACAAATTCTTTTCGAACCAAACAATGCGAACATTGCCCGCACCATCGACGGATGGATATGGATTCCGTCGCAGATCAGTTCCACATACACATCTTTATTTTCTGCCGCTGCCCCAACGACTCCCGGATCTCTGTGCAAAAATCCCGGCATGGCATTAAACAGATGGGTCACGTGATTGGCACCATGCAAAAACGCATGTTTCGCCGTCTCATAATCCGCCACTGTATGTGCGACAGATATTACGGTTTCTTTGCTTACTTCTTTGATAAATGCATCGTCTGCATCCTCCTCCGGTGCCACAGCAACCTGTAAGATCTTTCCGCCCGAAAGTTCTTGCATCTGCCGATAAAACGAGACATCCGGTTTGTGAATATAAGCCGCGTTCTGTGCACCTTTTTTTGCCATAGAGACAAATGGTCCCTCCATCGTAATTCCGCAGAATCTGCTGCCGTTTGTCTGCTGATAGTTTCCTGCCGTTTCAAAAATCTGCGCCAGCATCTCCCGTGAAAGTGTCATGGTTGCAGGCACCATACTCGTGATGCCACAGGACAACTCATACGCTGCGATCGTATCAATCGCCTCTTTCGTCCCGTCACAAAAATCCACCCCCATACAGCCATGAAAATGGATGTCTACCAATCCGGGAATCACATATTGATCCCGTACATCGAGCACTTCCTCTGTTGTGCTTTCCGACAGATCCTCTGTTTCTGAAAAAGAAATTTTTTTTATTTTTCCATCCTGTATCTGAATCTGTCCCTTACGAAAACAGCCGTCCTTGGAATAGATTTTTTCTCCTTTTATGATCATACCGCTGCATCTCGCTTTCTATATCAGATCCGCAATCTGTGAAAATGCTTCTTCATCTCCTACCACCGTCACATGATGATGAAGTTGTAAAATGGATGCCGGAACCCACGGCGTCACATCCCCGAAAAAGGCTTCTTTTACAATCTCTGCCTTTGCCTGTCCACTTACGACAACTAAAATCTTTCTCGCATTCATGATCGTCTGAATCCCCATCGTATACGCCTGTGTCGGAACCTCTTCTTTCGATGCAAAGAATCTGGCATTTGCCTCTATCGTAGACTCGGACAGATCCACACAATGTGTTCCCTTTGCAAACACCTGATCCGGTTCATTGAATCCGATATGCCCGTTATGCCCAAGCCCTAATACCTGCAGATCGACACCTCCTGTCGCATTCACAATGGCATCGTATGTCTCGCATGCTTCCTTTGCATCTAAGATCGTGCCATCTGGGACAAATGTTCTCTCTGGATCAATATTCACTTTTCCGAACAGATGCTCATGCATAAAATAATAATAACTCTGCTCATTTTCATGGTCTAATCCACGATATTCATCGAGATTGACACTTGTGACCTGTGAAAAATCCAGGTCCCCTTTTTCATACCAATGAACGAGACATTCGTATGCACCGATCGGAGAGGATCCGGTCGCCAGGCCAAGCACCGATTCCGGTTTTACGATCACCTGCGCACTGATAATGTTTGCAGCCTTCCTGCTCATATCATTATAATCCCTTGCTCGTACAAATCGAATCATGGTTTCTCTCCTTTCTCTTTTTCATGTATTCTCAAACGCTTCCTTGCACTCGCTTTTGTAACTGATCTCCTGCCAATTGAACACAAATTTCATCAGCGTACACACCAATAAATACTGTGTCAGGCAGCAGGACCGCCGCCTGACACAGTACCCAAACATTATTTGCAAAGTTTCTTAAATTCATCCGCAACAAACTGTACTTTTGTTCCGATCACTACTTGCAGGGAATTCTTTCCCGGTCGAATCACACCGGCCACTCCGGCTGATTTTATTTTCTTCTCGTCGATGAGTGTGTAATCTTTGATTTCCAAACGGAGTCTGGTGATGCAGTTGTCAATGCTTGTCACATTGTCTTTTCCACCGACACCTTCCAGAATGATGGACGCAACTTCTGTATAGTTATTGTTTGCAAGTACCACTTTTTTCTCTGCCTCTTCATCATCGTCTTCTCTACCCGGTGTCTTTAAGTCAAATTTCAGAATGGCAAACCGGAATACCGCATAGAATACAACAAATGCAGCGATTCCAAGCGGAATGATCATCCAAGTATTCTGTGCAGCTGGAAGGGAGGACGAGAATACAAGGTCTGTCGCACCGGCGGAGAAACAGAAACCTGCACGAAAACCAACCAATACCGTGATAACTGTAAAGATGCCATACAGTGCAGCATAGATGACATACAGTACCGGAGCAAGGAACATAAAGCCAAATTCAAACGGCTCTGTTACACCACAGACAAAGGCACAAAGAGCAGCTGATGCAACAAGTCCGATCGCTACTTTTTTCTTTTTCGGTTTTGCACACTGGATCATGGCAAGTGCAGCACCTGGTATACCAAACATCATACATGGGAAAAATCCCGACATATACATTCCAAGATCCCAGGATACATCTGCAGCAGTCTCACCTGCCCAGAAATGACTCAGATCGCCAAGTCCGATCGTATCAAACCAGAACACATTATTCAGTGCATGGTGCAGACCAGTCGGAATCAATAGTCGATTCAGAAATGCATAGATACCTGCTCCGATTGCTCCCATACCAGAAATTCCTTTTCCAAGAGAGATCAATCCTCCAAAGATCAACGGCCATACAAACAACAGAATCGCAGATACAATAATCGAGATCACACCGGCAACGATCGCAACACAGCGTTTGCCACTGAAGAACGACAACCAGTCCGGCAATTTCGTTGATTTAAAGCGGTTATAGCAGGATGAGCCAATCACACCTGCAAGGATTCCGATAAACGGGTTTGCAATTTTATCAAAAGCAAGTACGGAGTTCTCATTTTCTGCGATACTCGGCATGATCGTTGTCACAAAATCGGTTCTTAACAGTGTCGTGATCATCAACCAAGATGCTAATGCAGCGACACCGCCGGTACCATCATTGTCATCCGACATTCCGACGCCAACACCGATGACAAACAATAGTGCCATATTGTCGATCAATGCCGATCCGGCTTTTACCAGAAACAGTCCTAACATCTGTACAAATCCAGTTGCTTCACCGCCCTGCATTGTAGCCGGACAGAGTGCATATCCAATACCCATCAACAAACCGCACAGCGGCAGACATGCTACCGGAAGCATCAAAGATTTTCCTAGTTTTTGTAAAAATTTCATCATAGCGATTCCCCCTTCATTCCCCTATGGGAATTATTTTTTTACACGGATCAGATCCTCGCCTGCTGCGACTTCCCCCGACGCAGCTTCGAGCACCTCTGCATAGTCATCCGTATTGCACACCACCACTGGAATGATAGTGTCAAATCCGTCTGCTCTTAATGCATCCAGATCCACGGTCAATAACAGATCTCCCTTTTTTACGTGATCTCCGGTCGCTACATGTGCCTGAAAACCGGCACCCTTTCGGGTAACAGTATCAAGTCCAATATGGATCAATACCTCTATTCCCTCCGATGTGACCATGTTCACCGCATGCAGGGTATCAAATACCAGACTGATCTCCCCGTCTGCGGGTGCATAAATGTTTCCTTCCTCGGGCATTACCGCCATTCCTTTTCCCAGCATCCCCTCGCTGAAGGTTGGGTCATTGACCTGGGATAAACTCACCGCCTTTCCTCTCACCGGGGACGAAAGGATCATTCCCGTCTCCCCTTTTTTCTTTTTGAAATGAAACATATTCCCTGCACCTCCTTTACCTTCTCTGAAACTCATGTTTAGTGAAAAAAAGAGCGCGAACGTATCTGCTGAATTATCTTTTTTCATTGATCTCTCTGCATTGTTCGCACCCATTTATTTTCCAAACATTTTATTACTTTTTTCCTATAATTAGAATAACGCATTTTTCGTTTTCTGTCAATATGCACAATTTATACAAAGCTGAATATCTTTTTGTGTATTTATACTTTATTGGCCACCCGAAACTGTATCGACTCCACCACTCTTTGAAAAGGCGAGGCGCGAAGAATATCTCAACCGGGGGGATTCCTATGTGGACGTTTCCGGGATTCGGCGGACGCAGCGGACAGGGGGAGCGCAAACACATGTGGCTAGACAGAAATGAAGTCGAGTTTCGAATGGGTGGGGTGCGATGCTTTATTTTTGCAGTTTTCCGAATGTCGTACAGTCTGCACGCAGGTGTATGCAGGCGAAAGACTCAAAAACGGACTCTTTCGCCTGCATACACCTACGCACAGCCAGTCCGCCTCTCGGAAAAACAGCAAAGGCATCGCGCCCCACCCATCCGAAACTCACTAACATTTCTGTCAAAGCCACATGTGTTTGTGCTCCCCCTGTCCGCTGCGTCCGCCGAATCCCGGAAACTGTGTATTGGAGACGATCGGTTGAGATATTTTTCGCTAAGGAAAAGAATGGTGAATCCGATACTTTTTTCAATATTTAAAACAATGTTTCGACCAATAAGTGTTCCGTTTCAAAATCGCAGGCGTAGCGGGAGCTATGTCGCTGATTTTAGAATGGTTCAATTGAAAAAAATCAAGTCAATTAGGCGAAATATCAATGATACAGTACACTGACACGTCCATATTTTTAAAGAATCCATATATATTTTTTGAGCATAAGTTGTTTGTAGATGGAACAAATCTTTACATCATCCTAAAAAGTTCCGGGCAGCCATTTCTTTTCCTAGGCGAAAAATATATCAACCATTCGATTCCGATACACAGTTTCCGAAATTCGGCTGGGTGGGCAAGACGGGGCGGCTGCTTCCAGAAGGGCTTTGACAGAAATGTTAGTGAGCTTGGGTGGGCAAATCTGCGATGCCTTTGCTGTTTTACCGAGAGGCGTACAAGCTGTGCGTAGGTGTATGTGGGAGAAAGAGTCTGTTTCTGAGTCTTTCTCCCACATACACCTGCGTGCAGCTTGTACGACATTCGGAAAACCGCAAAAATAAAGCATCGCAGATTTGCCCACCCAAACTCGACTTCATTTCTGTCTAGCCCTTCTGGAAGCAGCCGCCCCGTCTTGCCCACCCAGCCGAATTTCGAAAACGTCCGCAACACTTACACCCATATAAAACAGGAACATGTGAGACAACAATTGCATATTTTAAAGAAAAACAGATTCAGGATCCCACTATGTCTCATTCGATTTTGCAAAACAATCCAGTTGCTGCAGTTATCGGCACCGATGCGCGTCAGGTTTATCTGGCACAGATTCTTTCCAAAAACGGTGCAGATGTGCGGGTATTTGGTCTGCCGACTTCAGCTGCAGCATCGGTCTGCTGCTGTGACACGTTAGAGGAAACGGTCAGCCAGGCGGATATCGTACTGCTTCCGGTTCCCTTATTTCGGGAAAATCTGTTTCATGTGACCACGCAGTTTTTTGATACAAAAACACAAAAAAAATCTGCTGTCCGTCTGACCTTAAACGCTGAGAGTCTGATCTCCCTGCTGCCAGAGCACTGCCATCTGTTTGCAGGCGCAATCCCGGATTTCTTTTTGATGCAAGCGCAGGAAAAAAATATTTACTGCCATGATTACCTGAAATGCCCGTCGATTCGCTGGAAAAATACCATTGCCACTGCAGAAGGCATGCTCGCGGAAGCCATTTTTCGCAGTGACCGCACCCTCACGGACAGCTGTTGTCTGGTGCTCGGCTGTGGACATTGTGGCAGCACTCTGCTCTCTTACCTGAGACACTTTCACTGTACCACCTTCACCTATGATCGGGATACAAAGGCTCTGGCCCGTTCCTCACTTTTGGCTGACCCGGTTTCTTCCATAGAGTCTCTTTGCAGTCGGATCGAATCCTGCGACGTGATTTTTCAAACAATTCCACACTTTTCGCTTTGTGCAGACTGTGCTGCAAAAATTCGCCCGGATGCCGTATTTCTTGACATCACATCACCGCCCTGCACACTCGAAAACAGTGCGGTCGTACCGGTTTTGCTTCCCGCTCTTCCGGGTCGTCTCGCTCCCCGGACCTCTGCTGAACTTTTATGGGACTGTATCAAACAGGAGGATTTTTATGACTCTAAATTCTAAAAAAATCGCCGTTGCTTTTACCGGCTCATTTTGTACGTATGAGAAGGCATTTGGGGCGCTGCGCGAACTGATCGATGCCGGCGCGGATGTGCAGACAATCTTTTCCGATGCTGCCCAGACCATCGACAGCCGATTCGGTCAGGCGCATGATTTTTTAGAAAAAGCAAATGCTATCACTGGACACACACCGCTTCTTTCGATTTCGCAAGTCGAACCGATCGGTCCGCATGACTTGTTTGATCTTCTGATCATTCTGCCATGCACCGGAAATACACTGGCAAAACTGGCAAACGGGATTACCGACACCCCGGTTCTGATGGCTGCCAAAGCGCATCTGCGAAATGAAAAACCGCTGCTTTTATCCATTTCCACCAACGACGCACTTGGTTTTAACATGAAAAATATCGGTCTGCTCTGTAATTCGCGACACATTTATTTCGTGCCATTCGGACAGGACAGCCCCGAAAAAAAGCCCCATTCTCTGACCGCAGACACCAGAAAACTTGTACCCGCTGCCGAAGCTGCGCTTGACCAAAAACAGCTCCAGCCGCTTCTGTGTCCGCCGCTAGAAACCCCATGTTAATTCACTCTTTTTCAGAAAGGAACCTTTTATGTGTGCAATCTCAGGTTTTTGCAATTTTGATGCTGCCTATACAAAACAGCAGGAGTTTTATCTCACCATTTTAGAAACCATGAATCGGGTACTCAAACGACGCGGTCCCGATGAAGACGGAACCTTTTTGTGTAATCACTGCGGAATGGCCCATACCCGACTTTCTATTCAGGACCTCGCACGCGGACAACAGCCTATGACACGCTCTTATAATGGAAAAACAGCCACCATCAGCTTTAACGGAGAAATTTATAATGCACCCGCTCTGCGCAAAGAATTATCTGCAGAGGGTGCACAGTTTTCCACGCACAGCGACACCGAAGTCATTTTGCAGGGATATCTGCTGCATGGTGCTGATTATGTCAAACAATTGAATGGTATCTTTGCTTTTGCCATCTGGGATGATGCCAAACAGACCTTTTTTCTGTTTCGTGACCGGCTCGGCGTAAAACCGTTATTTTATACCTATCTTGCCGACCATACCTTACTTTACGCTTCGGAATTAAAAGGGATTTTTACATTTCCGAACGTCAAACCCGTCCTTGACACCGACGGTTTATGTGAAATTTTTGCACTTGGCCCGGCAAAAACATACGGAAAAGGTGTCTTTAAAGATGTCTATGAAGTACTGCCGGGGCATTTTTTGACCTTACATGACAATCACTTAAACGATCACTGCTACTGGAAATTAGAAAGCCATCCGCATACGGACAGCTACGAAAAGACCATTGAAGAAACAGCCTGGCTTCTCGAAGATGCGGTGCAGATGCAGATGCTTTCCGACATCCCGATCTGTACTTTTTTATCCGGCGGGGTGGACAGCAGTCTGGTCACTGCGATCTGTGCAAAGAAGCTACGCGAAAAAGGGAAGGAACTACACACATTTTCCTTTGATTTTACCGGAAACGACACCTATTTTCAGGCAAACTCGTTTCAACCAAGTCAGGACCGTCCGTTTGTCGAAAAAATGGTTGATTTTTGTCACAGTATCCACCATTTCTTAACCTGTGACAACGAAGCCCAATTTACCAATCTGTTTCGTGCCGTGGATGCGAGAGATCTTCCCTGTATGGCCGATGTAGAATCCTCCATGCTCTATTTCTGCTCTGAAGTCGCAAAAACGCACAAAGTGACTTTGACAGGAGAATGTGCGGACGAAATTTTCGGCGGTTACCCGTGGTTTCATAAACCGGAGGCGTTCCATACGGCAGCCTTTCCATGGTCTCAGGATATGTCTGCCCGCCAGATGCTTTTGTCCGAAGATTTTCTGCGTGAACTCCCGATGGATGCTTATGCGCGCGCTGCCTATGAACGTACCATACAGGAAACACCGCTTCTCTCCTCTGACACCCCGACCGAAAAACGTCGCCGAGAGATTTCGTATCTAAATCTGAAATGGTTTATGGTCACTCTCCTTGACCGCATGGACCGCACCAGCATGTATTCTGGTCTCGAAGCGCGTGTCCCGTTCGCCGATCACCGTATCGTCGAATATGTCTGGAATGTGCCATGGAACATGAAGTGTCACAACGGCGTTGTCAAATCGCTGCTGCGTCATGCTGCCAGTGGCAAACTGCCTGACGAAGTACTCTGGCGGAAAAAGAGTCCATATCCAAAAACGTACCATCCTGCCTATGAGCGTATGCTTGCCGATGCAATGCGCGAAGTGCTCTCCGATTCTAACGCACCGATCCGTCCATTTTTAGATACAAAAAAAGTACAAAAATTTCTCGACGCACCAAAAGATTACGGCAGACCATGGTACGGACAACTAATGGCCGGACCTCAAATGATCGCCTATTTGCTCCAGATCAATTACTGGCTAAAAAAATACCAAATCACCATCATTTGAACTGACAATTTCTGATTTTTCGAGCAAACCACTACGTTACTGGCTCCACTACTTTTTGGGGACTTCGACGAAAAATATTTTAACCGTGGGGAGTTCCTATGCGGACGTTTCCGGCATTCTGCTGGGAGAGAACACAGGGGCGGCTGGTTCAAAAGTGGCTAGACAGAAATGAAGT
>JBJENW010000202.1:0-2075 GCA_051880395.1 Lachnospiraceae bacterium | reverse complement strand
GGGCATCGCACCCCCACCCAGCCGAACTCACTATCATTTCTGTCAAAGCCACATCCGTCCCGGTCACCCCTGTTCGCAGAGTCCGACGAATCCCGGAAACTGTGTATTGGAAACGATTGGTAGAGATATTTTTTGCTGGGGTAAGAGAATGGTGAAGTCGATACTTTTTTGGAAGTTCAAAATAATGTTCTGACCGAAATATATTTCACTGAACGAAAACGTAGTCGATTCGGCACATTTTTTGAAAACTCAGCCTACCGTCTCCAATACACAGTTTTGCCCCATGTGTGTCTGCCCTCCGAAAAAACGTTTCGACGGGTGTAGGCGAGATCCAGTCCTTAGAGTTTCTTAGGCTCGAAGGCTCTCCTGAGAGGCTTAGAAACTCTTAGGACTTAGCTCGCCGGAACAGGAGTCGTGTTTTTTCGGAGGGCAGACACACATGGGGCAAAACGTCCGCATAGGACCCCTTCGGTTGAGATGTTTTTCGCGTCCCGCCTCTTTCAAAGAGTGGTGGAGCCGATAAAGTTTCGGGTGGCCAATACAGTCCCGTCCGCAATACTTACACCCATATAAAGCGTAAAAATAAAGATTGAACAGTAACAAAAGCTTGCGCTTGCCGTGGCAGGAGACAGAAAGCACGTTGACTTTTTTCCTTCACACAGCTTATAATAATAAACAGTTGTAGGAGGAAAAGAAACGTGTTAAATATATACTTATGCGAAGATAATGAGAAACAGCGCGAAATGGCCGCAAAAATCATAGAAAATATTGTTTTGATTGAGGAGTGTGATCTGAAGTTTCTCTGTCAGACAGCAGATCCGTATGAAGTGTTGCGTGTGGCAGAAACACAGAGCGATCCGGGCATCTATTTTTTGGATATTGATCTGAATGCCGAAATCAATGGACTTCAATTGGCACAGCGTTTGCGCAAGATGGACCCGAGAGGATTTATCGTTTTTTTGACGGCACTTGCAGGAATGGCAACCATGACATTTACGTATCGTGTCGAGGCATTGGATTATATTATAAAAGATCAGATGGACGATTCCGGTGCGATGAAATCACGGATACATGACTGTATCTTAGAGGCATATAAACGATATACCTCCCCACAAAATCAGTCACAGCCGACCTTTACCATAAAGACAGCCGATCGGGAACATTGTATTGCATTGGATGATATTTTGTATATTGAGACAGCAGAGACATTGCACCATTTGTTATTACATACAACGACGAGTATCATTGAATTTTCGGGAAAAATGAAAGAGGTAGAGGCTCAGTTGGGAGAGAACTTTTTCCGGTGCCATCGGTCATTTCTTGTAAATTGCAGTCATGTAAAAGAAATTGATGTCAAAGAAAATCTGATCTATCTGGATAGTGGAGATACCTGTCTGTCTACAAGAAAATTAATTCGTGCATTTGTGGATTTTCAAAGGATGTTGGCCACCCGAAACACGATCGGCCCCACTACTCTATGAAAAAGGGGACGCGAAAAATATCTCAACCGGGGGGAGTTTCCATACGGACGTTTCCGAAATTCGGCAGGGTGCATGCAACGGGGACGGCTGCTTCCAGAAAGGCTAGACAGAAATGAAGTCGAGTTTGGGTGGGCGGATTTGCGATGCTTTATTTTTGCTGTTTTCCGAATGTCGTACAAACTGCACGCAGGTGTATGTGGGAGAAAGACTCAGAAGCAGACTCTTTCTCCCACATACACCTGCGCACAGTTTGTACGCCTCTCGGCAAAACAGCAAAGGCATCGCAAATCCGCCCACCCAAGCTCACTAACATTTCTGTCAAAGCCTTTCTGGAAGCAGCCGTCCCCGTTGCATGCACCCTGCCGAATTTCGGAAACTGTGTATTGGAGACGATAGGTTGAGATATTTTTTGCTTAGGAAAAGAGTTGTGAACCCGATACGTTTCTGGCTAATGTAAAGATTTTTGTAGTTTTTTATTCAGAAAAAGAAATACAAAGCATACATATATTGGTCGAAACATTGTTTTTAATATTCAAAAAAATGTTCCATACGGAATATTTTTATAAATTCACAAGTACGTTCCGTTTGCAACAC
>JBJENW010000201.1:0-56348 GCA_051880395.1 Lachnospiraceae bacterium | reverse complement strand
CCCCGGTTGAGATATTTTTCGGCAAAGTGCCCAAAAAGTGGTGGTCGCGAAAATGTAGTGGGAGGCCAATAAAGTAGAAACTGCAAAGACTTACACTCATATAAAGCGTAAATATGGTGTGAACAGAAACTAAACCCAAGTTTAACGAAGTAAATTGCAGCAAGTGGTTTACAGAATTTATTTCTGTAAACCACTTGCTTTGATACAAAAAATTATTTCATGGTTTCAAGTTCTTCCGGTTTTAAGATTTTTCGTGTAACCAAATACTGTAAGATCATGGTCACGCATCCGTCCATACCAATCTTACTGCTATCCAGACAAAGATCATAACTTCTGGCATCGCCCCACTTTTTGCTGGTGTAGTAGTTGTAATAATTAGCTCGCTGTTTATCTGTGCGGTGGATGATATCCTTCACCTTATTTTCCGGAATATCCAGTTCGGATACCGCATAATGAATCCGTTTTTCCATATCGGATGCCTGGATAAACACGCTGATGCAGTTTGGCATCTCCGACAGTGCATAATCCGCACACCGTCCCACAATAATACAGGATTCAGATGCAGCCAGTTTTTTGATCGTTTCAAACTGTGCTAAAAAGACTTTATGATTCAGCGGCATATCCACAAACGGTGCCGATGCATAGCCACCAATGGAGTAGGTATCCATCACCAGTGAATATAAAAAACTGTTTGTCGGTTTTTCATCTTGATGTTGAAAAATTTCTTCACTGTAACCGCTTTCTTTTGCAGCAAGTTTTAACAGCTCCTTATCATAACACTTGATTCCCAGCTTTTCTGCCAGTGCATTTCCGATTTTTCGACCTCCACTACCAAATTCACGTCCAATTGTAATAACGAACTTTTCCATATGTAGTCCCCCTCTCTCGCTTTCTTTGAACAATGACACATCTATTTGTGCATCTTTCATAGAAAGTGCGCTGTTGTTGTTTTTTCTTCTATCTATATTATACAACTTTTTGGAGGAAAAGTATAGAAAAAGTTATTTTTTCAATTTTTTCAATAATTTTTCAAAATATTCCGGCAGTGGAGCAGAAACTTCCAAATACTTCCCAGTGGTTGGATGAATGAAACCGATCGTCATAGCATGTAACGTCTGCCCCTGCAGGTGATAAGGATTTTTCCCACTTCCATAAATAGTATCCCCTAGTAACGGATGCCCGATGGATGCCATATGAACGCGAATTTGATGGGTACGACCGGTTTCTAGTTCAAATTCCATATAGGTATGGTGCGGGAAACGTTCGAGTACACGAAAATGTGTCACAGCCGGTTTTCCGTTTTTGGGATTGATCGCCATTTTTTTTCGATCGATCGGATGACGCCCGATCGGGCCCTCGACGGTGCCGGTATCCTCTTTGACAACGCCAACCACGATCCCTCGATACCGGCGTGTAACGCTATGCTCTTTGATCTGCTCTGCAATTTTGACATGTGCCTGATCATTTTTGCAAACGATCAGAGAACCAGTTGTATCCATATCAATTCGGTGGACGATTCCCGGCCGAATTTCACCATTGATTCCGGACAGACTGTCTTTGCAATGAAACATGATCGCGTTTACTAATGTTCCACGACTATGTCCAGCAGAAGGATGCACGACCATTCCCTTTGGCTTATTGACGATCAAGACATCTGCATCTTCATATAAAATATCAAGCGGAATGTTTTCTGGTTCAATGGACAATTCCTGTGGTTCTGGAAGCTGTACAGTTACTTGATCTTTTGCGCGCATCTTATAATTTACCTTTTGTAGCGTACTATTTATAGATACATAACCGTCTTTTACCAGTTTTTGTAAAAAAGAACGCGTCTGATCCGGCATTTTTTCTGCCAAAAATTTATCCAGACGCGTACCAGTTTCTTCGTTTGTTACTTCAAATGTAAGGATTTCCTCTTGTCGCATATAATTCCTTTCTTTCTGAATCGGGACAATCTCAGGTTGTCCCGATGATATGCTGAACTATTTTTTTTGTGGACGAATATTTTTCAAAATCGTATCTAATTCGTCTTCTGAATAGATAAATAATATGGCGATGAGCATCAGTGCTGTCGCGACAGTAACGTAAATATCCGCTACATTAAAAATCGGGAAATCGATCAACCGGATATAGAAAAAATCAACCACAAAATTTCGAGCGACCCGATCAATGAAATTTCCAAGTGCACCGGCAAGAAACAGAATTGCGATCACACGAAATAAACGGAAATGTGCAGTCATTGGAATCCTTCTATAAACATATCCAAGAAATCCAACGACCAGAACCGTCAATATCACAAACAACCATTTCTTCCCTTGAAGAATTCCGAACGCTGCCCCCCGGTTTTCTAAATATTGTAATTCAAATACATTTTGAATCAAAACAAATGGGGTACGATTTTGTAAATGCTCTATCGCGAGATATTTTGTAAGTTGATCCAGCACGATCAAAAAAATCGTGATCAATGCGCCATATAGCATTTTTTTTCGATGTTTTGTTGATTCCATGATGTTCCTTTCTTATGGTTTACATAAAAATATTATGTAAACCATTTTTTTACTGTAATACGGAATGAATACCATTCAAAAGATCTTCATCCATAAGATCTTTTGTTATATAGGCCTCGCCGACCTGGTGTAACAAAATAAATTTCACTTTATTACCTTCCATTTTTTTATCCGATTTCGTTGCTGCAAGGATTTCTTCCGGAAGTTCATTGTCAACGAAAATCGGAAGATCAAAAGATTGAATCGTTTCACAGATCATGTCATACGTTTCTTTTGTCAAATTTCCCTGTTTCATAGATAGGAAGGATGCAGCAGCCATGCCAATTGCAACACACTCACCGTGATATAATTTAAAATCAGATAATTTTTCAACCGCATGACCGATTGTGTGCCCGAAATTTAAAAGTGCACGTTCGCCCTGTTCTTTTGGGTCACGCTGCACAACATCACGTTTGATCAGGCAGCTGCGATAAACCATTTCCTCTAAAGCAGCAAATTCAAGATTTAAAATTTGCTCGTGATGTTCTTTCATCCAGTTAAAATAGTTTGCGTCTTTGATCAAACCATGCTTTAAAATTTCTCCGATTCCGGAAGAAAGCTGCTTTTTCGGCAGAGTTTTTAAAACGGTTAAGTTCATATAGACAAGGCGCGGTTGGTAAAAAGCACCGACCATATTTTTATATTTTTGAAAATCGACACCGGTCTTTCCGCCGATGCTGCTATCCACCTGTGCCAGTAATGAGGTCGGAATCTGTATGAAATCAATTCCTCTCAGATAAGTAGCCGCAGTGAATCCGGTTAAATCACCGACAACACCCCCGCCTAAAGCCAAAAGCAGATCTTTTCGATCAAATTTCTGCTCAATTAAGTACGTGTAAAGATCTTCCACTGTGCTCAAATTTTTTTGTGCTTCTCCGGCCGGGAAGGTAAATGAAAAGACATTTGGGTACTTCGTCTGTAAAATCGCTTGTACTGTTTCTAAATAAAGTGGTGCAACATGGCTGTCTGATACGATGCAGATTTTTCGTTCTGATGCATAACCGAGGGTATACAATTCTTCTACAAGAGCATCAAAGGTATCAGTCAACTTTATTTCATAACATTTTTTTCCTTCATAACTAACGTCTATTTTTTTCAATGATCTATATTCCTTTCTATTCGTATTTTCCAGTGTATTGACACGGTCATTTTCCGTTTGATACGGTAGCGTTGATGTTTCGTCAAACACCGTAGTACACTAGTGCACTAGATGTATTTCCGATAAGTAATGCGTGTACGCCCTTTTTGAGTGGTCCCATCCTGAGAATCAAAAATAAATTTTCCAACGGAACGAATCGAAAGCACTTCGCCGTTTTTGCAAAAATAGGATGGATTTTGCATCAGTCTTCCATTGATAAATATTTTTCCACTCTGAATAGCGGTAAGTGCCTTGCTTCTGGAAACATTTGCAAAACAGGCAACCAAACAATCCAGTCGTACGGAAGAGACAATGCCGTGCTTTATCTCGAACTCCGGCTGGATGTGAAGATCGGAAGGGTCACAATTTTCCATTTGAATCTCTGTATGGCGAATCCGTGTTAAATTTTCCAATAGATAATCCGCCATTGCCTCTGTTGTAAACAGGTATACGACTTTTTTCTTTGTATCTACCACAATATCTCCTACTTTTGATCGCTCGATTCCCAAATGCATGACGGCACCGAGGACATCTCGATGTGTTAGCTCTTCCGCAAATTTGGGGTAACGGGAGGTAATCTTGCAGCAGCGAATCGGATAATTCCAATCATAATAAAGAGCATCAGGTAGGAAAGCAACCATCTGACGCTCTGCAAATTCATATCCACCAAACAGTGAAACGGAAGATTCCAGTTTCACTGTGGTCTGATGTAGGATGTCCAATTCATTTAAAGTGAGAAAATCACTGAAAGTCACAATGTTTCGACGCTGTGCCTGACGAGCCAGATCCAAAAAGCGTTTTTCCATTTGCATGTCTTCCTTCATGAATCCACTCCTAAAAATTCGGGGTTACAATTCCCGTGTCCAAAGAATCCACAATACTCTGAATATCTCCGGAAATATCAACCGTTGACGGTGTAAGAATAAAAATGTAATTGGAAACCTTTTGCAGATTTCCGCTTACTGCATAACAGGAACCGGACGCAAAATCAATGATTCTCTGCGCCATATCCATGTCTAAGCCTTCCATATTCAAAACAATCGTGCGATTATTTAACAGTGTTTCTGTAATATCTCTCGCATCTTCCATTGTCTTTGGTCTGATTACGCATACTTCCATTCCTGCTCCCACCTGCTTTTTTCCGGCACGCATTGGTGTAATTTTAGAAGAAGTCTTTCTCGGACGATCGGATTCTACTTCTTCTTCGTGCTCTTCTTCCTGTTTAGAAAAGAAGCGTTTTTTCGGTGGCTCCTCTTCATATTCTTCTTCATCATAAAATTCATCATCATAATATTCGTCATCTTCACCATTCAGATGCATCATTCCTAATACTCGATCAAACATACGCATTCTCCTCGCTCTCATTTTTTGTAAAATTTGATTGTGTATGCTTCATACCATTTCCCCCCTGAATAAGATTAAACTTTATCCATTTTGTCAGTGTTATGCAGCATAAAATTCAGCCTGTCCATCTAGATGTTATAATTACGTTTGCCAAAAATTCCGGTACCGACACGGACCAATGTTGCCCCTTCTTCAATCGCAACCATATAATCCCCTGTCATTCCCATTGACAAAACGTCCATACTTACATTATCAATGTTTTTATTCGCAATGTCAATGGATAATTCACGAATTTTACGAAAATATTTCCGATTGTCCTCCGGATTTTCTGTAAAAGGTGCGATTGTCATCAAACCTTTAATGGCTACATGAGGCAAAGCGGCAATTTCTTCTACTAATTTTATGGCATCTTCTCGATGAATTCCAAATTTGCTATCCTCTTCTGCAATATTTACTTCGATCAAAATCGGTACCACAACATTTTTTTTCTGGGCCTGAATATCAATTTCCTGTGCCAGCCGGTAAGAGTCGACAGAGTGAATCAAAGTTACTTTATCCACAATATATTTTACCTTGTTTCGCTGCAAATGTCCGATCATATGCCAATGAATGTCTTCTGGAAGCTGATCATATTTTTCTGTCAGTTCCTGAACTTTATTTTCACCGAATTCGCGTGTTCCCTGATCATAGATTTCCTGCAGCATTTCGACAGGTTTCGTTTTGCTGACGGCAATCAACGTCACCTCTTCGCGTTTACGACCGCTTTTTTCACAGGCTTTTTGAATATTTTCTTCGACTTTCTGAAGATTTTCCTTTAACATAATACATTTCTCCTTTAATGAATTAACTCTCCTTCATGGATACTGCCTCCATCCAGGGCGATGTGATCATAAACAGCAACTCCGTTTGATGTACCGGTCTGTACAATGGAATATTCTTCATTTTGATAAAGAATATCGATCAAACGGAAAATTGCGTATCCTTTGTTTATATTATACACACCTTTCAATTTTTTGGAAGCCCCGAGGACATATTGATTGTTGGAATCCTCCGGATCTATAAGAATATCACCGGCACAAATTTCAGGCTCTTCGATAAAACATTTTTTCCCGATGGTATATTTTGTTGCAGCCAAAAATGCCGGACTTCCGGATTTTTTATCTTGTACCATAACGCCAATGGAACCAGTTTCTTCGTCCCGATAAAAATACTGTTCAGGTACTTTGTAAAATATTTTTTGAATGATCGATGAATTTGGAATCTTTAAGCCTTTTGTCTGCTCCAGTTGGAGTTCAATGCGTAAAAAGCGGTCATTTGCAAATCGTACCATTCCGGAACGGTATTTTAATACAAGATATTGACGGCCGTCCCGTTTTATTATTTCACTATTCGCCCATAAAGTACTATTATCTTTTAAAAACTTTGTTTGAATCACAGTCGTATCTTTTAGTTGTTTTGCAGTTGATTGATCAATGGGAATGACTACCGACCAATCCTCATTGATCAGAAGTTTATATACAGAATCTCCTGCCTCTACTTTATCGCGTTTTCGCAGGTCATTTTTGGAATACGCAGCTTCCTGAAACTGATCTTTTTGAAAATTGTCCAAAGTAACAGATTCATAACCGTCTGTATAGTACGTAATAATCCCTGGCTGGTCCGGATAATGAGTCGAAAATGTATGCGAATTCTGTGCATACGCAATTGCATCAGAAAGACTATCCAGTGCAGCAAGACTCACATTTTCCTTCACTTTTGCGTTTATACCTGTCTTAAAATTATAGACACTATAAAAAGACATATCATTGTAATCCGTTACATATGTATTTACAGAATTTTCCACATTTTTCAAGGTTTCATTTTTTAAAAGAGATCCATCACTGTCGGCTCTTGTGATTTTTTGTGCCACATCCCCATTTGTATCAATTGTATATACAACGGAGGAGGTACTGACTTTCGAAGAATCTTTTCGATAATAATTAATGTAACCACTGGAATCTGTCGTATAAACGGCTTCGTCCCGGATCACTAATCCGGTATAAATGGTATCCTGTGAGATTTCACCCATCTGTACTTCATATACAGATACATGTGATTGTGTAAAATACTGAAATAAATTATAACACATATAGAGGAAGATGACGGAAAAAATAATCACTCCCATATTTGCTGTCTGACTCTTTTTATATTTGACTATTTTTTTATTTTTTGCCATTTTTCCCCTCCGTTTCAAAGCAGATAAAATCCATGATGTATTCGAAAAACCCTGCATATTTTTCTTTCCATTGCAGATACTATTGCTGAAAGGAGGCAGAACATGAATTCAAATGCACTGGATTACACGTTACTCACATTTGTTATTATCGGTGCCATCAACTGGGGGCTCATCGGTTTTTTCCAGTTAGATTTAGTTGCCCTGCTATGTGGCAATATGTCCTGGCTCAGCCGATTGATCTATGCAATCATTGGCATCAGTGGTTTGTACCTGCTCAGCATGTATGGACGAATCCGTGGAATGGAAAGTTTATCCTAATTTCACAAGAAGACTGAATAAGCAGGCTGTTTTGAACTGCTTATTCAGTTTTCGTAAGCATTTGCGACAGCAGATTGTACATATTATCTTTTGTATCTGCCTTCATAACTACTGATATGCGATAAGAACCATCTACATTTTGGCTGTACAAAATATCACAGTGTCCGGCAACATCTGTTGTTCCGGTCTTTCCTCCAAGAACTTTTATTCCTTCCGGAATCGGTGTTTCACCGGTTAAAAATCGATTCGTACTCGACCACTGTGCTGTAATAGATTTTTGCTGTGCATCTGTATACTGAGTCTCATACTCAGAGGTTTGGATCAACTTGCAAAATTCTTCTTGCTGTAGCGCTGTTTGAAACATCAAATAGAGATCGTAAGCGGTTGTATAATGCTCCTCGTCATGCAACCCATGAGGATTTACAAAATGCGTGTGTGTCGCGCCTATCGTTTTCGCTTCTTTATTCATCAAATCTACAAAAGATGCAACATCGCCAGAAATATGATCCGCAATTGCAAGTGCAGCATCATTTCCACTTTTAAGCATCAGCCCATAGAGTAATTGCTCTAATGTTAAAGTGTCACCTGGTTTCAGATAACACTTTGATGCATCGCCAGGAATTGTCAATACATCATCTTTGACAGTGACAAGATCATCTAATTTCCCATATTTGATGGCCAGATAAGCCGTCATAATTTTTGTTGTACTTGCAGGGTACATTTTTTGAAAAATATTTTTTTGATATAAAATTTGTTTGGTTCCAGTATCCATGATACCTACAACCTCAGCAGTTGAAGTATCAAATGACGGATCATCCGGCGTATTTTCATCTGCGGCAACACAAAGATTTTTTGAAGCAAATGATAATGCCTGATCCTGCGATTGATTCTTTGCTGTTATGGTCTGATCTTTATTTTGAGATGCAGACAAAAGCTCCATTGTATTTACAACGGAATAAGGTCGGTTTAACGTTATTTCTGTTTTATTTTTACATCCGGTCAGTACCGCAAAAAGCAAGATGCAGATGCAAAAAATTTTCCAATATTTATTTATACATCTCACGCCACTCTAAATCTCCTCTGTCCAAAGACTTGATCAGTAATTCTGCTGTTGCAAGGTTTGTCGCTAACGGGATATTATGTGTGTCGCATAAGCGAACAACACTGTTTACATCCGGTTCATGTGATTTTGGTGTCAGCGGATCACGCAAAAAAATTACAAGGTCAATCTGATTGTGTTCAATCTGAGCACCGAGCTGCTGGGCACCGCCAAGGTGTCCGGCTAAATATTTGTGTACAGTTAAATTTGCAACCTCTTCGATCAAACGACCGGTCGTTCCGGTTGCATATAATTCATTTTTGCATAAAATACCACGATAGGCGATACAAAAATTCTGCATCAGTTTCTTTTTGGAATCATGTGCAATTAATCCAATGTTCATTCTAATATTCCTCCTCCATATTTTGATTGCTGAAGCCCGACGTTTAATACAAGCCCGATTCCGATAAATAAACTGATCAAAGAGGTCAATCCATAACTGACAAACGGAAGCGTCAAGCCTGTATTTGGGAATAAATTCGTTGCTACGCAAATATTAACAAATCCCTGGTAGCTGATTACCGATGCGACACCACAGCAGATAATTCTTCCCGCAAGATCTTTTGCTCTTCGGCCAATCAGAATACATTGTAAAGCGATTAAAAATAAAAGAATCACAATTGCAACACTTCCGACAAATCCAAGCTCTTCTCCGGCGACTGCAAAGATAAAATCTGTCTGCGGCTCCAGAATAAAGTTCCCGTTTTTTACAGAAGAAACAACGTTATTATTTAATCCCTTTCCAATCAGCTGACCAGATCCGATTGCCATAACAGAGTTTTGCTGCTGCAAAGCGAGATCCGGATAATCTTCTGGGTGCAGCCATGCCATAATACGTCTGAGCTGGTAAAATTTTTCTACCAGAGAATCTCCATAATTTAAGATGGCAAAACTGGCAATTGCAAATACAGGAATAAATATCGCTAAAACGACGCCAATAATTTTATAACTCAAACCTGCTACAAATAACAGAGTGATACATACCATTGCTGTCACAATTGTTGTAGAAAGATCCGGTTCAATCAAAATCAGCACCAAAGGAACCAACATCAGCACAGCTGTTGCTGCCAGTATCTGAAAGGTATTCAACTCCTCTTTATATTTCGAAAAGAATGCCGCAAAAAATAAGATTAAAATTATTTTTGCAAGTTCAGATGGCTGGAAACGGACTCCGCCAAAAGAAATCCAACGTACAGCTCCACCGGCCGCATCACCAAAAAGTTTTACACTGACAAGCAAAATAAGGTTTAAAAAGTAAAGAATCCAGCTGAAACGCAAGATAAAGGAATAATCTATAAGAGATACCACTACCATAATGATCAATCCCAGAATCAATCCATACACCTGCATTCGCTGCACGGATTCTTTCGCACTTCCTATAATCAGAATTCCGATGATAGAAAGTGCAATGACTGTAAAAATTAATCCAAATCTATAATTTTTTAAATGATATTGTTTTAACATATACCTACCCAAAGCAGAAAACTGCTTATTTTCCTGAATGTCTCATATCTTTAATCGGAATATTTGCAAATAAAGCCGGACCAGTTGCGCCGGATTCGCCATCGATTTCCGACTGGGTAATCTGAATGTCTAATCCTTCTTTATCTACTTCCATATACTTTGATATCACTTGAATGATATCATTTTTTATTCGTTCCATTACTTCCGGCGAACAATTTGCCCGATCAGAAATCAAAACCAGTTTTAATCTGTCTTTTGCTGTTTCGCCGGAATTCTTTCTTCGAAAAAATTCCATTACACCCATGCTGTTACCCCCTAGTTTTTCTTGAAAAGACCGGCAAGTTTCTGAAAAATACCTGTTTTTTGTGTCAGATCCATAAACGGAACCTCTTCGCCAAGAATACGGTGACAAATGTTCATATATGCTTTTCCGGCAAGAGAACTTGTTCCTACAAGAGGTTCTCCCTGATTAGTTGCAATAACGATTTGTTCATCATCTGGTACAACACCGATCAGATTGATTGCCAAGATGTCTGTGACATCGTTTGTAGACATCATATCTCCACGTTTTACCATATCGATTCGAAGACGATTGACAATTAAATCTGTCTGTTTAATATCGTTTGCTTCCAACAAACCGATAATGCGGTCCGCATCTCGAATCGCTGAAACCTCTGGCGTGGTTACAACAAGTGCGCGATCTGCACCGGCAATCGCATTTTTAAATCCCTGCTCAATTCCGGCCGGACAATCTAAGATAATATAATCGAAATCATCCTGACGTAATTCTTCAATCAATTTTTGCATCTGCTCTGGTGAAACAGCTGTCTTATCACGTGTTTGTGCAGATGGAAGCAGGAAGAGATTTGGATATTTTTTATCCTTGATCATCGCTTGTTTTACCCGACAATTTCCTTCCACGACATCTACAAGATTGTATACGATACGATTTTCTAATCCCATAACGACATCCAGATTCCGTAATCCGATATCTGTATCGATCAATATTACTTTTTTATTTAACTGCGCAAGCCCTGTCCCCACATTTGCTGTCGTAGTTGTCTTTCCAACGCCGCCCTTTCCTGATGTTACAACAATTACTTCACTCATCCCTTATGTTCCTCCTAGTCTATATATTATTTAATAATCCTTTGGTGATTGGCTCGATACTGATATTTCCATTGATCACACGAGCTACCTGTGGCTCCGTTGCCTGCACTTTTTCCCGCTTGCGCAAAGGTTTAAACGATTTCACGCTTTTATCTGCGCAGCGTCCTATGGCACTGCCGATCCGAATTTGCATCGGATCCATATTCAAAGCAGCCACAAAAGAATGCTCATCACCATTTGCCCCGGCAAAGGCATATCCTTTCAAATCGCCAAGCACAACTATATTTCCGCTTGCGATTACTCTTGCCCCTGGATTCACATCTCCAATGATCACTAAACTGGATGCGGATTCCATTACTTGACCCGAACGAAGTGTGCCTCTGAAAAACTGACCGGTATTTTCGGACTGGCGATCCAGATATTCTTCGATTTCGTTTTTCATCATTTGTTCTTTTGACTTATCATTATCAAGGATACACAAAATATGCACACTGGTATTTTTTGTGATTGTATCGACAATCGTATATTCTTCTTCCGGTGTTAATGCTCGTCCATCAAAGGATATTGCCATATCCGCATCTTTAAAAAACTTTTCCGTCTCTTGAAATTTGTCTACAATTGCTGTCAGTAGTTCCGAAAAAGGAGTTTTATCATCCAAAACCAGGTTGATGCCATATCGATTGCTCTTTAAAATTACAGGTTGTGACATTTTCTCCATTCCTTCCTCTCCTTTGAAAATTTCGTATCCTTTCTGTCTGTCTTAATCGGTAAAGGAATTCGATGAAGAATCCACATCGTTTGCCATACCGTTTAACAGATCTTTCTCTGATTCCTGCTTAAAATAATAAGATAGAATCTCTTTTGTAGCCGCAGCTGCGTTATGGGATGAATATCCATACGCAATACGGGTAGCCACTGCAATTTCTGGATTATCATACGGAGCATATCCAACAAACAATGCATGGTTTGGGCGCGTCGAAACCTGCTGCGCGGTTCCGGTTTTCCCCGCTACTTTTATCTGAAAGCCTTTGAAGCATTCAAGATCCTCTACAACTTTTGCCATTCCTTCATGAATCGCATTCCACTGCTGATCATTCAGCACATCAATTTTATTTTTTACGGTTGGAGCATATGTCTCAATCGTTTTTCCTTCCGGTGAATCGACTTTTTTTAACAGTGTCAGATTATACACGGTACCAGAGTTTGCAACTGCATTTACATATCGTCCGATTTCTGTGGTGGTGTAACTGTTATTACTCTGACCGATTGCTGCCATGACAGGATATTCATCCGCGATCTGTGGTGTATTTTCTTCCACCTCTATACCTGTTTTGTCGCCCAATCCATACAATTTCGCGTATTTCTGGATTTTTTCGATACCGGCAGGATCACTAAACGTATTTCCCACTGTACTCAATCTATAACCCACTTCATAGAAGAAATAGTTACAGGAATTCTGAATTGCACCGGAAACATTTAAACTACCATGTGAAGAAGGATAAATCCAACATTTTGGTTCATTATCCACTTTTGTGTATTTTCCTTCGCAATCAATTGTTTCGGTTGTAGAAATTGCACCTTCGGCAAGTCCTGCTGTTGCAGATAACAGTTTAAATGTGGAACCCGGCGCGGTTCTTTGCTGTGTCGCATAATTGTATAACGGCAATGATAAATCTTTCTGCAAAGAATTATAATACTGCGAATCGACTTTATTTGCAAGTCGGTTATTATCATATCCCGGATAGGTTACACAAGCCAGTGTCTCTCCTGTTTTCACAGATGTAATGACACAAGAACCTGTACACGGATCTAGTGCCAGCTGTGCAGGTGTAATTTCAATGTTTTTAATTTTATCCTTCAAAAAGGTAAATGCACTGATGGAACCGTTACTAAGTCCTGCATATGCCTCGGCATCTGATTTTAAAACATTTTGGTCAAATAAGATCAAACATAACTGACTTCCCTGTATTGTATCATTTTTTATCATATATTTGTATACTTTTTTGGAAAAATCTGTATCTGTTTTTAATTCGTCCATAATATAAGCGACTAATCGCTCATAGACCTCAGAAGAATCCGAATATTTCGAATCTGATGCAAACTGCGTAACATCAATCCAATCCTTGTCAATCGCATACTTCAAATACTCAGAAAGGCTGATCGCATCTGCCTTCCAAGCCTGACATTTTTCATCGGTTGCGTCAATTTTGTTAGTCAGTAAAATCTGATGGTTGCTCAGCATGGTTGCGATGTAGCTGAGGTATGCCTGCGTTTCTTTTGGTAATTCTCCAAACGAAGTCGGAGCTTGAGAATTCAACTCATTCGAAACCTGTGTCAATGCATTCTGCTGGCTGGACTGGAATGCCTGATAAACAGCACGCTCATTTTCCGATGCGTCTTCTGCAGCAAAATGCGAAATGTCAATGACATTGTTATTGAGCAGAGCAAAATAGACGTCATAAATCGGAATGACGATATCCGCTGCAGACGCCGCTTCACTAGCATCAAACTCTTTGATATTTTCAATTTTTGAATAAACAATACCGGCAATTTCCTGTTCTAACAGATCGTAGACAGCCTCCTGCAGATCTTTACGTATTGAAAGATACACATCATTTCCCGGATTGGCTTCTTTATAGGAAGTCGTTTCGATTACTTTTCCTAAATTATCCACGTATACGGTTTCAGAGCCTTTTGTTCCTTGCAATTTTTCATCCATATATTGTTCAATTCCGGATTTTCCAACCGTATCATTCAGGGAATAGTTTTTGTTCTTTTTTGACAACTTCTGATAATCCGCATCCGACATTGTACCGGTATAGCCAATCAAATGAGAAAAATATTTGCTGTCCACATATGCACGGGAAGTATCATCTTCAATGGATACCCCTTGCAACGAATCCAGGTTTTCACTGATCACGGCAACCGTCTCTTCACTGACATCGGAGGCAATGGTTGTCGCAATATATTTCTGATAACCGTTCTGTGAAATCTTATAACGAATCACGGCAATCCGATACTGATTCTCGATATTACGAATCGCTGTTTTTTTCAAATCCTTTTTATCGTAAAATAATTGTAATACCTGTTGTGCTGTTTTATCATTTTTAAATAAATAGATCTGATAACGATCATAAAGATACTGCATAACTTGTTCCGCTGACGCATTTGCCGGATTATAACCAAGTTCTTCATCATAAATCAATTTTGAATAAGAGGTTTTCCCATACACATCGGCTAAAAAGCGTTTTAATGAACTGCCCTCTACATTAAACGAATACGTGTGATCCGCATTTAGGGTGACTCCGAAATCATTATCAATAGAATCTCCATTTTTATCCAGAATATCTAAGACTTTTTGAATCTCAGCATTTAACTCCCGATTTTTCACACGGGTATTCGGATATGTTCCGTTGTCTTCAATATTGACATTATACGCCAGCTCATTGTATGCTAAAACATTGCCGTCTGCATCAAAAATATTTCCACGGGTACTGTTGATCGTAATCTCTTTTTTTATTTTTAAAGTAAAGTTGTTTAAGAAATCTTCACCATTTATGATCTGCAGGTTGAACAGCCGGCAGATTAAAATTCCAGAGAAAAGAGCCATGATTGCAATAACAATCAGTAATCTGGATTTTAAGTTTTGACTGAAAAATTCTTTTATTGCCTTAAACACTCTTGCCTGCACTCCTTTTCTCTGACTTTTCCAGACGCTGATCTAAACGCAAAATAATAAAATACAATACAACCGTAACCAGCATCGTATATACCAGTTCCGGAATCATAATATGCACCAGATAATAAGAAAACTCAAACTTTCCACGGAACAAAAAGAGGAAAAAATAAATTAACAGGTTACATACCAGATCACTCACCGAAATCAGCATCAGTGGAAGTTTGATTTCATCCGGGAAAAACAATTTCCGAAAGAACCCATTACAATAACCGATATACATATAAATCAGTGCATAAAAACCAATCGCCGGTCCAAAAAAGATATCCATCAGTAATCCACTAAGAAAGCCGATGATCATCCCTTCTTTTTTCCCACGCATAAAACCATAAGAAGAAACCACTATAATCAACAGATTCGGAGAGATTGATGCAAAGGACAATGCTTGAAATAAGGTACTTTGCAGTAAAAAACATAGAATCATAATTGCGCCAACTGCTATTTTTCGTTTCATTTAAAAACCTCGATTTTTATGGATTTTCAGCCTATTTGGCTGCCTTTTTCTCACTCTGATATTCTTTCTTTTCTAAAATAACCAGTACTTCGCCTAAATGTTCAAAATCGACAGCCGGCGATAGCGTTCCTGATTTTGTCAGATTATTGGAATCCGTTTGTACATCAGAGATGTATCCGATCAAAATTCCCTGCAGATATTTATCACTGATATGTGATGTAACAACCTCTGCACCCTTTTTTACTTTGTTTTTCGAATCTTTCAGATTGGAAAACGGAATTTCCTGGTCATCATTCATTTGTTTCAGATTTCCGCTGACAATACAGCGATCTGATGTGGTGACGATCATTCCACTGACATTACTGGTGTCATCGATAATGGAACGAACTTTTGCATAATTCGGACCGACTTCTGTGACAAGTCCCACTAATCCACTTCCGGCGATCACGTTCATATCCTTTTCAATCCCGTCTTTGCTGCCTTTATCGATCAGAAATGTGGAAAACCAGTTACCGGCATCTTTTCCGATGACGTTTGCAGCTTTCTTTTTGTAGCTTGGATATTTTTCATCCAAGTCCAAAAGTTTGCGATATTCTTTTAAATCGTATTGCTCCAATTTGATCGTATTCAGCTCTGTTGTCAATTTATCCACCTGCGCCTGCAGTTCCTTGTTTTCCTGCATGACATCTCCAAGCTGTTTCAAATTATCCGCTTTATCGGAAATCCATATTCCAATGGAATTAATTCCACGCTGCATCGGAATGATGACATATCCGGCTGCTGCATTTAACGGCCCGCCGCTTACATTAGCAGTCAGACTAACGATCATTCCGAGAATACATACTACGGTCAGGGCCATCAATAAATATTTCGATGGAAGTTTTGATTTTGATTTCCGTCTCATACGCTACCCTCTATTTATAAATTTTTGATTTTGGACTATAGGCCAGTTTTCTAAATTTATCATCCGCTACAATCTTATTCAATCCGCGTACAACACATTCTTCCGGCTCTTCACAAGTGTTTACCTTGATATGTGTGATATTTGTAAATAATTCATCCAGATGATGAATCTGAGAAGATCCGCCTGTCAGATAGATTCCGGAATAAATAATATCTTTTGCAAGCTCCGGAGGTGTTTTTTCCAGAATCATCTTGATCGAATTACAAATCGAATTCAAATCGTTTTTGATTGCCTCGTAAACGACATCTGCCGTAATCTCCAATTCAATCGGCAAACCGCTTACTACATCACGTCCTACGATGACCGCAGAACCTTCGGCACCTTCCAAAGCACAGCCCAGCTGCTCTTTTAAGACTTTTGCTGTCTTTTGGCCGATAACCAGATTATAGTTTCGTTTGATGTGACTGATAATTGACTCATCAATGCGGTTTCCACCAAAATGTAACAGGTCGCTGAGTACCAGTCCACCAAGTGAAATTACGGAAATTTCTGTTGTATCCGCGCCAACGTCAACGATCATCGCGCCAGTCGGCGAGTGCACATCTAATCCAAGACCTACCGCATCTGCAATCGGTTTATCACATAATAATACGTTCTTTGGTTTCAGACGACTGCGTAAAAACAGATCTGAAAAAGCTTTCTTTTCTACATCTGTGATGTCTGTCGGAACCGCAACGATAATTTCGGAACCTTTTACCTTTCCTTTTGCATATTTATCGAGAAATTCTCCCATCACAGCCTGCATGTTGTCAAAATCTGCGATCACACCGTTTGTGATCGGGAAAGATACTTTGATTTTTTCCGGTGCTTTTTCATACATTGCATATGCGTCATCGCCATAAGCATATAATTCATTTTTGTTTACAATAGCAACTGTGTTTTTTTCATTAAAAATTTTATTTGCGGATTTGCAAAAAACCTTGATATTACAGGTTCCCAAATCAATGCCAAATATGTTGTTCATGTGCAATCTCCCTTCGGACTATTTAATAGTCCCTTTTCTCTAAAACTAAAATATTTATGATCTCCAATAATAATATGATCCGATAACGGAATCTCAAGCAGCTGTCCACATGTAAAAATCCGTCTGGTCACTTCGATGTCTTCTGCAGACGGTGTCGGATCGCCGCTTGGGTGATTGTGCAGCAGGATAACATAGACCGCTTTTTTCTTTAAAGCCTCCATAAAAATTTCGCGTGGCGAAACCAATGAGGCATTGACGGTTCCAACGGAAATCAGACTATCCCCACAGAGCCTGCATTTTGAATCAAAGCAGCTTAAGAGCAAATGCTCCTTTGATTCATGGCAGAGTGTCTCCATATAATAAAATGCGACACTTCGCGCATTCTGCAAGACCAGATCCTTTCGCCGGCTTTCACGGCAGATCCGTCTGGAAAGTTCTGCGATTGATTTTAATTGAATCGCTTTTACCTCACCGATTCCATAAATCTGCTGCAGCTCCTCGAAAGATAATTCATACAGGTTTAGGATTCCCTGCTGACGAATACTTAATATCTGTTCGGCCAATTCTATGGATTTTATTTGTTTACTCCCTGTGCGAATGATGATGGCTAATAACTCCGCATCCGTCAGATATTCTGCACCACGCTCCTTAAATTTCTCATACGGGCGCTCTGAAACAGGAAGCTCTTTTACTGTAAGATGTTTGTTCATAAAATTCCTTTCTGCTTTCTCTCTGCTTAAAGGTTATGTAAACAATCAACTTCAGTCAATTCAGTTTATTTTAACACAAGCGTTTTCGATTGTATACCTGCTTTTGGTACTTTTTTTATTAAAAATGTTAAGAAAGTCTTAATTTTAGCCGATTTTATAATTTTATGATATTTTTTTCATACAATTTCTGCAGAGACATCAAAATACCAAGTTTTGCATGATACCAGGTCAGTCCTCCTTGAAAATAGACTGCATACGGTGGTTTTAATGGTCCGTCCGCAGACAATTCAATCGAAGATCCCTGTACAAATGCGCCGGCCGCCATAATAACATCCGAATCATATCCCGGCATAGCCCACGGCTCAGGTGTGACATAGCTGTCGACCGGTGCAGCAGCCTGGATGCCCTCACAGAAGGCGCAGAGCGCTTCCGGAGAATTTAATGTGACAGCCTGTATGATATCGTGTCGGCTTTCTGTGCCGTTCGGTACAACATCAAATCCCAGTTTTTCATAAATATTTGCAGCAAAAATCGCTCCTTTCAATGCACCATTTACAACAGTTGGTGCTTGAAACAGCCCCTGATAAAAACTTTGGATGACACCAAGTGAAGCGCCCACTTCTTTTCCGAGTCCTGGTGAGGTCAGACGATACGCGGCATTTTCCACGCATTCTTTCTTCCCGACAATGTATCCACCGATCGGCGCCAGTCCTCCACCCGGATTTTTTATGAGAGAACCCACCATCATATCCGCGCCAACTTCCAACGGTTCTTTTTCTTCCACAAATTCGCCGTAACAGTTGTCCACCATACAGATCACATCCGGTTTAATGGATTTAATAAAAGAGATCAGTTCTCCGATTCGGGCAACAGAAAGTGTTGGCCGTGTCTGATAGCCTTTGGAACGCTGAATTGTCACCAGTTTTGTCTTTTCATTGATTGCGTTTTTTATATTTTCATAATCAAAAGATCCATCTTCCAACAGATCCACTTGTCTGTAGGTAACGCCATATTCGGCAAGCGATCCTTTGGACGGGCGGATGCCGATGACTTCTTCTAATGTATCATATGGTTTCCCGACAGGAGAAAGCAGCTCGTCTCCCGGACGCAGATTTGACATCAATGCCAATGCCAGTGCATGAGTTCCACAGGTGATCTGTGGGCGCACAAGGGCATCCTCTCCTTTAAAACAGTTGGCATATACTTTTTCCAGCGTATCACGGCCAAGGTCATCATATCCGTATCCAGAGGAAATGTTAAAACACTCCGCACTGACCTTTTCCTGCTGCATCGCGCGAATAACTTTTAATTGATTAAATTCTGCCACTTCATCGAGTGTCTCAAACCGTTCTTTTAACTCTTTTTCGATGGTTGTTCCAAATTCGTATACTTCTTTTGAAATACCGAGTGACCGGTACTGTTCTTCTTTCCAATTTTGTTCCATTTTTGTTCCTTTCTGTTTCTATAAAAAAATTTCCTTTGTATGTAAATCTTTTTTTATAAATTGCAATATGGCATTATTATCATATGAAAACGCAGCTTTGTCAATCCATGTCACCTCTTTTTCACGGCGAAACCATGTCAACTGACGTTTGGCAAAGTGACGTGTGTCACGTTTTATGATATAGACAGCTTCTTCCAACGTGCATTCATTATCTAAAAAGGCCAAAATTTCTTTATAGCCCAATCCCTGCATGGAGACCATGTCTTTACGGCAGCCGCGCGCTTTTAACTGTTGCACTTCCGAAACCAGCCCCTGCTGCATCATCTGATCGACTCTGGAATCAATCTGCTGATATAACTTTGCCCGATCATCCGTTAGTACATAATAGGCAAATTGATATGGGGAAGATTTCTGTCGTTCTTTTTCATTGTGCACGGATATTTTTTCACCAGTCTCATGATAAAATTCCAGAGCGCGGATCACACGTTTGACGTTATTTTCATGAATCATTTCTGCAGAAGCCGGATCCACGCGTTTTAATTCCTCGAAAAGGGCCGCACTGCCTTCTGTTTTTGCACGTGTTTCGAGTTCTTGACGATAGGAAAGATCTGTTTTTTCTTCTGTAAAATCAATGTCATATAAAACAGCCTGTATATAAAATCCGGTTCCTCCGGTTAAAATCGGAATCTGCCCATTTGCCCAGATCTTTTCCATCGCATCCTTTGCCATCTGTTGAAACGTATGCACATCAAACGTTTCTTCCGGATCAAGGACATCGATCAGATAATGGTCCACGCCCTGCATTTCTTCTGGACGGATTTTGGCAGAACCAATATCCATTCCCCGGTAAACCTGCATGGAATCGGCGGAGACAATAGCGCCGTTGATTGTTTTTGCCAGCTGAATGGAAAGTTCGGTTTTTCCGACTGCCGTTGGTCCGGTCAGGATGACAAGTGGCTTTTTCATGGTATCCCTCCTATACAATTCGTTTAAATTTTCGCTCTAATTCATACTTTGTCATGGAAATGATCGTTGGTCTTCCATGTGGACAGTTATATGGATTTTCTAACTGAAGCAATTCCTCAATCAACACCTCTGCCTCCGGTCGAGATAAATGTTCCGTCCCTTTTACCGCTGCTTTGCAAGCCATGGTTGCTGCTTTGTGGCGGATCACATCCGGCGTAGAATTTCCATTTACATCACTTAGTCCATCCAACATATCAAATAAAAGCTGTTTACTGTCTAAGCCGAACAGGTTATCCGGGACAGCTGAAATCGCATATTCCCGCCCACCGAACGGTGCAATCTCGAAACCGATCTTTTCAAATTCCGAGAGATACTGATTTAACAGCACCTCCTCTTCCATAGAAAGGGTTACGACCAGTGGTGGACAAAGATTCTGTGAAGTAAATTCGTGCGTTTCCAGCGAATGCATGATTTTTTCATAGAGCACTTTTTCATGCGCCGCATGCTGATCAATGATAAATAGCTTTTCTTCGAATTCTACCAGCCAGTAGGTATCAAGATATTGTCCGATAATGCGATAGGCATTTCGCTTTTTCGGAGTCGGATTCTCTCCGTATAAAATATCTTCTGCTATGGCGATCTGTTCCGGTTTTGGAGTTTTTTGTACAAAAACCGTTTCTGGATCAATCGTAGCATTTCTTTGTGGTGCCGCCTCTTTTTGTCCTTCATTTGCATCTGTTTTTGTGTTTTCAGATGACACAGATGTTTTTTGAAGCTTTGTCATACTCGGCAACGGATCCGCTTTCGGTTGTTCCATCTGAGCCTCTGCAACAGAATTTGGAACTGCCGGTTGGTTTAACTGCCGGTTGATCTGCTGTTTCTCTGCACCGGCTGGATTTTCCTGTTCCAACTGCAGTTTTGCGGACGAATGATCTGTTTCCCGCGCAAAAAAATCCGGCCGTTTTGGCTCCTTTGGCTGCGGAGGGGCTTCTGCCTGGTTTTTCTGTTCGAATATCTCTTCCCGTCGTTTTTTCTCAAACGGTTCCGGAATTGCCTCCTGTTTTGGAGCAGCTGCTTTTTTTCCCTTTTCCACGGGGCCAGCGGATACCTCCGGAATTAAATCTTTATGCGTCAATGCCTCACGTAGTCCCTGCACAATTGCGTTATAAATTTTCTCCGGTTCCTGAAATCGAAGTTCCATCTTTGTTGGATGCACATTCACATCCACAAGGGTACCGTCCAGTTCAAAATAGAGCAGTGTAAACGGATACTGATGCATCATCAAAAACGGCTTGTACGCTTCTTCGATTCCCTTCGCGATCAATTTGCTTCTGATATAACGCTGATTAATATAATAATTTTCAAAATTTCGATTTCCTCTGGAAACCAACGGTTTTCCAATAAAACCGTGATAAGAAAAACGTTCTGATTCAAACGATACCGGAATCAGATTTGCTGCAATCTCACGGCCATAGATCTGATAAATGATATCTTTGAGTTTTCCGTTTCCGGATGTCTGCAGTTTTACCTGACCATTCGCAATAAATTTGAAGGAAATATCTGCATGAGATAATGCGAGATGTTCCATCATCGCGCTGATGTATCCGGCTTCCGTCGCCGGTGTTTTTAAAAATTTCTGCCGCACCGGAGTGTTGAAAAAAAGATTGCGCACCAGAAACGTCGTTCCATCCGGTGCGCCAATTTCTTCCGGTTCACGATCTTTACCGCCTTCGATGACATAGCGTACACCAGAAACCGCTGTCAGTGTTTTTGTAATCAATTCTACTTGTGCGACGGACGCAATACTTGACAGCGCTTCTCCGCGAAATCCAAGCGAAGAAACCGTCATCAGATCTTCTACATGTCGGATCTTACTGGTAGAATGACGCAAAAAAGCAAGTTTTACCTGGTCTTTTTGCATTCCGCAACCGTTATCGGTAATACGGATCAGACTTTTTCCGCCGTCTTTGATCTCCACTGTAATGGCAGTGGCTTTCGCGTCAATCGCATTTTCTACGAGTTCCTTTACCACAGAAGCCGGGCGTTCAATTACTTCTCCGGCTGCAATCTGATCGATGGTCTGTTGATCTAATAATACTATTTCCGGCATCTGTCTCCCCCCTTATTACCATCTATTTTTTACTTTATTTTGTAATTCATACAATTTATTTAGCGCTTCGATCGGTGTAATATGGCTTAAATCTACCTCTTCTAACTCTTTGATGATTGCGTCATCTTTCACTGTATCTAACAAAGAAATCTGCGACATTTCTAAGTCATCCGGCTGTTTCTTTTGTGGAGATGTCTCTCCTTTTGCCGCAATCTGCTGTACTAATTCTGTCACATCATTTTCACTCAATTCGTCCACGATCACTTTTGCCCGCTCGATAATCGAATCCGGTACACCGGCCAGACGTGCAACCTGGATTCCGTAACTCTTATCAGCGCCACCCGGAACAATCTTACGTAAAAAGACGATGTCATCTCCGTTTTCTTTGACGGCAATACAGTAATTATGTACATTATCCAGTTTGCCTTCCAGTTCCGTCAGCTCGTGGTAATGTGTAGCAAACAAAGTTTTTGCGCCCAAAAGTTTTGGATTACTGATGTGCTCCACGACGGCCCACGCGATACTCAGTCCGTCAAAGGTACTCGTTCCACGTCCGATCTCATCGAGAATCAGAAGACTTTTACTAGTCGCATTTCGCAGAATATTTGCCACCTCGGACATTTCGACCATAAAGGTACTCTGACCGCTTGCAAGATCATCCGATGCCCCGACACGGGTGAAAATCCGATCTACGATTCCAATATTTGCAGATGTCGCAGGCACAAAACTTCCGATCTGTGCCATCAGAACGATCAGTGCAGTCTGTCGCATATAGGTGGATTTTCCAGCCATGTTCGGACCTGTAATAATGGAGATTCGCTGCTTGTCTGTATCGAGATAGGTGTCATTCGAGACAAACAGATCATTTTGAATCATCTGTTCCACAACCGGATGGCGTCCCTCTTTGATATCAATGACACCTTTTTCATTGATCTTCGGGCGGCAGTAATTATTTTTTTCTGCGACATAAGCAAGGGATGCCATCACATCCAAAAACGCGATATTCTTTGCCGTTTTTTGAATCCGGATGACTTCAGCCGCGATTTTTTCTCGTACTTCGCGGAATAATTCATATTCGAGCTGTACCAGACGGTCTTCCGCACCAAGAATCGTATCCTCTAATTCTTTTAACTCCGGCGTGATATAACGTTCTGCATTCGTCAGCGTCTGTTTTCTGGTATAATAATCCGGAACAAGGTTTTTATAGGAGTTGGTGACTTCCAGATAATAACCAAATACTTTGTTATACTTGATCTTTAGATTATGAATACCGGTCTTCTCGCGCTCTTTTTCTTCCATTTCCGCAAGCCACTGTTTGCCTTCGGTCTTCGCTTTTTTCAAACGGTCTACCTCTTCGTTGTATCCGTCTTTGATCATACCGCCTTCCCGAACAGAGATTGGCGGGTCTTCCTGGATCGCAGAATCGATCAACTGATAAATATCCTGCAAGTCATCAAATTGCTCGCTCATTGTATGAAACGCTTCACAGGCAAAGTCTCCGAGAACCGTTTTGATTGCGTCGAGCATTTTGACCGAATTTCGAAATGCGATCAGATCACGCGGATTAGCGGTCTGGTAAGTCACACGTGTGATCAAGCGTTCCAGGTCATAGATTGGAGACAGATATTCCCGCAATTCATCGCGCAGCATCATGTTCTGATTTAGCTCTTCGATTGCATCCTGACGCATCAGAATTTCTTCTTTTTCAATCAAAGGCTGTTCTAAGAAACTGCGAAGCATTCGGGCTCCCATAGCGGTTTTTGTTTTATCGAGTACACCGAGAAGGGAACCTCTTTTTTGTTTTTCCCGCAAAGTTTCTAATAATTCCAGATTTCGCATCGTGGAACTGTCGAGAATCATAAATTTTCCTGTCGTATACGGTTTCAGACTTGTCATGTGCTGCAACGGTGTTTTTAAAGTTTCATACAAATATTTCAAAAGGGAACCGGCGGCAACAACACCACATGGAAATGTATCTAACCCAAGACCGGATAAAGAAGCTACTTTAAAATGGTCTTTTAAGATCGTCTGTACGGTGTCATCCGAGAAATACCAGGAATCCAGAGAATGGATGGAAATGCCAAGACGTCCCCGCATATCTTCGATGTCCACTCCGCTGATGTAAAAGGCTTCATTACAAATAATCTCGGAAGGAGAAAATTTGTGAATTTCATCTAACAGTTTTCGTTCCGAATCTACTTCTGTAACAAAATAATCTCCGGTCGAAACATCTGCTGTCGAGATTCCATAGCGGTCCTCAATATAGACAATGCTCATGATATAGTTATTTTTGGATTCATCAAGTGCATTACTGTCAAGGTTTGTTCCTGGTGTTACGATGCGCACGACCTCTCGCTTGACCATGCCTTTTGCTTTTTTGGGATCTTCTACCTGTTCACAGATCGCTACTTTATATCCACGAGAAACCAACTTATTTAAATAGCTTTCTACCGCATGAAACGGAACCCCGCACATCGGAGCACGCTCCTCTAAGCCACAGCTTTTCCCCGTCAATGTGATTTCTAATTCTTTTGAGGCAATCTTCGCATCCTCAAAAAACATTTCATAAAAGTCTCCTAATCGATAAAATAAAATACAGTCCGGATACTCTTTTTTTGTATCCATATAATGCTGCATCATTGGTGTCAGTTCAGCCACTTTATTCTTCCTTTCCTAAATGAAAACACTGATATTTTCGGGCGATCGCCTCTGCTACTTTCAAACCGTCCATCGCCGCGGACATTATACCGCCTGCATAGCCGGCACCTTCCCCACACGGATATAATCCCCTCTTTTCAGATTCAAAGCTTTCGTCACGCCAGATCCGCACGGGTGAACTTGTCCGGCTTTCCACGCCGGAGAGAATCGCATCGTTACAATTAAAGTTTGGAATCTGTCGCTGGAAGCTTTCCATTCCGTCAATAAACGCTTCCGAGATACTATCCGAAAAAAGACCTCGCAGATTTGCAAATGTCGTTTTCCCTTTTGCACAACTATCAAAAGAGCCGTACGCGACGCTCTCTTTATTTTCTTTAAAATCACCATACAATTGTTGCGGAATCGCACCGTTTGCCAATTCATATGCACGTGCTTCTAGTTCTCGTTGAAACACAATTCCGGCAAGCGGTCCGTCTGTCGGATAATCTTTTGGTGTAACCGCAACAATGATCGCACTGTTTGCATTCGCACTGTCACGATCAAAATAACTCATACCGTTGACTGCTAAATGTTTTGGCTCTGAAGAAGCATTTACAACATATCCGCCCGGACACATACAAAATGAGTAGACGCCACGACCGTTTTTCGCTTTTGCAGTCAATTTATATGGAGCAGCCGGAAGTTTTCTGTCCGTTGTCCCATATTGTGTTTCATTGATAAAACGCTGCGGATGTTCCACGCGAAGCCCCACTGCAAATGCCTTTGCCTCCATTGGAACGGCTCTGTCATGCAGCATGGCAAACGTATCGCGGGCAGAATGACCGATAGCAAGAACCAGAACCTGTGTCGGAATGACACGTTCTGCTCCCTTATGTTCTACAACAATCTCCGAAATCTGATTCTGTTGAAAACGGATATCTTTTAGACAGGTTTCAAAATAAAATTCCCCTCCCAATGTCAAAATCTCGTTTCGCAGGTTTCGTATTACATCATGTAACAGATCCGTCCCGATATGTGGTTTGCTCTCATAACCAATCTGTTTTGGAGCACCCATTTGAATAAAAAGATCCAGTACCTTTCGGTTTCGCCCAAACTTATCCTTTACCAGCGTATTTAGCTTGCCGTCGGAGAATGTTCCTGCACCGCCTTCTCCGAACTGTACATTGGAATCCGGGTTTAATACGCCTGTCTTCCAAAACGTTTCCACATCCTGTACGCGATCTTCCATTTTTTTCCCACGTTCGATCACGATCGGTGCATAGCCGTGTTTCGCCAGTGCATACGCACAGAATAAACCTGCCGGACCGGCCCCTGCGATCACAGGCCGCTCGGGCAAACGCATGTCTCCACTGTCCGGAAACGTATAACATTTGTCTGTAACTTTGCTTGCCACCTTTACCCGTTTTAAAACTTCTGTCTCCTTTTTTACTTCTGCATCAATGGTATAACTGTAAAAAAGCTCCGGTTTTTTGCGGGCATCGATCGACTGCTTGTGAATGCGATAGCTTTTTAACTGCTTTTCTTCGATTCGCAGCGTTTTTATGATTTTTTTCTTTAATGCTTCTTCGGTATGATCGATCGGCAGTTTGATCTGTTGTAGACGAATCATGACCGTTTCTCCTTTCTGATGCTGTTTTGTGCTTTTTTCGCTGCATAGATTCCTGCAATCGTACCGGAGCTCCACGCCCACTGCAGGTTGTAACCGCCGCATTTCCCGTCGATATCGACCATTTCTCCTGCAAAAAATAAACCGCTCACCAGACGGGATTCCATCTGCGGAGTGATCTCTTTCGTATCAATTCCCCCGGCGGTCGTCTGCGCCATTGCAAAGCCTTTGGTGGCAGTGACAGGCATCTGCAGAGATTTGATCGTCCTGCAGAGATGATATAGCTGTTTTTCTGATAACACCTTCGCGGTCTGTTCCGATTTCAGACCCGCTTTTTTCAGCAGAACCTGTGCCACTTTTTTGGGCAATAATCCGCTGATACATCCCAAATTAGAACGCGTATCAGAAAAATGTGTAAACCGGTCAAATAATTCTTGTTTCAATGATTCTTCGGAAAGTGCTGGAAAAAGATCTAGCTGTGCGATCACTTTTTTCCCACTTTGAAGTGCCATCTGTGCATAACGGCTGACCTGAAACGTCGGAATTCCGGAAATTCCATATTCCGTCAACTGTAATTCACCAGTATCTTCTGCCAAAAGAAGGTTTCCATGTTCGGTCTGCCCCAAAATCTGCACGGTCGCATCCATTCGAACACCGGACATCTCTTTTAAAAAAGGCGCATTACAAAGCAGTGGAACTAGAGCTGGTTGCGGTTCGATAACGGTATGTCCCAATGGTCTGCAATAATAAAATCCACTTCCGTCACTGCCGGATTTCGGATCCGCCATCCCGCCACAGGCAAGAATACAACATTGACACTGATAATCGGTCTCCCCTTTGACGTCTAGGAAAAACCCCTGTTGTTTTTTTTCGATTTTTCGAATACCGACATCGGTCAAAATTGGAATACCCAGCCGCCTGATTTCCTCCAAAAGTGCCTCCTGCACAGCAGATGCCTGTTGGCTTGCCGGATACAGATACCCATTCTTTTCTTTTGGATAAATGCCGATCTCTTGAAAAAAATGAATCGTATCATCGACAGAAAACTGTTTGAGGATTCCTCTGGCAAATTCCGGATGTGTGCCGCGGTAGGCATCTTTTGGCTGCAAGCGATTGGTATAATTGCATTTTCCATTTCCGGTCTTCAATATTTTTTTCCCGGCTGTTTCCTTATGCTCTAACACCAGTACAGATGCGCCTTTTCGTGCTGCCTGTATCGCAGCCATCAGACCGGACGCACCCGCTCCTACTACAATGATGTCGGACTTTTTCCTGCGTTTCATGCTGTATCCTTTCCTTTTCACGTTCTTTGATTCGTCTCATTCTATCACATCAAAAAAAATTTTTCAATGCATAAAAATATCTCAACCGGGGGTGTATTCCTATGCGGACGTTTTGCAGCACGGCAGGCATCCCTGCAAAAAACACGGCTCCTGCTCCGGTGAGCTATGTGCTAAGAGTGCCTAATACTCTCAGGATGGCCTTCGAGCATAAGGCACTCTAAGCACAGGATCTCACCTGCGCCCGCCGAAATGTTTTTTTGCAGGGATGCCTGCCGTGCTGCAAAACTGTTTATTGGAACCGAACGGTTGAGAGATTTTTTGTATACGCTTGAAAATAGAGATAGTAAGTAATATTCTTCTATATCGTTTCATTTTCACTGCGTTTTGCCCGCCGACAGACAGCAAGTAAAGTCCTTTTCAGATATTTGAGCAAAAGCATCTCAACCAATCGGCTCCAATAAACAGTTCGTCTCAACGAGAGCCTGCCTTCCGAAAAAACAATTCGGTGGGTGGAAGTGAGATCCAGTCTTTAGAGCGCCTTACACTCGAAGGCTCTTCCTGAGAGTGTTAGGCGCTCTTAAGACTTAGCTCACTTCCACAGGAACCGTGTTTTTTCGGAAGGCAGGCTCTCGTTGAGACGAACGTCCGTATACAGTCTCATTTGGTTGAGAGCCATCAGCTGGAATATGTCTCTAAAAAGGAATAGAGTTCCTGCTCGGTTGCAAATAGTTTTCCTTTGGAGATTTCGGTTTGTACGCTCTTAGGTAAGGAATCCAACGGGATACAGGTGTATAAGTATACGGTTTTTAAATCCGATTCGTAGACGGTCAGATATCCATCCTCTGCTACGACTGCATAGGAATAGGACACCATCGGATTGGCGCTTTTCACGGATTTTTTGTCTGTTTCCTGTTTTTGTCGGACTGCCACCTCCGTTTTCTTTTTTGGTTCATCGGATTCTATAGATTTTTCTTTGGAATGTGCCGCATTCTGTGTCACAAATTGATAGCCCATATGATAGGTGCCAAATCCGATGACCAGTAAAAGGGCACAAAAAAATATGCGAATACGATTGATTTTATGCATCTTCTGCCTCTTTTCTGCAAAGAAAGCGGCAAACAGCCGCCTTCTTTCCTTTTTTATCAGTATTCCCATATTTTTCAGTTTCAAACATTTTCCGATAATGAAATGATAACCATTCCAACATCCTTTTATAATAAATGTAATTTTTTTAACAATCGCAACAGCATGGTTCCCTTTGGCATACTGCGAATTTCCTCTTCATTTAATCCTTTTAATGCCAATAAAAGAACTAAATAAATAAATGCCCCAAAACAAATAGAAAGTATCGTTGCGATCGCATTTCCTGCAAAGATGACAAATATATGATATAAAATTGTCACCAAAATTCCCATGATCACAGCGGAAATTCCAGGAATCACAAATGTTTTCTGTATTTCCTGTCGATATTTTGCATAACGCCGCAAAGACATGGCATTAAACAGGCACATGAAGAAGGCAAACACGGTATTTGACCAGATTACAGCGTAAATGCCAAGATTTGTAAATGCCAGCAATGCCACCAGAACGATCACATGAATGACCAATGCTTTTACTGCGTTATGTACCGGAGCTTTCATGCGATTGATTCCCTGTAACAGAGCATTGGATAATGTCGACAGTGAATAAAAAACGATCGAGATCGCGCCGACACGCAACATTTGTGCTGCCATGCCTGTTTTTTCGTATAAACCAAGCAATTGTAATATCGGACCAGGGATCACTGCAATTCCAACCGCGCACGGGAATGTGATGATCATAATAAATCGAATAGATAAATTAATTCGGCGATTGACCAGCCGCCGATCTTTCTGCAGGAAAGCTGCCGTCAATGACGGTACACAGGAAGATGCCATGGCAGAGGCAAATGCCAGCGGGACATTAATGATCGTTTTATAACGGACAGAAAAAATACCCCAGCTGATATCTACATCCATATCTTCCATTCCACGCCATAAAGCCATATTTTTATAAATTCCCTGATCGATCGTTGAACTGATATTATAAATCGCAGTGCTCATCAAAACCGGAATGATCGTCATGATCAAAAGGGCAAAAATCTGACGATACGGTTCTTTTTTTCGACTACGATCATTTTTCATCAAATCGAAAAATACTTTTTTATACGACATAAATAAGACAAACATAAATACAAGCGCTGCAACTGCGCCCATTCCAGTTCCAAATGTACTTCCGGCAGCACCGTAAGCAGCACCGTATAAGTTTTTATTTCCAAGCACACCACCTATTTTTTCACCATAATGATAAAGTGTATAGGCGCCCCAGACACTCATGATCGCATTGATGATCTGCTCAATGATCTGCGAGATCGCACTTGGTATCATGGAACCAAGTCCCTGAAAAAATCCACGCAAAACACCCAACACGGCAACCACAACAAAAATCGGTGCCAGCACTTTTAGTGCATAAATACTCAATGGTGTCTTCATAACGCGTGTAAAAAATCCTGCACAAAAATAAATCAGAATTCCTGCTGCTGTACCAGAGCAGAGTGCAAAAATAATGGAACCCTTCAATACGCGATAGGCATTGCGCCGCTCGCCTTTTTGGACACGGGCGGATACAAGTTTCGACACGGCAAGTGGAAGACTGTAAGATGAAATCAACAGTACGATACTGTAAATCTCAAATGCACAGCTATAAAAACTATTTCCCATATCCCCAATAATATTGGTTACCGGGATTCGATAAAGCAGTCCAATAACACGACTGACCAGTGATGCAACTGCGAGGATCGTTCCCTGCATCAGGAAATTCGATTTACTTTTCTTACTCATTCTGTCTAACCTCTATCTTACTTTCCTTCAAATTCTTCCTTCGTCCCATAAACCTGTACGCCATCAGCTTTGGAGTCCTGCACGATGCAAACCCAGGTTTTTCCCTGATTCAGCGTAATTTCGTTTCCGGAGGCATCAAAATACTTTGTCGGAGAATCTTCATTCTCTTTCTGCCAGGTAATATCAATGGCTTTTCCATTTGTCAGATATTTTCCTGTACCACTTGCTACAGTCTCAAAATACAGATATCCATTATCATCTTCATTGTGCCAAGGTGTATACTGCAAGATCACATTCTTAACACCAACCTGTTGATTTGTCTTTGCATCGATCTGCGGTTCACCAAACTGAAATCTCTGATATAATCCGCTCTTTTCATCATAGGAAAACCATGGCTTATTCACAACATATCCCGGTTGCACAACAGCTGCATCTACAGCACCGGACGGAATCACATCTTTTTTCTCATTTTTATTAAAAGTATAATGTTCCTGGTATGTTTCACTGTGTGCTGTCGAATACCCTTTTGCCGCAATTCCTGCAACTACATCTGCCCCGGTCGTATATCCATTATGTGGAGATCTTCGATCGGGATCTCTATGGAAGCTTCCGTTTAAAGCACCATCCTCTGCATCTAAATCGTCCATTCTGGAAAGCATATCATTGGCGTAAATCGCTTGTCCCCAATGTGCATAAATTGCATCAAATTCTTTTGCAAAATAAGCAAAATACAGACGACAGCTGCGGATGGATTCCACGCGCTCTACTTTCTGATAATCCTGAAACAAAACCATCAAACGCGTAAAACTTCCCTCAACAGGTGCTTCATAGATCACATCTGCATCTCCAATGCCGTACTGTGGCTGAGCATCGCTTGTGTTTCCCATCATGCAGGCAAACGGACGCTGCGCTGCAGCCTCTTTGCTGATCCATTCCCCAGTCAGTGGATTTCTTGCTTCATTTGTATGATCCTCTGTTTTCTTCTTTGATGGTGCCTCTTTTGATGGTTCTTTTGACGGTTCCTCAACTACAGTCTCCTTTGGCTGCTGTACTGGTTCCTCTGTTTTTTTTCCGCATCCTGCGAAAAGCAGTACTCCGGCGAGGCAGAGTGCCGCGGCTCTTACATGTCGTTTCATCTTGTAACCCTCCGTTTGTCTAAAATGTTCTCTCGGAATCTCTCTTGCGTCCGCTTTTGCGGCTGATTTTCCGCCAGATGCACACAAATTTAATCAATGTACGCTCCACGTACGCCCCATAAATTTGTGCACATCTGACAAAAAATCATCTCACAAAATCAGACACAAAGAGACTCCGAGAGAACATTAAAATTTGTCATTATCTTGTAATTCCAAGTGCTTCTAAAATATCCCGCTGGTGCTGTTCCATCACTGCAGCCTCTTCTGGCTCCATGTGATCGTACCCGAACAGATGCAGCATACTGTGCGCAACTAAAAAAGCAAATTCTCTTTTCTCACTATGTCCATAACTTTCTGCCTGCTCTTTTACCTTTTGTACACAGATGATAATATCTCCTAGTAAAACTTCTCCTGTATCCGGATTAAAATTGTCTTCCACATCTTCTTCGATGCCATCAAACATTCCCGGTGCAAAATACTCCAGCATCGGAAATGATAACACATCCGTCGGTCGGTCAATCTGGCGAAACTGTCGATTGATCTCATGAATTCCATCCTCATCTGTCATCGTCAGACTGATCTCCGCCTCATAGGGAAATCCCTCTTTTTCGATCGCCATTTCAATTACCTGCTGTGCCACTTCCTGATAAGAAAAAGGAAACCCACATGCAGTTTCTTCTTCAAACTGTACTGTCAAAACATCTCCTCCTTTTTTGCCAGAAACTCCCGCAGACGCAGGTACTGGTTAATGCTAAGTCCTGACTCATCGTAAATTCCGCTATTGGAATACTGATTAAATACCTGGTAGATCAAAATTTTGTTATCCCATACCGTCTCTTTTTCTTGAACTTTTTCGATTTCTGTCACAATACAATTTACGATATGTACAATGGCAGATTCTTTCGAAGACGGTTTTTTTAACTCGCCGTTGTATTCGGAAAGAATACGAGTTACATTTTCCGGAAAATCAAGCGATACCGCTAATTCTACACCATTTTGTATATAAGGTTCCCCCTCCAGATGCCCAACACAGTAATAAAACCCGCCTGCCATGGCAAGCGGCGCATCGACATGAAGGAAATCTGCACATTGATATGCGATCTGGGATACTTTTTTTGCATGTTCAAAATCCTTCTTGGAATATTGTTTCATTTCCTTTACCAATTCGTACGATTCCTGAATGATCGCCAAACATGCGATCTGCTCCTGTGTCCTCCAATCCGGAAACATCCTTCTTCGAAGTTTGGGCATCTGCATCAGGTATGCTGCCGCTTCTGCAATGAGAAGGCTCGTGATGCACACAAATGGCTGAAACGATCCATACTCCAAAAAAGAAAAGAGAATCAAAACCATTTCATTTTCAAGAATCAACAAAATCCCAGCAATTTTCTGAAGCTTTGTATCTGCGAACGCAGGAACCAACAGGGATGCCAGTATGATCAGCAGCATATATGCTGCCATTTCTTCCATACTCCGCTGCCCGATCATACATAGCAGTAAATTTAAAAATCCGATATACGCGCAGGCAGTCACTTCTGTTGCAACCGTACCAAGTGCGATTGCCATCGGAACAAACAGTGCCGTATAACTTGGCAGAAAATAAGAAACCAATGTCAAAAAGCAGCTGGCCGCGCATACAATCGTAATTCGCTCATATTTATTGATTTTCCCTAATAACAGTTTTTTATGCAGTCTTGCAAATTCTACGCCGTATAAAAAAATACTTAGAAATACAACTTCAATCATCAGATACAAACACATTTTCAATATAGAACACTTGGCCAATACGGCCAATCCGACGCATAAAACCGTTGTTGCCACAACGATCAAAAGAAACATGCAAAGCCGCCGTTTAGACATTATTTCCGGAATTTTAAATTCCTCATTCTGATCAATTTCGACTGCTACGTTTTCTTCTCTCTTTGTTTCGTTCTCTATCGGCTGTTTTCGTCTCATAATCTTCATATGCCTTTACTATTTTTTGTACCAGCGGATGCCGTACTACGTCTTTGCTGGAAAGCTGACAGATACCGATCTCCTCTACATTTCGCAGTACACGCAATGCGACATCTAATCCGGATTTCGTGTCAGGCGAAAGATCTTTTTGTGTTGCGTCGCCTGTCACAACTACTTTCGAGCCAAATCCAATTCTAGTTAAAAACATTTTCATCTGCGACGGGGTTGTATTCTGTGCTTCATCCAAAATAATGAATGCATTATCCAGGGTACGCCCACGCATATAGGCAAGCGGCGCCACCTCGATCAACCCCTTTTCCATATTTTTTTGAAAACTATCCGCACCCATGATCTGATACAATGCATCATAGAGTGGACGCAGATATGGATCAATCTTACTCTGCAGGTCCCCTGGTAAAAATCCTAATTTTTCTCCAGCTTCGATCGCCGGACGCGTCAGTATAATACGTCCGACTTCTTCATTCTTAAAAGCTGTAATGGCCATCGCCATTGCAAGATAGGTTTTTCCGGTACCCGCAGGTCCCAAACCAAATACGATCATTTTTTTCCGAATCTCATCCACATATTTTTTTTGTCCCAGAGTTTTCGGTTTGACTGGTTTCCCGTTGATCGTATGACAGATCAGATCATTATCAATCTCTACAATGGAAGATTCTTTGGAGTCTTTTGCCAGCGTCAATGCATATTCGACATTTTGCTGTGTAATCTCATTTCCACGCTTGGAAAGTTCGATCAGCTGATCAAACACGCGCATCGCGCTGTTTATATTCGTTTCCTGGCCAAGTATTTTCATGCTGTCCCCGCGCATCACGACTGTGACATTTAAAGTGCGCTCGATAATTTTAATATAGGAATCGCATTGTCCAAATACATTTGCCATGTGCTCAGTTGGAATATTAAGTATCGTTTCCGTTAAACTCATCTACTATTTGCCTTTCGTCCTGCTTTTTTTCGGTATTTTTTTGGTATATGCCGACTTTTTCCATGACACGAAGTGTTCCTTTACATTGACACATACCATTTCCACTATCTATCATAACATTTTTTTGTAATATTTCCACATTTTTTTTCTGCAATTTCCTTAAAAATATTTCAAGATTCTGTTTTGCCTTTGTTTCCGCCTGTTTTTTGCTATAGGAAACCGTTTTTAAATGGTACTTTTGGACTGATTTATGTTCCAGCCAGACCGGAAGATAAAAGTCATTCATCAAATGAAGCTGTTTCGTCTGTGCCGTTACTTCTGTCGAAGAGGATTGTTTTTTCCAAAACGGAAATGAAAAAGTAAATTGACATATTTTGCAGCTGTAGACGTTTTTGGGTTTTTCATCGTAAACTTTTTGCTTTTGTTTTAACGAAAACGAATTTCGATAGTGCAGTGTCCGTTCCACATAAACATCCCCATCCGCCTTGGTATAATCATAATGATCCAGTTCTCCGGAATCATTTAAAATCGGCAGCGCCCCGCTGATGAAAACACTTCCTTTCTTTACTTTATCGCCAATATTTATCTTTGGTGTTCCACTTCGTGTGACGATCTTTACAACTTTTCCTGCATATGGCGCAACCAGGTCATATCCGGTCTGTGAATCGGTTTCTGTCGAATTTTCGATAGATTGTGCCGCTGTCATATTTTCTTTTATTTCCAGATACAGATGCGTTCCCTTTAACCGCGCAGATACCCATATAATATCCGGATATGTCAGTCGAAGCTGCTCTTCGAGTTTTTCACAATCCAGTTTGTTTTGGCATACCCCGCATGAAACACCAACTTTTGCAAGATAACGTCGCAGAGTTTCCTCTGAATGAATCCTGTTGCCTTCAATCGTGATCCTCCACAAATACCCGCTGCTGATATAAAGCAAAAGACAACAGAAACCGATTCCAATGAAAAACATTTTCCGCTTCTGATAACGTTTCAGGAAAAAAGGCAGGCCAAACCGTCTTTGCACATGAATCGTTGTCCGTGTTTTTTTTAAGAGTGGTTTTAGTGAAAAAAAAGCGGGCAGGCTAATAAAAAATTCATATCCGTCGGGACTTCGTTGCAGATTCCAGATGAGCATATCATAATGACTGCAGAGATTTAGGAATCGTTCGGGGGAAGGCCCGCTGATTTTTACGCGCAGATACCCACGAAAAAAACGGGTAAACGAAAAAAACATAGCGCTCCTTTATGATTGAAAAATTATACTGGAAATCACGCCGGTAATGCGCATTTCGTCCGCAGTGTAATATGGAATCGTCAGATTGCGGCCCTCAATCTTTAACTGACAGTCTTTCACCTGCAGGCGGATACATTCGGTTGTGTATTCTAAAATTCCTTTTTGGTTTTCTACCAGAATTTCACTCTGCCCAGTCACTGTTAAGATTGCCGCACCATATACAATATCCTTTGGGAGTTCTAATGTTTCTACCATCTGCGCCTGCATTTGTGCTAATTTTTTATTCTGCATATTACAGTTTATGAAAAAAACGTAACTCTATGCCTCTTCTATTTGTGATACGGTTCATTTTTCATAATTCGAAAGCTCCGGTAGATTTGTTCTAGTAAGATGACACGCATCAGCTGGTGCGGAAATGTCATTTTTGAAAAACTCAACTCAAAATCCGCTTTTTTTAATACTTCCGGTGACAATCCCAAGGAGCCTCCGATCACAAATTGAATATGATTTGTTCCATGAATCCCAATCTGTTCGATTTTTTTTGATAGTTCTACGGAATCGAGCTGTTTTCCGTCAATCGAAAGAACACAGACATATGCATCCTCTCGAATATGTTTCAAAAGGCGTTCCCCTTCGGTCTCTTTAATTTTTTTCTGTTCAAGCTCGCTTGCGTGATCTGGTGTTTTTTCATCCGCTACTTCAATAATGGAAAGCGTACAATACTTTGACAACCGTTTTTCAAATTCCATGATGGCCTGTTGATAAAATTTTTCTTTGACCTTTCCAACTGTTAAGAGTGTAATTTTCATAAATCCTCCTGTTTTTCTTGTTTTCTGTTATAAAATTTCGTATACTATTACTGCAGTCACTGAAACATGTAAGATTTTATGCAGAATCATTTTTATACCATGAAAGGATTTTTATGAGAAAAAATAATAACAAACTGCCCTCTTTTGGTACAAAAGCAAAACAGCTTTCTGATACACAAAATTCCGCATGGATTTTATGCACGATCGGCATCATTGGGCTTCTTATCTGCTTATTGATTTTTAACGATATTATTCATGTTGCGATGGAAGCGTTTACACATACGCTTTTTCTCTCCTCAATGAGTACATTATTTGTTTTTTTTCTCGCAGAAGGTCTGCTTTCTTGTTTGAAAGTACGTCGATTAAAAAAGGAGTCCGAAAAAGAAGAGACAGAATTAAAACGATTATTTGCATGGTTTCTGGACCATTTTTCCGCACAGCAAATTGATGTGGCTCTTGGTTTTTCTATACACCATCCATTGCCAGATGATGCATTCCTTTTGCGCAGCCATTTTATATTGGAACAACTTCGATCACAATCCGATTTTCTGCCCGATGCCAGCTTGAATTTGCTGACGGACACACTGATTCAAACACTATTTCCTTAAAAACGCTGTTGTCTTTTCTTCAGACAACAGCGTTTTTTGTGCATGACAGCACCATTTAATCATCGAAACTTTTCAGAGGAGATTCACTTTTCGCATCATAATCAATTGTATAATGGACCGTTGTCACCTCACTGTATATTCCACGTTCATCTTTTGCAATTGCTTGAATCGTATACACGCCTTCTTTATCCAGTGGAATACTTCCGTTATATAAAATCCCGCCTTTTTGCGGAGAGCTTCCATCCATGGAATAATAAACATCACAGCCGACATCTGCCTCAATCACCACATCAAAATCTTCATTGTAAGTTCCTTCCGAAACAGTAAATTCAGGATCCGCCACAACATAATCGTCAAAAAGCGCCAGCGTCTTTGTATCACTTGGCTCTGCGACATTTTTCAATGAAAGAATCGCATCATAATCTTTTTTCTTCTCATACAAAGCGATCAACGCCTCATAAGCTTCTGTATTTGTTTTATCCAAGACGATGATTTCTTCTAAGAGCTGTTTTGCCTTATCATCCTCCTGCTTTGTCTCGTAAAGGGCTGCCAGTTTAAACCGAACGTCCGTATTATTCTGATCCAAAGTCAGCGCATTTTCATAAAATTTCATCGCCTCACTGCGATTTCCTGTTTTTTCTATTTCCTGTCCTTTTTGATACTGATAATCAAAGTCATGTGCATGATCGTAGTCGATTTTAAACTTCACTGCAACTATAATTGCCACAACAACAAGAACGGTAAACAACACTAGAATTATATTTAAGCCTTTTTCTTTTTTCTTACTTTTCTCCGACTGCTTTTTTTCCTTTTCAGCTGCACGTTCACCACGCACTTTTGCAACCATATCTTGCTTGGCGGGAGCAGACGAAGTGGGCTTCTTCTTAACATCAGGATCATTTAAATCTCTTTCTCCATCCAGCATACTCTGCAAAATATCATCTTCAAATACAGAGGTCTCCGAAACAATCTGAACTTCTTTTCCACAATGTGGGCAATAGGAACTTCCCAATTCTATCTCCGTTCCACAATATGCACATTTCATACTCGTGTTTATTCTCCTAAACTAATAGATTTTACGCAGTTGCTCATCAGCATCGCAATTGTCATAGGTCCTACACCGCCGGGAACCGGTGTGATCGCAGACGTGTGTGGTGCCACAGAATCATAATCCACATCCCCGCAAAGTTTGTTTTCAGCGTTTCGGTGAATGCCTACATCAATAACGACCGCACCTTCTTTGACATAAGATGCGTCGATAAATTTCGGTTTACCAATTGCAACGATCAGGATATCTGCTTCCCGGCAAAGTTCCTTCAGATTTTCTGTATGGGAATGTGCGATCGTTACGGTCGCATTCTCACGGAGCATTAAAATTGCCATCGGTTTTCCGACGATATTACTACGTCCTACAACCACGCAGCGTTTTCCGTCAATTTCTACACCAGAACGTTTCAATAACTGAATCACGCCGGCCGGTGTACAAGAAACAAACCCTTCTTTTCCAATGCATAAATTTCCAACGCTGGTCGGATGAAATCCGTCTACGTCTTTTTTCGGGTCAATTGCAAGCAGCACTTTTTCCTCATTAATATGCTTTGGAAGCGGCAGCTGCACAAGAATTCCGCAGATATCTTTCTTTTCGTTTAATTCAGCGATCAGTTTCAGCAACTCTTCTTCTGATGTATTCTCTGGAAGCTCGTAAGATGCAGAACCGATTCCGATATATTCGCATCCGCGTTTTTTATTGCGTACATATACGCTCGATGCCGGGTCGTCTCCAACCTGTATGACAGCAAGTGTACCTGTTTTTCCCTGTGCTTTTAATGTAGCTGCCTGCTCTTTTAATTCATCTTTGATTTCTTTTGAAATCTTTTTTCCATCGATAATCTGTGGCATACGCATTCCTTCTTTCTGTGTGTTTTCTGCGATTAAAATAATCCTGTGATCGTACCGTCATCGTCTACATCGATATTGAATGCAGCCGGTTTTTTCGGAAGTCCCGGCATGGTCATGATCGAACCTGTCACTGCGACAACAAATCCTGCACCGGCAGAAACATACACTTCTCGTACATTAACGGTAAAGTCTTTTGGTCGCCCTAACAATTTCGCATTGTCTGACAAAGAGTACTGTGTTTTTGCCATGCAGACCGGAAGATTTGATAAGCCGAGTTCTTCTTCGATTCGTTTCAGCTCCTTGCTGGCTGCAGCGGAATATGTGACACCGTCTGCTCCATAGATTTCTTTTGCGATCGTCTCGATTTTCTCCTTCAGGCTGAGGCTGGTATCATATAATGGGTGGAAATTGCTTGGTTTCTCTTCCATTGTCTTTAAAACTTTCTCTGCAAGAGCAACTCCGCCTTTTCCGCCTTTCTCCCATACTTCTGATAATGCAAATTCACATCCGCGTTCTTCACAGAACTCTTTTACGAAGTCAGTTTCTGCCTGGGTATCTGTCACAAACGAATTTAAGGTAACAACAACCGGAACACCGAATTTCTGAAGATTTTCAATGTGTTTTTCCAGATTGACAATTCCTTTTTTCAGTGCATCGAGATTTTCCTCACCGAGTTCTGCTTTTGGTACATCACCATTATATTTCAAAGCGCGGACAGTTGCAACTAAAACAACAGCATCTGGTTTTAATCCTGCTTTACGACATTTGATGTCAAAGAATTTCTCTGCACCAAGGTCTGCACCAAATCCTGCCTCTGTGACAACAATGTCTGCCAGTTTCAGAGCCGCTTTTGTCGCACGCACACTGTTACAGCCATGAGCGATATTTGCAAATGGTCCACCATGTACGATGACTGGTGTATGCTCTAATGTCTGAATCATATTTGGTTTGATCGCATCTTTTAACAATGCTGCCATTGCACCTGTTGCATGAAGGTCGTCTGCAGTCACAGGTTTTCCGTCAAACGTATATGCCACGATAATGCGTCCTAATCGTCTTTTTAAATCTTTCATATCGTCAGCCAGACATAAAACAGCCATGATTTCAGATGCGACGGTGATGACAAAATGATCTTCCCGGACCATACCGTCCATCTTGCTTCCAAGTCCGACTACGATATTACGTAACACACGGTCATTCATATCCTCGCAGCGTTTCCATACGATCTGTCTCGGATCGATTCCGAGTTCATTTCCCTGCTGAATATGATTGTCTAACAGAGCAGCAAGCAGATTGTTTGCCGAAGTGATCGCATGAAAATCACCAGTAAAGTGTAAATTTAAATCTTCCATCGGAACAGCCTGCGCATATCCGCCACCTGCAGCTCCGCCCTTAATGCCAAAGCACGGTCCTAAAGAAGGCTCACGAAGAGCAACAACCGCTTTCTTATTCAGCTGACCGAACGCTTCTCCTAATCCGACACTTACGGTTGTCTTTCCTTCTCCGGCCGGTGTCGGATTTACTGCTGTAACAAGAACGAGTTTTCCGTTTGGATTATCTTTTACACGATCTAACAACTCGTCTGATAATTTTGCTTTATATTTTCCATATAATTCCAGTTCATCTTCGTTGATGTCAAGTTTTGCTGCAACCTCACGGATGTGAACCATTTCGGCTTCCTGTGCAATCTGAATATCAGTTTTCATTTTGTTTCCTCCTAAAATCATTTTTATCATGAACGCATTAATTGATCGAACTCAATTATACACATTCTTCTACATAAGTTTCAAATTCTGCCTCTGACATTAAAATCTGTCGTGGTTTGGTACTGTCTTCCGGTCCTACTACACCGGCATCTTCTAATTGTCCCATGATTCGGGCGGCGCGGTTAAATCCAATTCGGAAATTTCGCTGTAAAAGCCCAATAGAAGCTTTATTTTTTTCAATCAGAAACCGTCCGGCATCGACAAAATACTGATCCCTGTCATCCGCCGGGGCAGCATTGCCTGTGCTGCTTTCTGCAACACTTTGCATCTTTGATTCAATTTCCTGATTGTAAGCGGTTTCTCCATTTTCCTTTGTAAGAAATGCCACCACCTCTGCGACTTCCTGATCCGAGACAAAAGCCCCTTGTACACGGCGTGGTTTTGCACTGCCTTGTGGATAAAAGAGCATATCTCCTTTTCCGAGCAGTTTTTCTGCACCGTTCATATCTAAGATCGTCCGGGAATCCACCCCTGACGAAACGGAAAATGCGATTCTTGACGGCATATTTGCCTTGATCAAGCCGGTAATGACATTGACAGAAGGTCGCTGTGTTGCAAGGATCAGATGTATTCCAGCCGCACGCGCTAACTGTGCCAGTCGACAGATTGCATCCTCCACGTCCCCCGGCGCTACCATCATCAAATCTGCAAGCTCATCAACGATAATTACGATCTGCGGCATTTTTTCCGGTTTTTCTTCTGTATCAGAATCTGCCATTGATGCCGCTTTTTTATTGTAGCCTTTCAGATCCCGTACATTCATTGCTGCAAATTTTTCATAACGTTCCATCATTTCTGATACCGCCCAGTGAAGCGCTCCTGCTGCCTTTTTCGCGTCTGTGACGACTGGAATAAATAAATGTGGAATTCCATTGTACACGCTTAATTCGACGACTTTCGGATCGATCATGATCAATTTTACATCCGATGGGTCTGCCTTATATAAAATACTCATAATGATCGTATTGATGCAGACAGATTTACCGGAGCCGGTTGCACCAGCGATGAGCAGATGCGGCATCTTAGCGATATCAGCCACTACCGGATTTCCTGCAATATCTTTTCCTACTGCAAAGGAAATCGGTGACTTGCTTCGTTTGAATTCTGTGCTTTCGACCAGTTCCCTAAAATTAACCGTTACATTCTGCTTATTCGGAACCTCAATTCCGACTGCAGCTTTTCCGGGAATCGGCGCTTCAATCCGAATATCCGGTGCCGCAAGATTTAATTTGATATCATCTGACAGATTTACGATCTTACTGACTTTGACACCTTGTTCCGGCTGCAATTCATATCGTGTTACACTCGGTCCCTGGCTTGCATTTGTAATCTTAACATTGACACCGAAATTTTTCAACGTCTGTTCTAATTTTTTGGCTGTCTGTTGAACATGTTCTACCGAATCTCCCTTCATGGAACGGTCCGGAGATTGCAATAAGCGAATCGATGGAAAAATATATTTTTTGGGCGCCGGTGCGACCTGTTTCATCTCTTTTTCCACGCATTGCACAGTTTCATTGATTTCCTCTGGCGATTGCTTTGGATTTTTTCTGGTTGAAACATCTTCTGGTCCTGTTTCTTGCAAAGGCTCTAATAAATGCATGGAAGCATCTTTCTCATCGCACAAGATATCTTCTTTTGGTTCATCTGTTCGATTCACCGAATCTGAAACCGACATCTCCGGCAGTGGCAAAATCACCGGCTCATTTGCATCAACAGGCATTACATCATCCGGAGTTTCTTCAAAGATATCAACATCTGAGAAAGTCTGCGGTTCCTCTATAATTTCTGTTTGTACATTCTCGACATCTTCAATCGGCGTTACACCCTGAATCGGAATATCCAGGATTTTTTCTGTTTCTTCTGACTTCGACTGTTTTTTTAGATCCAGATCCATGGTAACACCGGAAACCTTCTTTTGACGATCCTTATTTGCCTGTGCACGCTGTTCCTCATGAAACTGCTGGCGCATCTCACGCTTTTTTTGACGACGCTGCGCATCTGTCTTTGCAGAATCATAAATTTTCTGCCCTCCTTTTTTCAGACGGGCAAAAATAGACTGTTCTGTCAAGAGTGCCAGCGATAAGATCAGACCAATGACTGCGATCACATATGCACCGACCAGTCCCAGATTGTTGTATAAAACCTGTGCCAAAAATCCACCAAAAAGTCCGCCGCCACGGTGCGTAGAAACCGCATATTTCCATGCCGTTTCTATGCCAAATGAAGTCGTATTTGCAAGAAACAATTCTGAAAACGTGCATAAAAACCATAAAAAGATACAACCAATGATGACTTTAAACGATACAAAATATGTTTCTTTGTTTGAGATCACAAAAAGAGCTGTCAAAAAAATTGCAAACGGTAATAAGTAGGATACGATTCCGAACAAGCCGAAACTGATATAAGACAGCGCGTTTCCAATTTTACCGGCGCATCCGATATCACTTAAAAATAAGATCACACAAAATGCCAGTGTCCCCCACACCATAATCTCATTTCGAATCATTTCTTCCCGTTCCAGCTTTTTTCGCTGTTCTGCTGTCATACGTTTTTTCCGGGGAGTACTTTTTCGTGTGGTGGTTGTTTTTTTCTTAGAAGAACTCTTTTTTGTTGTTGCTTTTTTCGTTGTTGTTGCCATATATGCCTCCGCACATTTTATGCGGTATAAAAATAACTTTCTACAGATAACGCTCCGATCAGCAGACAATATACCGCAAAAAATGAGAATTTTTTATTTTTTACAATGAACAGCATGGTTTGGATACAGATATATCCGACAACCGCTGCCACTATCATTCCGACAAGATAATACAGAACCTCCGGTGTGCTTACGGAAACAGAGCTTATCTCTGTCAATTCCAGTATCAAAGATCCTATAATCGCCGGTATAGACATTAAAAAAGAATACTTTACCGCAAATGTTCGCTTAAATCCACTTGCTATGCATGCGGTTACAGTCATTCCCGAACGTGAAATTCCAGGAAGTGTTGCGATTCCCTGACTGATTCCGATCAAAAAGGCATTTGTGAATGTGACATGTCCCGGCAGTTTGTTTCCTTCCGGAAGTCTGTCTGCCACAAATAAGATCACCGAAGTGATCAAAAGACCGATTCCAGGAATGATCATCATCGCATCCGCCATCGCTGTCAGATCTTTCGCTGCAAGACCGATAATTGCTGTCGGTATTGTCGAAAACAATATCAGTAATACCAGTTTTCGATAACTGTTTCGCACAACACGGATATATACTTCATCCGGCGTATCGCCCATATTATTGATCCAAGTTTTTAAATTTTGAAAAGAATCTTTCAGAATCCCCCAAAATTCAGAAATCATTTTACCAATGTCATGATGGTACATCACGCAGACCGCCGCCAATGTACCGATATGTAACAATACATCAAACAAAACCCCTGTATCTGTATTAACATGAAATAAATTTTTAAATAATGCCAAGTGTCCTGAACTGCTTATGGGTAAAAATTCCGTAATTCCTTGTATGACCCCCATAAAGATTGCCTGTAATAGTGTCATAATATCCTCCTCTAGTATGTATGCACTCCTGAAATCTTTCCGATACTTGTTTTTACGTCTACTTTTGTCAGATGCAAAAAATTTATCCCTGTACATTTCAAATACATTTCATAAATTTCTGCACATCTGACCAAAAGTTTTCACGCCAAACCAGATACATCAAATTTCCGTGTGTGCATTTCTCTCAGTGGTTATTCTACCATATTTCTCTCAGAATGTCATTATTTTCGATTTTTTTCTTCCGTAATCATGTCGTGCAATCGTGCAAATGCCTCATCCATTCCACCAACTTCATTGATAATTCCCTCTGTCACTGCTTCATTTCCAACAAGAATGGTCCCCAAATCTTTTGTCAGCATGCTTGTATTCATCATCAATTGTTCAATGCGTTCTTTTTGTGCAAAACAATGAGAGGTAATAAATCCGATGATTCTCTCCTGCATCTGCCTAAAATATTCATAAGTCTGTGGGGCTCCGATCACCGTTCCGCTCATCCGGACCGGATGTAGTACCATTGTTCCAGTTGGCACTATAAAGGAATAATCCGCGGAAACCGCAAGTGGTACCCCGATCGAATGGCTGCCACCAAGGACCAGTGAAACGGTCGGTTTACTTAAAGAGGCAATCATTTCTGCAATAGCAAGCCCACTTTCCACATCACCGCCTACAGTGTTTAACAAGACCATTACCCCATCTACATCTTCAGAATCCTCTATTTCTGCTAGTTTTGGAAGTACGTGCTCATATTTTGTACTTTTTGTGTTAGACGGAAGCACATCATGACCTTCCACCTCCCCGATAATGGAAAGAAGATAGATTTTGTGTTTTTCTTTATTTTCATTTAATGTCAGGGAACCACTTTCTTTGATCAATGCAGTTTTTTCTGATTCAGTATTTGTTTCGGCATTCGCCGGCGTTTGTTGGGTAATTTTCTTTTCCATACAGCCTCCTGCTGTCGCCTTTTCTGGTGTTGAAAAAGAAAAGGCGACTTGTTATCGTCGCCTTCTAGTATATCCAGTTTTTTCTTTTGTATTAATAGCCCAACAAATAATTATATAAGCCAATATAACGCTGCGTAGAATTCTTCCAGGAGAAATCTTTTTCCATGCCGCGATCAACCATTTGATTCCACTGCCGCTTTTTATCAAAATAAATCGACTTGGAATAATTGATGATCTTTAGCATTTCATCCGCATTATAATTGGTAAAGGAAAAACCGTCTCCGGTATTCTCATACTCATTAAATGGCTGGACAGTATCTTTTAGTCCACCAGTCTCTCGAACGATCGGTACCGTACCATAGCGATAAGAAATCAACTGTGTCAAGCCACATGGTTCAAAATTAGATGGCATCAAAAACGCGTCCGCTGCCGCATACAGTTTGTGCGCCAGATCATCCGAATAGCAAATGTTTGCCGAGACACGATCCGGATATTTCCATGCAAAATGACGAAACGTATTCTCATACATTGCATCGCCAGTACCAATGATCACTACCTGCGTAAACTCATCCACAATTCGCTCGAATGCGTAATTGATCAAATCTAACCCTTTCTGATTCGTCAAACGGGATACCAGACCAATCATATATTTCTTCCGATCTACCTGTAAGCCGAGCTGTTCCTGCAGTTTTACTTTATTCTGCCACTTTTTCTTACGGAAAGATTCCTGATCATAATTCACATAAATCTTTGCATCAGTCGCAGGATTGTAAACATCATAGTCTATTCCATTTACAATTCCCTGCATATCCAGACGTCTCGCATAGAGCAGACCGTTTAATCCTTCTCCATACTGCGGAGTCTGAATTTCCTGTGCATATGTATCACTGACAGTCGTCACATAATCTGCGTAAACCAGTCCGCCTTTGAGCATATTCGCATCCCGTTTATACTCCATCTTATCCGGTACAAATACGCGATTCGGAAGTCCGGTAATTCCCTGAATTGTCTTAACATCCCAGATACCCTGGAATTTTAGATTATGAATCGTCATAATCGTTTTCATTCCCCAGAAAAACGGATCTCCCATAAATTCATTTTTTAAATATACTGGAATCAAACCTGTTTCCCAGTCGTGACAATGAATAATCTCCGGTCGAAAATCAATCAGCGGAAGCATAGATAAGACCGCCTTACTGAACAGACAGAATTTCTCAATGTCATAGCGAATATTTCCATATGGAGTAAAACAATCAAAATATTCTTGATTATCAATAAAATAATATTGGATTCCTTCGTAACGATATGTCAGCACACCGATATATTTGTCCGGAAGCGCCGGTCCCATGTGCATATAAAAATGTGTTACGTATTCGAACTGATTTCGGAAATGCTCCGGAATACAAGTATAATTCGGAATCACAACCCGAATATCCCATTCTTCTGGATCAAATTCTTTTGGTAATGCACCGCATACGTCAGCCAAACCGCCTGTTTTAATAAATGGTACACACTCAGATGCCGCAAATAATACCCTTTTCATATAAATTCCTCCGTTTTAACAATTTTTTTGCAGTTTGTCAAACGTCTGTTTCTCCCTCATCCGTTTCCTGCTTTTTATCGAATTCTTCCTCTGCATTCGCATGCAGCTGTAATTCCTTGAACCCTGTAGCAGATTTTAACTGCCACAGCCTTCCGGTTCGTTCAATAAAGATTCATTTCCCGGGCACTAATTCAAGCGTACCCGGAAATCATTTTACAGAAAACTATTATTCAGCCCAGTTATGGAATACTTCCTGCACGTCATCATCTTCATCAAGCAAATCTAATGTCCTTTGAATATTTACAATATCCTTTTCATCTGTCAACTCTACATAAGTTTGCGGAATCATCGTTACTTCCGCACTTGCCATCGGGATGTTTTCTTTTTCCAATGCTTCTCTTACAACCGAAAAATCATTCGGTGCTGTATAGATTTCAAAGCAATCCTCTTCCTCAGAAAAGTCTTCTGCTCCTGCATCTAACGCGATCATCATCAAATCATCTGCCTCTAATTCACAATCTTCTTTTGCAACAATGATCTGTCCTCTTTCATCAAACATATACGAAACACAGCCCTGTGTACCAACGTTTCCGTGTCCTTTTGAAAACGCATTCCGCACATTTGCTGCAGTACGATTTTTGTTATCCGTCAATGCGTTCACGATAATGGCTGTTCCATTCGGTCCATATCCTTCATATGAAACATGCTCATAATTAACGGAATTTGCATCTCCGGCCGCTTTTTTGATTCCTCGGTCAATCGTATCGTTTGGCATATTATTTGCCTTTGCTTTGGCGATTACATCACGCAGTTTACTGTTATTTGCCGGATCCGGACCGCCTTCTTTTACAGCGACTGCGATCTCTCGACCGATAATGGTAAAGATTTTTCCTTTTGCTGCGTCATTTTTCTCCTTTTTATGCTTGATATTGGCAAATTTTGAATGTCCTGACATTTTATCCTTCCTCTTTTCTTAAAATTAACGTCTTTATTTTATCATTCTTTTTAGACTATGACAAGGCTACTTTTACGTGTCATAAGTCTCATTTTTCGGCTTTTTTTGTATTTTCACAGTCTGAATCAGCTTATTTTTCACAGAGAGAATCGAAAAAATCCAGTTTTCCGCCTCTACGGTAAATGTGTCTCCATCCGATGGAATCTTATCGATCTTCGCTGTCAAAAAACCGTTTAATGTTTCGTAATCTTCAGCATCGAACTCCGTATCGAGTGCTTCCTGTACCTCTTCTAACGGTGTCAGCCCTTTCATCAGAAAACTTCCGTCTCCAAGTGTCTGGATCATCTGCTCCTCCTCATCGTATTCATCTAAGATGTTCCCGACAATTTCTTCTAAAATATCTTCCATTGCAACCAGACCGGAAGTCTGCCCATATTCATCTACAACCACAACAATATGACTTTTGGTAGACTGCATTTCTTTAAATAAGACATTGATATTTCGCGTCTCTGGAATCACATCAATCTCACGAATCAATCCATCGATCTCACTGATTTTTTTTCGATACAATTCCGGTTTTTGTCCCGCCATAAGGACATCTTTAATATGTATCATACCAAGAATATTGTCAATATCATCCTGATAGACAGGGAAACGGGAATTATTTTTTTCTAAGATAAACTGAATCGCTTTTTGCAATGTCATCTCTGCATCGATCGCAACAATATGCTTGCGATGCGTCATGATATCCTTCGCCTCTTTATCATCGAATTCAAAAATATTGTGGATCATTTCGGCTTCACTTTCTTGAAGTACGCCTTGTTCATGACCATCTTTTACCATAGAGATGATCTCATCTTCTGTCACATCATCTACACTCGCATCCGGATCCAGCCCCTGAATCCTTACAAAAATATCAGAGCACTGATCCAGTAGCCAATACAACGGGTTAAAAAGAGTAAAAAAGAATTTTACGATTCCAACAAGGGCAAATGCCCATTTTTCCGCTCTTCTTGAAGCAATTTTCTGAGGCAGAAATACCCCCACAAACACAAAAACAGCAAGCATAGCCGCTAAAATCCAGGGCTTTTTGAAAAAAAACAATGTTTCAACAAACGTTAGTCCTGAAATAATAAAAATGGTAAACATCTGAATATGATAAAAGAAATCCGTTGGTTCATCCAGATAACGCTGAATGACACTTGCTTTTTTGCTGCCTTCTTCCACCATTTTATCTACTGTCATATCGCTTAGATTATCCACTGCCGATCGAAATCCGCAGAAGATCATGTTTAAAATGACTAATCCTACAAAAACCACATAACCAATCACGTTATTTGTGTCATCCTCCCTATTTTCATCCATTCTTTTGCGCATCTACTGTGCGTTTTTTTACAAAAAATATGCTGTATAGCACTATATCATATCCGTTTGCAATTCGTCAAGGTTATGTATACAATTCCAGACTAATTGCAAGTGCATGATTTACTTTTTTTAAAACAGCTTCATCTAAATGACAGACTTTCTGTTTTAATCGTCTTTTGTCAATGGTCCGAAGCTGTTCTAACAAGATAACGGAATCTTTTACCATATCACATTTTTTACTGTCAATTTCCACATGTGTTGGCAACTTCGCTTTGTTTAACTGCGATGTGATCGCCGCAACGATCACAGTGGGACTATGCCGGTTTCCTATATCATTTTGAATGATCAAAACCGGTCGTACCCCTCCTTGTTCTGACCCCACAACGGGTCTTAAATCTGCATAAAAAATATCTCCTCGCCGAATATTCACATTTCTACACTCCATCCATTCAGGTTTTATACTTTCTGATTTCTCTTTTCAGTATGCCCTTTCTGGACAGGCGTATGCACTGTCACTATTAAAGATTATTCCATAAAAGAATCGTGTGTGCCAATAATTTGATTATTTTTATAAAAAACGCGCGGAATCCGCTTTCCAAGGTCACATGCAAACTCATAATTAAATCTGCCAGATAATTCGCCTGCTTCTTCCATAGTAATATGTGCGTTTTTGTCTGTCCCAATCAGCGTGACGCGATCCCCAACTTTTACATCCGGGATTTCCGTGACATCAACCATAAACTGATCCATGCAGACCCGCCCGCGGATCGGAGCTTTTTCCCCATGAATCAACACATACCCTTTGTTGGAGAGACTGCGCGGATAGCCGTCTCCGTAACCAACAGGGATTGTTGCGATTCGACGTGTGGACGGCGTAGTATAGGTACCGCCGTAACCGATCTCCCGACCGGCTTCGAGATCTTTGATATATGCAACCTGACTGTACAGTGACAAAACCGGTCGAATCGGCAGTCGTTCTTTTTGTACTTCATCCGACGGCCACAGACCGTACAGCGTAATTCCGGCACGTACAATGCTCATATGATACTCCGGAAGATCGACAATACTTGCGCTGTTAGAACAATGCGGATACGGAATCGTTACCCCTCGTTCATTCAAAAAGGCAAGCATTTGTTGAAATTTTTCATACTGATGTGCTGCAGCCGTTTTATCTGCTTCGTCTGCGCGGGCAAAATGAGTAAACATCCCTTCTATCTCTAAATACGGAAGTGCCGAAATTTCTTTTATAACATCTGCATCTTTTGTTGTCACTTGAAAACCGATTCGGCTCATCCCTGTGTCTATTGCAATATGGATCGGAAGTTTTTTTTGACAGTTCTTTGCGCAGTCATTCAAAGCTTCTGCTTCCTCAAGTGAGCTGACTGCCGGCCGGATGCTGTATTTTACCATAGTTTCATATTGTTCTTCAAACGGAATTCCAAGTACCAGTATCGGTTTTTCAATTCCATGACGAATTAAAATCGCAGCTTCCTCTACCGTTGCAACGGCAAATCCGAATAAATATGGAAGATCCTGTATCTCTTTTGCAATAGGAACCGCTCCATGTCCATATCCATCTGTTTTTACAACAGCCATGAGTTTGGCATCCGGTGCGGTGCATTCTCTCATTTTTTCCATATTATATCTCACTGCATCTAAATCTACAGCGGCATATACTCTGCTATACATCTCTCTTTTCCCTCTTTCTTTGCTACAAATGCAACTGTTCTTTTTCACCTCCTATCATAGCACAAAGTTTTTTAAAATAAAAGAACCGGAATCAATGGTTCCGGTTCTTTTCGAAGAACATTTATCGTATATCAAAAATATATTCCGTGCTGGTTCTCAGATCTTTCAGTACTTCCGAAATCCCGTCAATGATATCCTGCGCCTGCAGGCTATAATCGCCTTTTCGCTCACTGATCTCATCTGCCGCTTCTGCATGTAAATAAACGCCGACTTGAGCAGCATCCTCCAATTCCATTTTTTGGGCTGCAAGTCCAGCAATGATTCCTGTCAGAACATCTCCAGAACCTGCAACTGACATCCCGCTGTTTCCGTTGATATTAATGCAGCCGGTACGGTCCGGAGCTTGAATAACTGTGCGTGCATCTTTTAGTACACAGGTAAGATGATGCTGATTGGAAAATTCTTCTGCTGTCTGCAGCAACTGTTTTTGAATTTCCACAACCGGTTTTTGAATCATCCGAGACATCTCCATCAAATGTGGTGTTATAGCCAGCGGACATTTATAATCCTCTAACCACTGCATATATTTTGCCAAAATATTGAGTGCATCCGCATCTAAAATCACTGGTTTCTGACAGTATAACAGAATATATCGCAACATCTGTGCCGACAAACGTGTTGTTCCAATCCCCGGTCCCATGGCAACGACATCCGCCCATTGTAAAAGTTGATGCATCGTTTTTGTGTCAAGCTCCGCATCGGTATCATAGGTTTCAAGCAATGCCTGCGGCACCTGTTGCTGCAGGATAATGCGGTTTTCTTCCGGTGTATAAATTTTTACCATGCCGCATCCGGTCTGATACGCTGCTTTTGCTGCAAAAATGCAAGCACCAGCCATATTTTTTTTGCCTGCAATCAAAAGTACTTTTCCAAACGTTCCCTTATGAGAATAACTACTTCGTGAAGGAATCCGTTTCAAATCCTCTCTAGTCAGAATTTTATAATCTGGTTTCTGTCCAAGAAAACTATGATCATCAATTCCCATATCTGCGATCACGACATCCCCCGCAAAGGATGTTCCAGGATAGAGTACATGACCAAGTTTTAAAAATCCAGGTGTCACCGTCAGATCCGCACGAAATGCCGTACCAAGAACTCTTCCATCATCTGCACATACACCAGATGCAATATCCACCGCAGCTTTAAACCCATGCAGCTGATTCATCCGATTGATCAAGGCCTCATAAAAGCCACTGACTTCGCGGCAGAGTCCGATGCCAAACAAGGCGTCAACAACCAGATCATAATCATTTTGACCGATATTATCCACGAATGGAACACCATAACGAATTGCAATCGCTTCCTGCTGCAGGTTCTCCTGTGTAGCTTTATTTCGATTGCCGGCCAGATAGCAGGCTACATCCACTCCACGCAGATGAAGTAATCGTGCGATGGCGATTCCGTCCCCGCCATTGTTGCCGATACCGCATACCACCAGACAGCGTTTTAAATCTTTAACGGTATCCATGATGCTGTATACAAATTGAAGCGCTGTACGTTCCATCAGAACTTCCGAACTCATCTTATAATATTCCATGGTATTCTCATCGTATTGTTTCATTTCCTGACTGTTTAAAACATATTTCATTTTTCGTACCCCTTTCTGAAACGATTCCCCTTATTTGCCATTTGCCTTTCAAATTTCTTTCACTGCATATTCTTATTTTGATCAAACAACTCTGCATATTCATCATACGGAATCTGAAAAATATGAAGCAGGTCCATTCCAAAAATTCCTTCCAGGAACTGATATATTTCCCGATTCTCTTCTTCACATCTTCGTTTTTGCCCAATGTGCTGCTTTAGTTCCTTTTTTATCTCTGAAAGCCAGGTCCGTTCTAGCGCGATCGATGTACGATTTTCTCTTTCATGTGCTTCACAGTATACCATGGTTTTCAGCATTAATTCTTTATTTTTTTCCTCGATGCGCTTCGGAAGTTCTTCCTGCTCCTGCATGCTGGCGTCTAATTTCTCGTTGAGTTCACCGATCAGTTCCTGATTTTTATTGAGAACACGTGACTGCAAAGAATTTTCCATATCTTCACTGGTTCCGTCCATATTATGGACAATACTGTGCAACAGTTTACTCTTTAATTGTTTATACTCTCCGATTTCGTCATTCAATTTTCCCTGCCGCTGCAGTAGAACATTCAACTCCTCTTCACAACTACTGATTTCCTCTGGCTTTCCTGTTTTTCGAAACAATTTATGCCAGCGCTGGTCTAATACCAGCGGCGGAATCCGTCTTTCTTCTACCACCTGCGCGAATTCCTGTGTCTTTATATCGGGCTTCTCTTTTTTTCTGCGCATGGTCTCTCCCCCAATTTAGCGTTTATTTTTCATAATGTTATACGATAATTGCATCAAACTATCTGATAAGTGTACATTTTCCACCACCACATGCTCCGGCAGTTCCAAATCCAGATGTGCAAAATTCCAAATTCCAGGTACCCCAAGTGCCACCAGACGATCAGCAACTTCCCCAGCATGCGTTTTCGGCATTGTCAGCGCAGCAATATCCACCTGATTCTCACTTAAAAATGTCTCCAATTCATTCATCATTCGAATTTTGATGCCCCGCACTGTTTTTCCACACAGCGATTCATCAATATCAAACAATGCAGTGATCACAAATCCGCGCTTTTCAAAATTCACATAATTTGCAAGCGCCTGTCCAAGATGTCCTGCACCGATGACAATAATATTATGTTGTTGATCAAGACCAAGTATTTTTCCGATCTCTTCGTACAGATACTTGACATTATATCCGTATCCCTGCTGTCCAAATCCGCCAAAATTATTAAGATCCTGACGAATCTGCGAGGATGTGACACGCATTTGCGAGCTTAATTCATTCGATGATATTCGCTCTACCCCAGCATCTAGCAATTCTCCCAAGTAACGATAATACCGTGGCATTCTACGGATGACTGCCTGTGATATTTCCTTTTCCACATTCCTTCCTCCTTCGAATATTTCGATACAATTATTATAAATAGAATTGCATCTTCTGTCAATGTGTCAAAAATTTAACACACTTTGCGCACCACGCAAAAATTTCTCCTCATGTATTATATCGACCTTTTTATGCAAAAAAAGAGAGAATGTTGAAGATTCTCTCTTTTTTCTAAAAAATATATATGAATTTATTTTTTCACAAGAATTATAACATTTCTTCTAAAGTCGAACGAATGGCTTTGATAAAGTCTTCACTGTTCAAAACGGTCACATCCTCTAAAGTAGTGATCAACGCAAGGTCTTTTGTCATCTTACCACTTTCGATCGTAGCGACACAAGCTTTTTCTAATTTATTTGCGAAATCAACTAACTCCGGCAGTTCATCTAATTCTCCACGTTTGCGAAGGGCACCCGTCCATGCAAAGATCGTTGCTACAGAGTTTGTAGAAGTTTCCTCTCCTTTCAAGTGTTTATAGTAATGACGCTGAACGGTTCCGTGTGCAGCTTCATACTCATAATATCCATCCGGAGATACCAGTACAGAAGTCATCATAGCCAGAGAACCGAATGCAGAAGATACCATATCACTCATAACGTCTCCGTCATAGTTCTTACATGCCCAGATATAACCGCCTTCTGATTTCATAACACGGGCAACTGCATCGTCGATCAATGTATAGAAGTAAGTGATTCCTGCTTTTTCAAATTTTTCTTTATATTCTGCATCAAAGATTTCCTGGAAAATATCTTTAAATGTATGGTCATATTTCTTTGAAATCGTATCCTTTGTAGCAAACCACAACTCTTGTTTTGTATCTAATGCATAATTAAAACAGCTTCTCGCAAAACTTTCAATCGATTGACAAACGTTATGCTGTCCCTGAATGACACCGGCACCTGTAAAATCGTGGATCAATTCTCGTGTTTCTGTACCGTCTTCTGCCGTGTAAACCAACTCTGTTTTTCCTGGTCCCGGAATTTTCATCTCGGTTGCCTTATATACATCACCGTATGCATGTCTTGCAATGGTGATCGGTTTTTTCCAGTTGCGTACACACGGTTCGATTCCTTTTACAATGATCGGTGCACGGAACACTGTACCATCTAACATGGCACGAATCGTACCGTTTGGACTTTTCCACATTTCTTTCAGATTATATTCTGTCATACGTGCGGCATTTGGAGTGATAGTCGCACATTTAACAGCTACACCGTATTTTTTCGTTGCCTCAGCGGAATCGATCGTTACCTGATCGTTTGTTTCATTTCTATACTCTAATCCAAGATCATAATATTCGGTCTTCAAGTCAATGAAAGGAATTAAGAGTTCGTCCTTAATCATCTGCCAGAGGATTCTGGTCATTTCGTCTCCATCCATTTCTACTAAAGGTGTTTTCATTGCTATTTTACTCATACTGTTTCCTCCATTTCGTTTCTCACTTGTCCCTGACCGTATGATCTGTTTTTACTCATCCATACCGCGGAACTTCATGTGTTATTGTATACAAGAAAACTATTTTTTGTCAATAGGAATAACTGTCCTTTTTATTTTTATAGTTTTTTTTTATATTTTTCTTTAAAAAATAATTTTTTCCAAACAGGAAACTCTGACAGGCTCTTTTCATAGTATAAACTGTAAAAAGATTTTGGAGGCTTTGCAATGAGTGATTTAGCTTCAACAGGCTGCGGATGCGGCAACAGCTGTCAGGAAAACGGCGGCTGCAACTCCATTTTATGGATCATCTTACTTCTGTGCTGCTGCGGAAATGGCAGCAATTTCTGGGGCGGTGAAGGCTGCGGAAACAACAACTGTCTGTGGATCATCCTGATTCTCTTCTGCTGCGGCGGATGGGGCTCTGGTTCCTGCGGCGGTGGCGGCGGTATGTGCTGCTAATCAATGCACACGCAAGGAGGGGTCCAATCCCCTCCTCTTTTACGTACGGGACGTTCTTTTTTTTT
>JBJENW010000200.1:0-2102 GCA_051880395.1 Lachnospiraceae bacterium | reverse complement strand
AATAGACCGTGGGCTATTTCTATTTTGTGGTCGTAAATGTGACAGAATCAAAGCAATCCTGAAAGAGCCGGACGGAATCGTAATGATTTACAAACGGCTGACTGCACAGGGTTCTTACCGCTGGCCCCGGGATAAATCTGAGGTAAGAAACCTTACCTGGAGAGAATTCGACTGGCTTATGTCCGGTCTTGATATCGAACAGCCCAAGGCGATAAAACCAACCTGAAACCGGCAGAAAAAGTTGCACATAAAAAAGCTGTTTTCAGGCATATTTTCGGCACTTTTATGATGCATTTTCACTGTAAAAAAGTACTGTTTTCTGGTATAATAGAAGTATCAAAAAGCAGGAGGAAAAGCCGTGGCAGACAGTGCAAAAGACCTTCAACTCCGAGAGTTGAAAGATATCATTACAGAACTGAATAAAACGATCCAATCTCTTCAGGTCACTATCGAAGCGGCAAATAAGCGGGAAGAAGCTCTTGCGCAGGAAAGGGACAATCTAAAAGAAGAACTTGACCTTCTCCGCAAAAAACTTTTTGGTTCTTCCAGCGAAAAACGTCATCCGGATATCCCCGGACAGCTGAATCTGTTTAATGAAGCAGAACTGGAACAGAATCCGGAAGCTGCTACGGCAGAAGAACTGGCTGCGTCACTTCCTGCTCCTGCAAAGAAACGGAAATCAAAAGCGACAAACGCAGAACGTTTTAAAGGTGTTCCGGTAATCCGGAAGTATCTTGATCTTCCCGACAGCAAAAAAGTGTGCCCGGACTGCCAAACTGCATTGGTAAAGATTGGTGAGGAATTCGTCCGCAGAGAGCTTACGTTTGTTCCTGCCAAACTGAAAGTGGTTGAATACTACAGTATCAATTACAGTTGTCCAAAATGTAATGAATATCGGACACCTATTATTGCAAAAGGAAAAGATGGACGATCACACATGCTTCACGGAATGGCTTCTGCCGGAACCATTGCCTGGGTAATGTATCAAAAATTCTGCAACAGCCTGCCGTTTTATCGACAGGAAAAAGACTGGAAACAGTACGGTGTTGCCATCACAAGGGCAACAATGGCAAACTGGGTCATCCGGAATGCGGATGAATTTTTCCGCCCCATGTATGACTACTTTCATCGAAAACTCTTAGAGCGAAAGTTTTTAATGGCTGACGAGACCCCGCTGCAGGTTCTTCATGAAGAAGGGAGACGGGCACAGACGAAATCCTATATGTGGCTCTTTCGAACCGGGGAAGACGGCGAGTATCCTATCATCCTTTATCATTATTCAAAAACCCGCGCCGGAGACAATGCAGTCAACTTCCTTGAGGGATTTAAGGGATATCTCATGTGCGACGGATACAGCGGGTATAATAAAGTCCCGGATGCCAAGCGGACAGCCTGTTACGCACACATTCGAAGATATCTGACGGAAGCTATCCCCAAAGGAAAGCAGCTGGATTATACGCAGCCATCCGTGCAGGGAATGATGTACATCAACCAACTGTTTCATGAGGAAGATGTAATCAAAGCCAAACATAAATCTTTTGATGCCATCAAAAAGGCACGTCTTGAAAAAGAGAAGCCAGTGATTGACGGCTTTTTGTCGTGGCTTGATAAACAGACTCCGATACGTGGCTCCAGACTGGACAAGGCAGTTACTTATATCCAGAATCGTCGTCCTTTTCTAGAAACCTATCTGGAGGATGGACGCTGCAGTTTTTCAAATAATCTAAGTGAAAATGCGATTCGTCCCTTTACGGTTGGGCGGAAAAACTGGCTGTTTTGCGACACGCCAAATGGAGCGGATGCAAGTGCCATCACTTACACTATGGTGGAAATGGCAAAGGCAAATGGAGTAAACGTCTATCACTATCTAACCTATCTGTTAGAAAAACTTCCAAATGATAGGATGAGTGATGAGGAACTGGAATCCATGGCTCCCTGGAATGAAACTGTGAAAGCCGAAATTAAATCCCGTGCTAACAGTTCCGCCAATTAATCTTATGTGAATTGTCAAGGTACTTCGGTTGTAAAGTGCAACCGTGGTATTTGGGTAAATGTGTAGTAAAAAACTATCATCTATCAACGGCTAAAAATTAAGCGCTTAC
>JBJENW010000199.1:0-2109 GCA_051880395.1 Lachnospiraceae bacterium | reverse complement strand
GGATGTCCAAGAAAAAGGGTTCACATTGGAACTGTGTTTAAGAACAGGGGCACGTTTTGTGTAGGTGTCCGAAAAACGGGTACTACACTAATTCATGTGTCCACTGTTATGGGTACATTATAGAGGAAAGGAATGTGTCGAAAATGCTGCAAAAGATGAATGAATTTGCAACACAATGGAAGGATTGTTATCATTGTTTAAAGAAACGAGAGTTTGAAGGTTGATTTCACGGAAAAATAGGAGTGAGAGGGTGCAATGAGGGATTTTTTGACGTACTATTTTGAAACCAAACGAATAGTCGAGAGCGTGAAAGCAGGGGAGAGCTTGAATGTCAAATGCATCAAAGCATTTGAACAATATCTGAGCTCAAAGGTATGGTGCAGAAATGAAGTGGAGTACCAGCTTTACATTTTCTCACTCAGAGGGGTGGGGGTAAGCAGGATGAAGATCAACGTCAAGAGAAAGGGAAAAGAAAAGCAGTTACAGCCCGAAAGTGTTCGTTCGGCAAGATCACGCCTAAGTAAGCGGTTTTATCACGATTTTGGTGAAGACTTTCATTCGTTATTATTGGCGGATGATGATAACCCGATTATAGAGAAAAGACTGCAAGCGGTCATACTAAAATGTCGGAGACTACGAGGGGGGTACCAGTTTGAGAATCACTATGCGGAAGACTTTACGAGAAGGATGGATATATTCGTAAAAGCGCAAGGCGACGTGAAAGTGCCGAAGAACATAGAATTTTCAGAAGAAATAATGGAGGCATTGGAATTTTATATGGGATACGATCAAATGATATTCGAACAGCAACTGAAAAAGCTGAATGTCGAGGCAGTTGCAATCATTTATCAAGTGCTAAGACTGCCGGAGTATGGCACCCAACGTGAAATGCTTTTAGAACAGATGAGGAAGATGATAACTTCAAGGGAGGAGAGAAACGGGAAGGTTGAATAGGTGTAAGTAAGGCAGATTTTTATTGAGAAGAATACGAAGGTAACATGCCAAGGAAAACAAAAGAAGAAGAAAGATGTCCATTTTCGAGCTGAGAAATGCATGTGGGGTAAGATTTTTATCAACTTTTAAATCTTTAAACTAAGATAAAATATAATAGGTAGGGGGATGAAATAGGATTAGAGGTTTAAAGGAGGAAAAGAAAGAGATGAGAAATGAGAAACAGAAGACCGTTTATAGTGTGCCTGAGTTCAACGGTGCAAACATTCCGGTTGTTGAGGCAGCACGGATCATGAAGAAAGACCAGCAATTCATTCGTGAGGGGATGAAAAATGGAATTCTGCCGATTGGATTGGCTTACAAAAAACCTGGTTCGCAGAATTACGATTACTATATTAGCCCAAAATTGTTTTGGGAATTCACGGGTTATGTATATGATGGGGGTGTTGAAGAAGCGTAAGATGGGTAACTATTGTGGGGTGTGTGACGAAATCAGGCGTTTTGTGTAGAAGAGACGCCCGATTTCTTTGTACATAAAATGCGCGGACGGATAACGCAGACAGAGCGAGGAGTGGGAGAGACGCCCGACTTCTTTATACATAAAACGGTTGCATTGAGGGTATAAAGAGGGTAAAATATTAGTAAATCGAGCAAAAATGAGTTGTGATTCGTGATGAGTCGATCTGGGAATTATCTGGGAATGTCCCAAGTATGTCCCAAACATGCTGAAAACGTTGGATTTACGGGGATTGCTGTTTCTGTTGAGGAAGCAGCTAAGGCTGGTAAATTCTAAGTAAAACCTAGTAAAATTAAGGCTTTGAGGACTCTTGGATTGATTTCAAGAGTCCTTTTCTTATACTTACGCTTTATATGAGCGTAAGTGTTTCGACCACTACTTTAATTGGCCACCCGAAACGGTGTCGGCTCCACCACTCTTAGGGGTGGTTGGGCGAAACAGATCTCAGCCGGGGGATTCCTAGACGGACGTTTCCGGGCGGACAGAATGCACCGCTTGTCCAACGATCAAAAAACAACAAAGGCATCGCAGAACTGCCCGTCGGAACTTACTATCATTTCTGTCAAAGCTACTCTGTCCGATGCCCCCCGTGTTCTGTGCCTGCCCGAATCCCGGAAACTGTGTATTGGAGACGGTAGGCT
>JBJENW010000198.1:0-2112 GCA_051880395.1 Lachnospiraceae bacterium | reverse complement strand
GAAAGAGCTCGAAGAACGTAATGCAGAAAGGAAAGAAAAACGATATTTAACCTATTATAGCAAGAAGTCCCCCACTTCTAAAGTGGGGGATGAATTGCGTCCATCACAAGATGTTGACCTGAAAAATAAAACATGCTACCATAAAAACAGTCGATAAAAAGAAAGGCGGGAAACTTATGGCAAACAAAGCATATAAATTCAGAATCTATCCAAACAGCGAACAAAGAACTCTGTTTGCCAAAACGTTTGGCTGTGTACGGTTCATCTATAATAAAATGCTGGGTGATAAGATCAAACATTACGAGGAAACAAAGCAGAAACTGAACAATACTCCGGCACAGTACAAGAAGGAGTTTCCATGGCTGAAAGAGGTTGACAGTCTGGCACTCGCAAATGCACAGATGAATCTGCAAACGGCATACAACAACTTTTTCCGGAACCCGAAAGTCGGATTTCCCAAATTCAAATCCAGACACAAAACCCGCGCTTCTTATACGACAAATAACCAGAAGGGCACTGTGGCGATCGAAGACGGACGTCTGAAACTTCCCAAAGTGGGATATGTTAAGATAAAGCAGCACAGAGCCATACCCGGACATTACCGGATCAAGTCCGTAACGATAAGTCAAAATCCAGGCGGAGACTATTATGCGAGCGTCCTGTTCGAGTACGAAAACCAAGTACAAACACAGACACCGCATAAATTTCTGGGACTGGATTTTTCCATGCATGAACTGTACAGGGACAGTAACGGCAGCGAACCGGAGTATCCGGGATATTACAGAAAAGCCGAACAGAGATTAAAACGGGAACAGCGCAGACTCTCTAAAATGCAGAAAGGTTCAAAAAACCGCGCAAAACAGCGCATCCGGGTTGCAAAAATGCATGCGAAAGTGGCAGACCAGCGCAGGGATTTCCTGCACCAACAGTCGAGAAAGATCGCAGATACTTACGACTGTGTCTGTATAGAAGATCTCGACATGAAAGCAATGTCACAGGCCCTGAATTTTGGCAAATCCGTTGCGGATAACGGCTGGGGGATGTTTGTAACTTTTCTGAAGTATAAACTGGAAGAACAGGGAAAACAGCTCGTGAAAGTGGACCGGTTCTTTGCAAGCAGCCAGCTGTGCAATGTCTGCGGTTATAAGAATACTGAAACGAAGGACCTTCGTATCCGTGCATGGACCTGCCCGGAATGCGGTACGCACCATGACAGGGATACCAATGCAGCAATCAATATCAGAAATGAGGGCATGCGTCTTGTAAATGCTCAGCCTGTATAGATAGGAACATATGTAAAACCGTGGGGCACACGGGGATAGCTCGCTTATGCTTGGCACAGTGGTGCCATCGAACGAGAACCGACTGTTCGCTTTTGGCGAAAGGAAGCCCCCACCTCTATAGGTGGGGGAGGATGTCACTATCATAGTATATTTCCCTTCTTTTCAACTATTTTCTAGTTCCATTATGCTCTCTTCGCCTAATTTTTGTCAAGATATCTAGTTGCTCCGGTGCAACTTCTTTTATTTTCTTTCTCGCATATTGCAAAGAATTTTTGTATATGCTATAATTGCCTTAGGCAATGTATTAAAGTCCAGGTAAACACGAAAACCCCAGAAGCTCGCATCTTCTGGGGTTTTCTATTCCGTTTTTGTATGGTGGCTTATTCCATAGGCTGACTACCTTCGCTTGTCATCATCCAACCATTTGCAGATATAGTAGGCAACTATACCTGCCACGACAGACAATAAAAATGTATTAAAATCCAAAGCAAACACCTCCCTTCCCTACCGGTATCGGGAGAGGTAGCTTTTTCATTCTATCATTTTATCTATTATATATCAATCATATTTTTTTACATGGATCCGAACCAGTGACATCCTACCCCCCTATAGAGGTGGTGGCTTCTTGCTATAATAGGTTATTTATAAAAAAGGCGATACGATAAGATTTGTTGACAAATGTTTATTCAGATGGTAAGATAGATTTGTAACGGTTGCCCGTTTGGCAACTAGAGAAAACCTCCTTACCATCTTGGTTTGGAGGTTTTTGATTTTACCGTTTCTGATTTATGACCAGATTATAGATCTTGTTGGAAGCAGAAATATTATT
>JBJENW010000197.1:0-11839 GCA_051880395.1 Lachnospiraceae bacterium | reverse complement strand
CTACTTTTTCATTTTAAATCATCACTCAAAATTTCTTCCTCTGCAACATGTTTTTTTAGCGCTTCCATGTAAGCCGCACCATAACGACTGAGCGGCATCTGTTTGTGCGTGATCGTTCCAATTCGCATGACTTCCTCCACCATAAGCGGTTTTGCAATGATATTTTCCCCATTTAACTCTTCACTGATCACACCGGAACTGACGGTATATCCATCTAGTCCCACTGCCAGATTAAACAAAGTCGCACGGTCACGCACTTTTATATTTTTTCTGTGATCCAGCGTACTTAGTATTTCCTCTGAAAAATAAAAGGAATTCCAATCCCCCTGTTCAAAGGAGAGATATGGATATTCCTCCAACTCTTCCAAAGTCAAGACATCCCTGTTTGCAAGCGGATGTTTTGCGCTGATAAACACATGCGGTTTTGCCACAAATAGTTCTGTAAACTGCAGATCACTTTTGCGTATCATTTTTTCCAAAATTGCCTCATTCTGGGAACATACATACAAAACGCCTACTTCGCTTTTCAGACGGCGGACATCTTCGATGATCTCGTGTGTCTGCGTCTCCCGCAGTGTAAAATCATATTCCCGCCCGCCGAACTGACGAATCACATCCACAAACGCTTCTACCGCAAACGAATAATGCTGACAGGAAACAGAAAAGATCGGATTCTGCTCTTTTTCCACGCCAAAGTGCTCCTGCAGAAGATTTGCCTGTTCGATCACCTGTCTGGCATATCCCAAAAACAGATCGCCTTCGTTTGTGATCGTCACGCCTTTGTTGGTGCGGTGAAAGATTTCGATATTCATTTCTTTTTCTAAATCCTTAATGGCATTCGTCAGACTCGGCTGCGAAATAAATAACTTTTTCGCAGCCTCACTGATACTGCCCGATTCTGCCACCTGAATCACATAGCGCAGCTGTAGCAGCGTCATGGATATTCCTCCTTTTATTCCTGCATCTGAATCGCGTCATATCCAGTTTCTTTTGTCCGGATCTTTAAGACATTTCGAACCTCATAGCTGAAAATTTTTCCGTCTCCGAATTCTCCCGTATATGCCGACTTCTGAATCGCTTCGATTGTTTTTCTCTCCCATTCCTCCGAAGATACCACAATCTCAAATTTAATCTTCGGTTGCATCTGAAGATCCACTTCCATACCACGAACAACCTCTTTATATCCGCGCTGAAGCCCACATCCCATAACCTGGGAAACCGTAATTCCGTTCACCCCGATCTCGTCGAGTGCTGCTTTTACATCTTCAAATTTTTCTTCTCGTACAATTGCATCTATTTTTATCATCATATCCTTTTTCCTCCTACTGGTCAAGACCGTTAAAGCTTGGATATGCACTTTCTCCATGCTGCGAAATATCCAGACCCAATTGTTCGTCTCTCAGTTCTACACGAAGCGGTGTAAATACCTTTACGATCGCCACACAGATCAAAGTACCTGCAACCGCGATTACTGCTGTGATCAAAATACCTTCAATCTGAGCTAAGAACAAACGATAATCACCAAACACAAGTCCGTCCCATTTTGCTACCCCGTTGATTGATTTCTGAGCAAAAATACCTGTTGCGATACCGCCCCAGATTCCACCGATTCCATGACATCCGAATGCATCGAGTGCATCGTCGATCTTTAATTTTTTCTTAATCAGTGCAACCCCAAAATAACAGATCGGGCTGACTAATCCACCAATAATAAACGATGACCAGATCGGTACAAATCCTGCTCCCGGTGTAATGGCAACCAATCCGACTACCAGACCGGTACAAGCTCCTACCAGCGTTGTCTTCTTTTCTTTGATCACATCGATCAGCATCCAGGATACCAACGCGGATGCAGAAGAAATAGCAGATGTCATAAATGCGTGTGCTGCCAGACCGTTCGCTCCCAACGCGCTTCCTGCATTAAATCCAAACCACCCGAACCAAAGAATGGATGCTCCTAAAACAACAAATGGAATATTGTGAATCCGGTACGTTGTATGCTCATATCCGCGACGTCTTCCCAAAATGATCGCAAGTGTCAATGCGCTGACACCGGAACTGATATGTACAACGTCTCCACCGGCAAAATCAATCGAACCGATCGCTGCCAAAAGTCCGCCTTCGCCCCATACCATATGTGCCAACGGATAATAAACGACTACAGACCACAGGGCGACAAACAAAAATAATGCTTTAAACCGCATACGTCCAACCAATGAACCTGTGATCAACGCCGGTGTGATCATTGCAAACATCATCTGAAATGCACAAAAGACTAAATGTGGTATATTGTCTGCATAAGGTCCTGCTTCCATATTCACACCATTTAAACCGAACCAACGAAAATCTCCGATAATTCCACCATGGTTTCCACCAAACGATAAAGAATATCCAAACAATGTCCACATTACGACAGAAAGTCCCATGATCGCTACACATGCCATCATCGTGTTACAAACATTTTTTCTTCTTACCAGACCGCCATAGAAAAAAGCAAGTCCCGGTGTCATAAAAAACACCAATGCTGCTGAAACCAGCATAAATGCGGTATCTCCAGTATTCATAAATCAAATCCTCCTAAAATTCCATTGCTGTCCGAATTCCGGCCATGAATCCAAACACGATCGTTCTGGCGCGCCCTTTGCGATTCTCTCTTTTCCAGTTCCTTTTCTGCAAAAGAAAAAAGGTGTAGAAATCAATTTCTGATTTCTAACACCTTTGTTATGCTAATAGTCTAGCATGATTCTTTCTAAAATTCAAGGGTAAATTCTTATCTTTTTAATTTTACGGACTTTTTTCTTTATTTATTTAAGTTTTTCGACATTATCCGACAAACCTTTTTTACAGCTGTGTAACAACAAAGATATCATAGATTGCACGGATCGCATCTTCAAAATCGTCATTGCTGACACCGATGATGATATTCAACTCCGAAGATCCCTGATCGATCATTTTGACATTGATGTTTGCATGTGCCAATGCGGAAAAAATCCTTCCGGCTGTACCGCGGGCTGACTTCATGCCCCGGCCTACGACTGCGATCAGAGCCAGATTTCCTTCCAGTTCAATGCTGTCCGGCTTTGCAAGACGGTGGATTGCGGAAATTACCTGCTGTTCTTTTCCTTCAAATTCTGCCTGATGCACAAAGATCGTCATCGTATCAATTCCGGATGGCATATGCTCAAAGGAGATATCATTTTCTTCGAATGCAGACAGTACTTTCCGTCCAAATCCGATCTCAGCGTTCATCATATCTTTATCAATATTGACCGATACGAATCCCTTCTTTCCGGCAATGCCGGTGATGGTGTACTTCGACTGATGACAGGTACTCTCTACAATCCAGGTTCCCTCATCTTCCGGTGCATTTGTGTTACGGATATTGATCGGGATACCGGCTTTTCGAACCGGGAAGACCGCATCCTCATGCAGCACACCGGCTCCCATATAAGATAACTCTCGAAGTTCGCGGTATGTGATCGTTTTGATGACTTCTGGATCTTTAATGATCCGCGGGTCTGCTACTAAGAAACCAGATACATCGGTCCAGTTCTCATAGACATCCGCCTGAACAGCACGGGATACGATGGAACCTGTAATATCGGAACCTCCACGGGAAAATGTGCGGATGCTTCCATCCGGATTCGATCCATAGAATCCCGGAATAACTGCTTTTTGTGCTTTTTTCAGACGCTTACCCAATACATCATTGGTCTTTTCTGCGTCAAACTCGCCGTTTTTATCAAAAAAGATAACTTCTGCCGAATCAATAAATTCATATCCCAAATAATTTGCCATAATGATACCATTTAGGTATTCTCCACGGGAAGCCGCATAGTCCACTCCGGCTTTCTCCTTGAAATTCTGGCTGATCTTTTTAAACTCATCCTCTAAAGACAGTTTTAAATTCAATCCATTGATAATACTGTTATAACGTTCTTTAATCTTTCTGAGCTGTACGCCGAAATCCTGCTCTTTTTCAACGAGATCATAGCAGGCATATAACATATCTGTCACCTTTGTGTCCTTTGCGTTACGCTTGCCCGGTGCGCTTGGAACCACAAATTTACGTGCCTCATCCGCACGGATAATATTGCCTACTTTTGCAAACTGATCTGCACTGGCGAGAGAACTTCCGCCAAATTTTACTACTTTAATCATTTCTATTCATCCTCCGATTACCTATTACAAACTGCCATTTCGGCTTAACCTATTATAGTTTAATCATAAATGTGCTGTCCGTCAATTTCTTTTTCCAAAAAATGCAATTTTTTTTAAAGAACTTTTGCCAAAAACTCCTGCAGACGCTGATTTTTCGGGTGCGCAAACAGTTCTTTTGGCGGCGCATCCTCTTTGATCACACCCTCATCAATAAAGAGTACGCGGTTTGCCACTTCTCTTGCAAACCCCATCTCATGTGTTACGACCACCATCGTCATCCCTGTCTCTGCTAATTCTTTCATCAAGTTCAACACTTCACCTACCATCTCTGGATCGAGGGCGGATGTCGGTTCGTCAAACAACATCAGATCCGGATTCATCGCTAAGGAACGCACGATTGCAATTCGCTGTTTCTGACCACCGGAAAGTTGACTCGAATAAGCATCCGCTTTGTCTGCCAGACCAATTCGCGCAAGCAGCTCATCGGCTTTTTTTGCCGCCTGCTGCTTTGTCATTTTTCCTAATTTAACCGGGGCAAGCATAATGTTTTCTCGAATGGTCATATTCGGGAACAGATTAAACTGCTGAAACACCATTCCGATTTTCTCCCGGAGCTGATTGACATTCACAGACGGATCTGTGATCTCCGTTCCCTCGACTAAAATGCTGCCTTCTGTCGGTTCTTCCAGGCGATTGAGCGAACGTAAAAATGTGGATTTTCCGCAGCCCGACGGTCCAATGACCGCAATGACTTCTCCTTTGCGTATCGTGATATCGATTCCTTTTAAAACCTCGTGATCTCCAAAAGATTTATGCAGATTTTTTACCTCTAATAAAACCGGATTATCGTTCGTCATTTCTCATTCTCCTTTCCAGTGCGTGCATCAATGCGGTCAATCCCATTACGATGAGCAGATAGATCAACGCTACCGCGATCAATGGCAAAAATGCCTCCCAGGTAATACTGCGGATAATGTCCCCGCCCTTTGTCAGATCGACCAGACCGATGTAACCGCTGATGGAAGTCTCCTTTAACAACGCAATAAACTCATTGCAGAGTGCCGGGAGAATATTTTTCACGGCTTGTGGTAAAATAATCGAGAGCATGGTCGTCTTGTATGGCAGACCGAGGCTTCGCCCTGCTTCAAATTGCCCCGCATCCACTGCCATGATGCCTGAGCGTACTACCTCTGCTACATAAGCGGCAGAATTTAATCCAAATGCGATGATCGCTACCACAAGTTTATTCGCATTGACACTGGCAAATACCACATAATAGATGATCAAAAGCTGTACCATCGCCGGGGTTCCACGCACAACGGTCAGATAGATTTTACAGACTGCGTTCAAGATTGTAAAACTTCCGTTCTGATCGTGGTTGGTGCGCACAATTGCGATCAAAAATCCCAAAATGATTCCGATCAAAATGGCAAACACCGTGATGATCAGTGTGTTTCCTAATCCGGTCAGTAAATATTTATAACGCCCGTCTGTCAGAAAATTGTCTTTCATCTTGTCCAGAAATGTTTGTTTTTCTACTTCCATTGCTCCACTGTTTACAATGATCACCTGTTTTGCGGTCGTATAGCTGTCCGTAAAATCAATATTTTTCTTCCGTTCTTCTGTGATCGTCATACCAGAGGCACCCACATCCGCTTTTCCAGACTGAACCGCTGTGATGATCGAATCAAATTCCATATCTTCCAATTTCAATTTCATCCCCAGTTCATCACAGATGGCCTGCATCATATCCGCATCAATACCCACGATGACACCGTTTTCGTAATATTCATACGGCTGAAATGCAGCATTCATTGCAACGGTTAACGTCCCATTCGGACGTTCTACCTCTTTCTTCTGATAGGGTGTTTTTCCTTTTGTATCATCTCCGATGTAATTTTTGATAATATCAGAAAGTGTCCCGTCTTTCTTTAACTTTTCCAGTGCCTGGTTGATATCTTCGCGCAGTTCGGGGTTTTTTTTCGAAACGCAGATGGCATAATCTTCCACAGCAAATTCTTCGTCTAAAATCTGCAATTCCGGATTTTTTTGTACAAATGCCTTTGCCGGCTGTTCATCAATGATAACGGTATCGATTTTTTTCTGCTTCAGAGCCTGGATCGCATCTGCTCCCTTATTAAACCGTTCGATTTTCGTCCCAGCATCATCTCCTTCATAGTCCGAAGCATAGATATCCCCTGTCGTTCCAATCTGAACGCCGATCTTTTTCCCCGCAAGATCGTCTACTCCCTGAATCTCATTTGTTATCTTTTCATCCTTTTCTGCCGCAATACACGGAATGGCTGTGCAAACCAGCATCACACTCAAAAGCAAGAACAAGAACGCCTTTTTTATTTTTCTCATCGTTTCTCTCCTTTATTTTTCTGTTGACCGCACAGCCCATCGCAGTTTTGTCGATCTGGCACGTCCATTTTGCATACATTCTTCTTTCGATGGTCGTACCACATCTTTTGCAATATCGCTGTAAATGCCCTGTTTGAAACCTGTTTTAAACGCTTTTTTCACGAGACGGTCTTCCCCTGAATGAAACGTAAGAATCGCCACGCGACCGCCAGGTTTTAGTGCCATCGGTACTTTCTCCATAAATTCATACAATACTTCAAATTCGTGATTGACATCAATGCGAAGTGCCTGAAATACTCGCTGACAGGTCTTTTTCACCGTCTCTTTTTTTTCTTCTTTCGGTAAAAAATCAAGTGTTTCCTCTATCACCTGACGCAGCTTTGTCGTTGTATCAATGAATTTTCCTGTGCGGTTTTTTTTCATGATCGCCTTCGCCAGTTCTTGTGCATACGGCTCATCCGAATTTTCCCAAAGCATACCAGCCAGTTCTTCCTCTGAAATAGTCCGAAGCCGTTGTGCAGCACTGATGCCTGCCTGTGGATTCAATCGAAGGTCCAGCGGACCATCTACCTTAAAAGAAAATCCTCTCTGTGGATTATCAATCTGCATAGAAGAGACACCAAGGTCAGCCAAAATAAAATCAAATCCGCCTGCCTCTTTTGCAATCTCATCAATCGTACAAAAATTCTGCAGCTTGATCGTCAAAATTTCTTCCCCGAATCCTGCATCCGCAAGCCTCTTTTTTGTCTTCTCCGACTCGATCGGGTCAACGTCCGTTGCATACAGGTGTCCGCTCCCCTGCAGACACTTTAACATTGCCTGCGTATGGCCGCCGTAACCCAATGTCGCATCAAATCCCGTCTCTTTCGGCTGTATTGCGAGCACATCGAGGATCTCGTTTACCATGATCGAACGATGCATTCCAGCCGGCGTGCTGCCTTTTTTGATCACTTTCTCGATCGTTTCCTGATATTTTTCCGGCTGCAGTTCTTTGTATTTTTCTTCGTACCGTTTTGGATATTTTCCTTTATAATGCACCCGTCTTTTATGTGGTACTTCCTGCTGCTTTTCTATCTCACCCATTCCATCCTCTCTTTTCCTTTCAAATTTCTAATGCTTTCAGTGTACCATACAACCCAAAAAGAACGCAAGATGAAAAATATCTCGGTCTTTCGGGATTTCCTGTACGGACGTTTCCGGCATTTGGCGGGGGTGCACAGGGGAAGGCTGGTTGTGCAGTGGCTAGACAGAAATGTAGTCGAGTTCGGGAGGGGAAAATCGCGATGCTTTATTTTTCCTGTCTTCCGTAGGTCGGACAGTCTGTGTGGATGTGTATGCCAGAGTAAGAATCAAAAACGGATTCTTTCTCTGACATACACATCCGCACAGCCAGTCCGCCTCACGGCAAGACAGGAAAGGCATCGCGATTTTCCCCTCCCGAGCTCACTAACATTTCTGTCAAAGCCACTGCACAACCAGCCTTCCCCTGTGCACCCCCGCCAAATGCCGAAAACTGCGTACGGGAAACGAAAGGTTGAGATGTTTTTCGACAAAATATCAAAAAATGAACAAGTCTGTATAATTAAAACGAAAAATGCAAAGTTGAGATCACGTGCCGGTTAGCCAATACTTTTCTCAAACAAAAATATCTCAGCCAATCGGTTCCAATACACAGCGGTTTTCCCCGAGGGATGGTCTTCTGAAAAAACATTTCGGCGGGTGCAGGTGAGATCCACTCTTTAGATTCTCTTAGGCACGAAGGCTATCCAATGAACCTTTGGTTCTATGGTGGCTTAGAGAATCTTAAGAGTTAGCTCAGCTGCACAGGAGACGTGTTTTTTCAGAAGACCATCCCTCGGGGAAACACCCGCGTCCGTATAGGAATCCCCATCGGTTGAGATATTTTTCATCCCTTATTCTTCGATGTGTTCGCAGCCGGCGGCTATGATGGTTCGTACATGGGAATCTGCGAGAGAATAAAATATGGATTTTCCCTCCCGGCGGCTTTTTACCAGTTTATTTTGTTTTAAGATACGCAATTGGTGTGAGATTGCAGACTGTGTCATGTTTAAGACTTTCGCTAAGTCGCAGACACAGACTTCTGCTTCAAAAAGTACAAATAAGATCCGAATCCGTGTGGAATCTCCGAACACTTTAAACAACTCTGCCAGATCATATAATTCTGTTTCCTCCGGCATGGTTTCTTCTACAATTTTCAGTAACTCCTCATGCACTTCTACTGCATCACAACATTCCTGCTCTTTTTCTTCTTTCGGCATATCGCCACCTCCTCTTGTATTTTATGTTCTCTCGGAATCTCTTTGTGCCTGATTTTGTGAGATGATTTTTTGTCAGATGTGCACAAATTTATGAGGCGTACGTGGAGCGTACGTTGATTAAATTTGTGTGCATCTGGCGGAAAATCAGCCGCAAAAGCAGGCGCAAGGGAGATTTCGAGAGAACATTTTTCGCACGATTGTTTTTATCAACTCTGTTTTTTTGTAAATAAGGCGCGAATCGCATTCAGTACAGCTAAGATCATCACACCCACATCCGCAAAGATCGCCAGCCACATATTTGCAATTCCAAGTGCCCCGAGTACCAGACAGATCAGTTTGATTCCAATCGCAAAGACAATGTTTTCGTAGACGATACGCATACATTTTTTTGCGATCTGAATCGCTTTTGCTATTTTTTTCGGATCATCATCCATGAGTACCACATCAGCAGCCTCAATCGCTGCATCGGAACCAAGCGCTCCCATTGCGATTCCGATATCTGCGCGGGATAATACCGGTGCATCGTTGATCCCGTCGCCTACAAAAGCCAGCTTCTCTTTTTCTTTACAGGCTTTCAAAAGCTCTTCCACCTTTGTCACTTTATCCTCTGGAAGTAGTTCGCTGTATACGGTTTCGATGCCCAGTTCGCCTGCTACGTGTTCTGCCACTTTTTTTGCATCTCCTGTCAGCATCACGGTCTTGTGTATTCCTGCTTTCTTCAGATCTTCAATCGCTTCTTTTGCATGCGGTTTCAACTGATCGGCGATCACCAGATGACCCGCATATTTTCCGTCGATTGCCATGTGTACGATCGTTCCGACTTTGTGGCATGCGATTGGTTCTAAGCCCAGCCTTCTCATAAGTTTTTCATTTCCAGCTGCTACCGCAATTTTATCCACCAGAGCTGTTACGCCGTTTCCACTGATTTCTTCCACCTGCGTTACACGGGAAGAATCCAGAGTTTTTCCATAGGCACGTTGCAGGCTTTTACTGATCGGATGGGACGAATAACTTTCCACCAAAGCTGCGTATTCGAGCATTTTTTCTTCTTCGACAATATTATGATGTACACCACTGACTTCAAAAACGCCCTGCGTCATCGTTCCTGTTTTATCAAATACCACACATTTCGTCTGGGATAACGTTTCCAGATAATTCGAGCCTTTTACCAGAATTCCCTGTCGGCTCGCTCCACCGATTCCGGCAAAAAAGGTCAGTGGGATACTGATGACTAACGCGCACGGACAACTGATGACCAAAAATGTCAGTGCCCGGTAGATCCAATCTCCCCAGCAAGGCTCTAACCCAAGCGCTGCCATTCGTACAAGTGGTGGCAATACCGCAAGTGCCAGTGCACTATAACAAACTGCCGGTGTATAATAACGGGCAAATTTCGAAATAAAATTCTCCGACTTTGCTTTTCGCATACTTGAATTCTCTACCAGTTCCAAAATCTTTGACACTGTGGATTCTCCGAACTCTTTCGTTGTCTGAATGCGAAGCACGCCAGAAAGATTGATGCATCCACTGATGACCGCATCACCGGTCTTTACTTCACGCGGCAGGCTCTCTCCTGTCAACGCACTGGTATTCAATGTCGCCGTTCCTTCTATAATCGTACCGTCGATCGGTATTTTTTCTCCCGGCGAAACAACGATCACAGAACCGATCTCCACTTCATCCGGGTCCACTTTTTCCAGTGCTCCCTCACGTTCTACATTGGCATAATCCGGTCGGATGTCCATCAGTTCACTGATATTTTTCCGGCTTTTTCCAACCGCATAACTCTGAAACCATTCACCGATCTGATAAAACAACATCACGGCTACACCTTCCGAATATTCCCCCAATGCAATTGCTCCGACTGTCGCCACCGCCATTAAAAAATTTTCGTCAAATACCTGCTTATGCAAAATACCTTTCCAAGCTTTTTTTAAGATATCATATCCGATCAACAGATACGGAATCAAAAACAATGCAAACCGTACATATCCTTCCACCGAAAGCAGGGATAGTACCACCAGCAAAACCGCTGTCACAAGAATCCGAATTCCTGTCTTTTTCTGTTTTTTCGTCATAACCCCTTCTCCTTTCTAAAGGTAAATCTCGCAGTCATCCTCCACGATCTTGCAATTTTCTAATACTTCTTTCATCACGCTTTTCGGATCGACTCCTTCTTCAAACTCCACTGCCATCTTCAGTGTCATAAAATTGACCGTCGCCTGTTTCACTCCTTTGGTACGATTCGCTGCTTCCTCCATTTTATTTGCACAATTTGCGCAATCTACCTCAATTTTATATGTCTTTTTCATATCCGATCATCCTTTCTCTTTATTCTTTTATTTGAACATTCGTTCATATGTTTGTCTTTATTATACCAAAATTCCTTCCCTTGTCAAGCCCCTCAAACAGATTTTAAATTATTTTTTTGCCCAAATTCTGAATTGTCGAGCAAACCACTACGTTACTGGCTCCACTACTTTTTGGGGAGTTTGACGAAAAATATCTCTATTGGGGGGGTCCTATGCGGACGTTTCCGACATTCGGCCGGGAGAGAACACAGGGGCGGCTGGTTCAAAGGTGGCTAGACAGAAATGAAGTCGAGTTCGGACGGGTGGGATTGTGATGCTTTATTTTTGCTGTTTTTCGAATGTCGGACAGTCTGCACAAAATTGTACGCGCAAGTAAGAATCAAAAACGGATTCTTTCTTGCGCGTACAATTTTGCACAGCCAGTCCGCCGACCGAAAAACAACAAAGGCATCCCAATCCCAGCCATCCGAGCTCACTATCATTTCTGCCAAAGCCACTTTTGAACCAGCCGCCCCCTGTCTTCTCTCCCAGCCGAATGCCGGAAACTGTGTATTGGAACCGATTGGTTGAGATGTTTTTCGTCAAGACTTTAAAAAATGCCGGTATAGAAAACGAATGGATGGAGCAGATTCCATGACAAGAATGGAAAGCACAAGAAGAAACAGCGATTCCACAGTTGGCATCGTGCAGGTTTCAAAATAAATAAAAAAGTAGCGATAAAGT
>JBJENW010000196.1:0-11865 GCA_051880395.1 Lachnospiraceae bacterium | reverse complement strand
CAGTGACTTGTCGTCAGTTTCCTAACTTGACATTCGCTCCGCGGAAAACCTGCCATATCAGGCAGCAACCTCACGTTTCATCGCTATCATGTCACAGCAATTGATATTATACCTCATACAAACCTTTTTGTCAAATTATTTTTAAAAAAATATTTCTTCTTATTTATAAAGATATCTTCTTTTTTTCCAAAAAACATGTTATGCTGTGTGCAGGACTTTTCAGAATACACAACTATGTTCTCTCGGAGTCTCTTTGTTCCTGATTTTGTGAGATGATTTTTTGCCAGATGTGTACAAATTTATGAGGCGTACGTGGAGCGTACGTTGATTAAATTTGTGCACAGCTGACGGAAAATCAGCCGCAAAAGCGGGCGCAAGGGAAATGCCGAGAGAACATAAATTTAAGAAGGAGGTATCATCCAAATGAAAAAAAGAATTCAGACATATATGCAGCAAATCGATTTTTTACTTAAGTCAAATGAATCTTCCACTAATTGGGAGAAGCTTTTAGATGAGCATTTGATCCAGATTACATTTTCACAGCACGAACGTCTTATCCATCTTCTGGTCACCATGCTCGTTGCCATTTTATTGCTGCTTTCCGTCGGCATCGCATTAATTGCAGGTTATCCTTATATGCTGCTTGCCAGCGCGGGACTTTTCTTTCTTCTTGTTCCCTATATTTTTCACTACTTTTTCTTAGAAAATGCTGTGCAGAAACTATACGAACAATATGACGCCATTTGGAAAAAATACCAAGAGTTTTTGAAATGACAATATATGGAATTTAGTTGTCATCTTCCAAAATCTATTGTATAGTAGTAGGAAGAAACGGACACCTGTCCGAAAATCATGATTTTATTATTTTGAAATGGAGGATTTTATGTTTTTAGCTGATCATTGGAAAGAATACGAAGTCATTGATACCTCACAGGGTGAAAAACTGGAACGCTGGGGAGATTATCTTTTAGTACGTCCGGATCCACAGGTCATCTGGCACACGCCAAAGAACCATCGCGGTTGGAAACGCCCAAATGCACACTACCATCGCAGCAATAAAGGTGGTGGTGAATGGGAATTTTTTGATTTGCCAGAACAATGGGATCTCACCTACGGCTCTCTGACTTTCCATCTAAAGCCATTTCATTTTAAACATACCGGTCTTTTTCCGGAACAGGCCGTAAACTGGGATTGGTTTGGGAAAAAGATCCGTAACGCCAATCGACCGATCAAAGTATTAAATTTATTTGCTTATACCGGCGGTGCCACTCTTGCTGCTGCCGCTGCAGGTGCGAGTGTCACACATGTGGACGCTTCCAAAGGTATGGTAACCTGGGCAAAGGAAAATGCGGTTGCTTCCGGTCTAAAAGATGCTCCTATCCGCTGGCTGGTGGATGACTGTGTCAAATTTGTTGAACGAGAAATCCGACGCGGCAATCACTATGATGCCATTATCATGGACCCACCATCCTACGGGCGGGGACCAAAAGGGGAAATCTGGAAAATCGAAGATTGTATCTATAATCTGGTTGAGCTCTGCGCACAACTGTTATCGGACAATCCACTTTTCTTTTTGATCAACTCCTATACCACCGGTCTGCAGCCTGCGGTACTTTCTTACTTGTTAAATACTGCATTAAAAAAGTATAACGGAATCGTTACCGCCGATGAAGTAGGTCTTCCGGTTTCCTCGAACGGTCTGGTCCTTCCGTGTGGTGCATCCGGCCGCTGGGAAGCACGTTAAGTCATACCCACATACTGACTTTTTTCCAGATTTCTATCTGCGATTGGTACTGCTCATTTAGCCAATCGCAGATGTTATCTAATCCTTCTTTTGTAAAAGGAAATTCCTGATACTGTTTTTTTTCATCCGGAGTTTTTTCTATGTTAAGCGGTCCGGGCCAGATCGTCACCCGAAAATTCGGCTGCTTTTCCCCTTCAGCCGTATCCTTTTCAACCTTTTCAATTTTATAATGCATTCCCTTGTAACTTCCGGTATAATGTGTTTTTTTATAGTATGGCATCGATAATAAATCTTTTCGTTCAATCATATAGCATCTCCTTTTTTCCCCATTATACTTCTTTTTTCTGTTCTTTTCATCATTTTCTTGTATTTTTTCACATAATTTATTGACAATATCCTTGTGGATACTTAAAATTGTATTTTAGTACGTGAAGCTTTTTGTATACACTTCCAGGTGATTTGCATACACTAACTAAAACCTGCGATTTCATACGGAGGAAATCTTATGAAAAAACATTATGAATTAATCAAATTAGACGAACATGATATGCGCAGCCTGCGCCTGGCACTTGCAGGCGATACAGCGCTTCGCATTCCATTTGCAAGCCTGATGCTTGGTATTCTCTTGTTTCTCGGTTTTTCGTATCTGGATGTATTAAAATCAAATGCTGTCACTTTGATTTTGTTCTTTCTTGCATTAGAAATTATTTTTTTTCTGCTTGTGCGAGAAATCCTGCATTTTTACACGATCATGCATTTGAAACGTTCCAGTTTAATTCACTATATTCATACTAGTTTTAAAGATGCACATTTTTACAGTGAAGAAATTCCAGAGGGATTTATCATCCAGATTTTGCCTGTGAAATATGAAGATATCCTATATTGTCGAGAATTACTTGAATCAAAGATTTCTGCTTTTCAACAAGCATTGCAGCTGGCAGACTATCTACTTTCCTGTCTGTCAAGCACAGACAAAACACTCGTAAACAAAGGAGTTATCTACACAGAAATCGTTTCTCAACAGCTGGATATTGGCAATGATGCCATATTATCCAGCCACGATCGTCTTTGTAACTTGATCATAGAGCCTAAAAATAAATCAAAATAATTGAAAAAAGGCATTGCCGCACACAGTTTGGCAATGCCTTCTTTTTATCCAACTGCCTTTTTTTGACTTGACGGTTCTCCTTCCACAGGATTTACATGCACCATACAATGTTTCACATCCGGAAACCCCTGCTCAATCGCATCATGCACTTCCTCTGCAATATGATGTGTTTCATTCAATGTTTTTTTCCCGTCTGCCGATATTTCGACGTCTACATATACTTTCGATCCAAACATACGTGTCTTTATGTCATCAATACGCTCTACCCCTGTCTGCTTTGCAACTACATCACGCATTTTTTCGACAACATCTTTTGGGCATGCTTTATCAACCATTTTATCCACTGCATCTTTAAAAATATCATATGCCGCTTTTTCAATAAAAAGGCAGATCACGACGCTTGCAATCGGATCTAATAGTCGAACCCCCATTCGTGATCCCAGAATACCGATAAATGCGCCAATCGAACTAAGTGCATCGGACCGATGATGCCACGCATCTGCCATCAGTGCACCGGAATTAATTTTTTTCGCAGCCGCACGCGTATACCAGAACATCCACTCTTTTACCACAATTGAGACGACTGCTGCCACAAGTGCCATCATTCCCGGCATCACCAGATGGCTGTAGTCACCGCTTGTAATGACACGCACCCCGTTTACACCGATTCCAAGACCAGTTGCCGCCAAAATAACTGCCAGCACGATGGATGCCACGCACTCCATACGTTCATGCCCATACTGATGATCCGAATCCGATGATTTTCCAGCAATGTTCACCCCGATGATAACGATAAATGTACTGAATACATCCGACGCAGAGTGTACGGCATCTGAGATCATCGCGCCGGACTTTCCGATGATTCCTGCAAGCAGTTTCAATAATGACAACCCCAGATTCACTCCGATGCTGACAGACGAAACATGCATTGCTACCTGTTTTTCTGTTTTTTCTTGTTTCATTTGTTTTCCCTCCAATTCTATTTCCCTTTGCTTTGCCTCCGATTCACCATTTTATTCCCCTATTTTTCTTTTTAAAGTGAAAAAAAGCATCTGTGGAACAAATTGTAACAACTGTCCCACAGATGCTTTTTTCATCTGCTGCCACTCTTGTGGCCCGGCATGACCGGATCATTCCGCTGCCTGCTCAGTTTGTACTGTAGTGATTATGCAGTGCAAAGAGTATTTCTATTATCATAATATATGCAGCGATGTTTGTCAATGTTTTATTTTATTTTTGGCGAATTCATTGCCGTCAATGTTTTTTCCCTACGTAAAACGGTTCTGGAAAGAAGCAGGCACAAGAATAAAATTGCTGCCTGTCCCTGTTCTGTAAGAATTTGTGTCAGACCGGTCATCAACCCTCCGGTTTTATTGTATACTGCACATCCAGCTGCTGCCCAGATCAATGCGATGATTCCTTCTTATTGTTGGAAGAGGCACGTTTTGAAGACCGGCTTCATGTTGAAATTGATGCACCGAATGATTTACTGATTCCTGTTCCCACACTGATTTTACAGCCAATTGTCGAAAATGCTGTAAAACATGGCGCCATGAAACGTCCGCAAGGAATTGTACGAATATCCATATCATTTTGCGGCAGCGAAACCAGTATCACAATCTCTGATAACGGTTATGGTATCCCAGAGACCGTTTTACAAGCTTTTTACGATCAAAACACCAAAGGCCAATATGGTCTTTTATTTCGAAAGTACATTCTACAGAAAAGGGTATGTGATATGAACATTTTAATTGTAGATGGCGAAAAGCCAGCTCGAAAAGAATTACTTTTTTTACTAGAATCCTTACTAGGTTCCCAATCCTTTTTTGAAGCAGACTGTGCTGAAGCTACTTTACAATATGTCGCAGCACATACATTTCATGCTATCTTTATTTTCCATCACTTAAAAAACTTCCCGTTGCATACTCACACAACGGGAAGTTTTTATCCTCTGCCTATTTAGTTTGCTTTCTCCGTTTTTAATAATTTTCCAAAGCAGTGCCATGCGACCAAAACACCTAAAATCATCAAAAGAATCGCTACAATCAGCTGCAAGCCTTCTACCAAGAAAGTTGCTGTTCCTGCATCCACCGCACCGACCAGTGCAATGGTCTTTTGAATCAATGCCGTAAATGTTACGATCAACATCATACACATTGGCACATATAAGGTCCATCCGGTTCTTCCAGTTGTCCGCAAAAAGACTGCCAGGGCAATCAGTACCAATGCTGCCAGAAGCTGGTTTGCGGATCCAAACAATGGCCAGATATTATTATATCCACCCAGTGTCAAAAGATATCCAAGTACTAATGTGATAATCGTTGCAAAGTATTTATTTGTCAATACCTTTCGTACCCCAGTTATCTGACTTGGATCTGTGGTATCTTCATAAAATAATTCCTGGAAAGACATTCTACCGATACGCGCAACAGAATCCAGTGATGTCAGTGCCAGCGCCGATACACACATTGTCATAAATACCGTTGCAACATGAACCGGGACACCCATTTTTTCTAAAAATCCGGCAACACCTGTAGAGAAGATCGCAAACGGTGTTCCTTCCGGTTTTGTTCCTCCTACTGCAACCGCACCTACAACTACCAACGCAACGACACCCAGTAAACTTTCTACTACCATAGCGCCATATCCAACCATCGGCATATCCTTCTCATTGCTGATCGTCTTTGAGGAAGTTCCCGAAGACACAAGACTGTGGAAACCAGAAACCGCACCGCAGGCAATCGTTACAAACAGAGTCGGAAACAAATGTTGTCTTGCATCGGCAGTTCCTACTGTAAATCCGTTAAATGCATTCAGCTGCATTGCCGGATGAGCAACAAACACACCGACAACCGCACCTATGATCATACCTAAAAGCATGAACGTTGTCATGTAATCACGCGGCTGCATCAAAAGCCACATCGGTAATACAGCTGCCAAGAATAAATATGCCATAACAATCAGTGTCCACTGGCTTTTTGTCGCATACATCGGTACGTTCATACCAACGACGAACATCAATACCAAAAGTGCGATTGCAATGACTGCACGTACTCCTTCACTCATATGTCCGACTTTCTTCTGAATCAGTCCAAAAATAACTGCAACTACAATAAACAACATAGAAATCGATGCCGCAGATGCATTCGCAAGTCCTGCTGCTTCTGTCTGATTCTCCACTCCTACTGCCGCAAACGTACCTGCTACCATGTCCGTAAATGCCGCAATTACCAACAAAGTAAATAGCCAGCAAAACAACATAAAGAGTTTTCTTCCTGTTTTTCCGATATACTTTTCAATCAGCATACCCATGGATTTGCCTTCATTCTTCACAGAGGCATACAACGCTCCAAAATCCTGTACAGCTCCGAAGAACAAACCACCAATCAAAAGCCATAATAATACCGGCACCCAGCCAAATACAGAGGCCATGATCGGTCCTGTCACAGGTCCCGCACCGGCTATGGACGAAAATTGATGGGAGAACACCGTAAATTTTGACGCTGGAACAAAATCCTGTCCGTCTTCATATTTGTAGGCAGGTGTCTCTGCCTTCACATCGATGCCCCATTTCTTTGCAAGCCAGCGTCCATACAACAAATAGCCTGCACCTAACACAATAATACCAATTAAAATAATTACTAAACCATTCATTTTCTCACCCTTTTTCTAATATTTCATCTTGTAACTTGAATGGATTTGAGTCACCTTTGTGACTTTATCACTTTACCATATAAATGTCAATAAAAATTAAATTTTTATAAATTTTTTATTGAAGATGTAAAGAATATGTAAAATGGTTTTCGCATATACTATCACTCTTTCTCATCTAACATGGTCTGCCTCAATCAAATATTTATAGAAACTAACAAAAAAAGGACAAAAAATCCTCTTTTCTTTGTTAAAAGTACAATTCATACTTTACAAACGTTTCTTATATATTGTAAAATAAATACTGTAGCATTAGAATCATTATCCAGAAAATCCTTCATTCTGATCGTCTTTTCTGGATCCACAATATTTTATTTAAAAAGGAGAGTAAACACATGGCAGTTAGTTTAAGCAAGGGACAAAAAGTTTCATTAACCAAAGACAATCCAGGTTTAAAACACTTAATCGTAGGTCTGGGCTGGGACACGAATAAATACGATGGGGGATCTGATTTCGACTTAGATGCCTCCGCCTTTTTATCAGACAATTCCGGGAAATGCCCTACTGATAAAGAATTTATCTTCTACGGAAATCAGGAACATCCTTCCAAATCTGTAAAATCTACTGGAGATAATCGCACCGGCGAAGGCGAAGGTGATGACGAACAGATTCTTGTAGATTTGAGCCTGATTCCGGAAAACATTGAGAAAGTCAGCTTCACGGCTACCATCTATGAAGCAGAAGCAAGAAATCAGAATTTCGGTCAGGTTTCCAACGCCTATATCCGTGTCGTAAATGCCGACACAAACGAAGAACTCATTCGTTATGATCTTGGCGAAGATTATAGCATAGAAACCGCTGTTGTTGTCGGTGAAATTTATAAAAATGGAACAGAATGGAAATTTAATGCCGTTGGTGCCGGTTTCCAGGGTGGTCTTGCTGCTCTTTGTGCAAACTTTGGTATTTCAGTCGGTTAAGTTTTTCTTTGATCGGAGGTAATTCATGATTAATATTCCAATGAATACAAGGCCGCCGATGAGTTTGAGTGATATGGCAGATGCGCAATCTACGCCATCTGCCACTCCAAACACCGGTCAGCCTGTTCAGCAACCTAACGGCTATCCGCAGCAAAATTACACTGCACAGACAGCTCAGCCAGTCAATCCATACACGCAGCCGAATCCCTCTGGTATGCAATCAAATCCTCAGAATTTTGGTGCAAATCCAGCTGCATCCAATTCATATCAAACACCGCCTTCAAATACATTCCAAAGTGGCAATAATCCGATTCCTGGCGGTATTCCTCATCCACAGGCAACAGGCGTAATTTTAAAGAAAGGTCAAAAAACAAGCTTGGCAAAATTCGGAAATGCATTAGAAAATATTGATGTAGGACTTGGATGGGATGTTTCCAATCAGGGTGTTTACGATTTAGATGCAGAATGCTTTATTTTAGGAGACAATGAAAAAGTACTCGGCGATGATTGGTTTGTATACTATAACCAGCCGGCCAGCCCGGATGGTTCCGTTCGTCACAGCGGCGACAATCGTGATGGTTCCGGTGTCGGTGATGATGAAGTCATTCATGTACGTCTTTCACAAGTAAATCCGCAGGCGAAAAAACTGATCTTTGTTGTCACCATTAATGAAGCACGTGAACGAAATTTAAACTTTAGTGGTGTCCAGAATGCCTATATTCGTTTGGTTGACCAAGATACCAAACGCGAATTGTGCCGCTTTAATTTAACCGAATATTACAGCAATGTCACATCCATGATGGTTGCAGAACTGTACCGTCATAATGGCGAATGGAAAATGAACCCTATCGGTGATGGTGTTGAAGCCGATCTATATGATCTTTGCATCCGCTATGGTGTAAACGTAGCTGGATAATTTATTTTAGGAGGTAGTTATCGTTATGACATTTGAATCATTAAATGAGTTAACTTTAAAAATACACGCACAAGCTGGTGAACAGATCTTTACAAAAGCCGGCGCCTTCATTGGGGGTGAATCTTTCGGCGGAAAAAACTATCAATTTGAAAAAGTATTATTAGGACCACAGGGAAATCCGGTAGCAGCCGCACTCGGACAGCTCACCCGCCGTTTTACCGGTGAAAATCTTCCATTGATGAAAGTAAAATGCTCCGGTGAATGCGTTACCTATTACGCAAATAACGAACAGCACGTAACTGTTATTCCCTTGGCGCAGGGCGAAACTTTATCTGTCGAGAGCGAGAACCTATTAGCATTCACTGATTCCTGTAAATACAGTGTTCGTTTTCTTGCACAAGGTATCATCAGTCAGAAAGGTCTTGCAACCAGTACGTTAACCGGTGTCGGTCCAAACGCACTAGTGGCTGTTTTGAGCGAAGGAAACCCAATTGTTCTCACCAATCAGAGAACCGGTTCTACCCTGACTGCAGATCCAGATGCCATTGTCTGCTGGACAGGCGCAGATCCACAATTCAAACTGGATTTAAGCTGGAAAAACTTAATCGGTCAGGCTTCTGGCGAATCCTATATGTTTGAATGGAATCAGCCAACGACCATTGTCATTCAGCCAAATGAACGTACATCTGGTGTCGATGTCAGTATGGATGGTCATCGTACTGGAAACCGTCCGACTACACAGGCAAATGCTGGTGTAAACGTCGGAAATGACCGTACCAGCCAGGCAATCGGAAATTTTGTCAATAATTTATTTAATTAAAACTTTTTTCTACATAAAAATGGGATGTCGCTCTTCACTTGAGAAACATCCCATTTTCCTTTACTGTTCACACATCATTTCCAATTCACAGTTCAAAAAGTCTGTCTAGTTTGAAAAACGCGTGAACTGTAACCCCTTTCCTTATTCTGCATGTTGTTTCATATATTGTTCGATTTCATCCGGATCTCGCATAATTTCTTCCGATAAAACCTCGCACCCGTCCTCTGTGATCAAAAGATCATCCTCAATTCGGATGCCAATCTCCCACTCATCAATATACAATCCCGGTTCATCTGTGATCACCATTCCCGGCTGTAATACACACTTTCGATCCACTGTCACATCATGCACATCAATACCCAGATGATGTGAAATCGAATGCATATAATATCTTCCAATTTCCTCTTTTTCCTGAATCAGCCCTAATCGCATACATCCTTCCGCCAAAACCTCTTTACAAACATCATCCAATTCCTTAATTGTCATTCCAGGCGTCGCTGTTTCCGCCACCGCACGATTCGCCTCTAAAACAATCTCATACACCTCTCTTTGCCGTTTTGAAAATACTCCATTTACCGGATACGTCCGCGTAATATCCGCACAATACCCTTCGTATTTTGCACCAAGGTCCAGTAAAATCAAACTTCCATCCTTACATACATCCTGATTTGTTTCATAATGCAGCATTGTTCCATTTTTTCCGCTCCCCGCAATCGTTGGAAATGCCACAGATTCCGCTCCAGCATAATGTATTGCATACTCAAACTCCGCCTGTACCTGGTATTCTTTCTGTTCTGGTTTCAACTTCCGCATCACACGTTTTAAACCATTGTCCGTAATTGCAATTGCCTGTCGCATCTTTGCAATTTCGTCCTCGTCCTTTTCCATCCGCAATCCTGCCAGAATTGGAAAAGCATTGTTGATCATGATCCCTGGATATTTCTTGGCAAAAAGACGCGCCTGATACAAATTATACGTTTCCAGATCAGAAAACTGATTTCGATAACAATCAAAATAAAAACTTTTTACATCTTCCCGCGTCATCAGACGGTCTAGCCAACTTTCAAAGGTATCAATAAACCGAATATCCTCAATACCTGAGCATTCCTTTGCTTCTTCTACCGTGACCTTTTTTCCAAACCACCGCTCTTTTGTCTCATCTGCACGTTCTATAAATAATATGCTTTTCGGCTCACTCGCCGCATAATCCAAAACAAGAACCATATTTTCCCGTCTCAAACCGGTCAAATAAAAAAAATTACGATTTGCTTCAAATGGTGCATATTCATCTGCACTTATATGTTGTTCTATGCCAGAAAAAAGAATGCAAACATCCCCTTTTTCCAACTCTTCTCCAACCTTTTTTCTACGCATCTGATAATTCATCCCGCACACCTTCCTTTTATTTTACTATAAATGTAATCTCATCATAATTTGTTTCCAGCTTCAACCATTTTGAAATGATTTCCTTTTTTTCCTCTGGAAGTTCTGTTTTACTCTTTACAATCATATCCAGACTTTCAATCTGCTTATTCGCCTGATCATCCCAATGATAAATATATCCTACTCGAACATCAGTAACACTTGGATAAACAAGTTTTACTTCCCGCTGTAAATGTTTCAAATCGATTTTTGCCTCTTTACTTTCATAAATCGGCGTCGTATCCTGCATTTCCTGTCTGACCAACCGCCCTCCTAAAAAGATACTCGGCAAAATAAATAATATCGTATTTCTCACCAGATTTCGTTTTAATTTGCGTGCGATCTCCGGTCGCATCTTTTTTCTCTGTGGAACTTTCATAATAATCAAACCAATTCCTGTGGCCAACGCAATAAAATATGTATTAATTAAAAATAAATACATTGCTCCGGCAAAATACTGCCAAGAATGCACTGCCAACCCATATCCTGCTGTGCAAAGCGGAGGCATCAAAGCTGTCGCAATTGCGACTCCCGGAATAATATTCGACTTTTCTTTACGGGTAAATCCTATAATTCCGGCAAAACCTCCGAAAAATGCAATTAATACATCCCATATTGTCGGAGAAGTTCTTGCCAAAATCTCCGAAGAAGCCGTTGTAATCGGTGAAACCATAAAATACAGCATGGATGTCACTAAACAAATAACAACTTGGAAAAATAACCCCATTGCGGAATCTGAAGCTTGGCGCCAGTCCAAAGTTACAATTCCGTATGCCATCGCCATAATAGTTCCCATCAAAGGAGAAATCAACATTGCGCCAATAATCACTGCAGTAGAATTCATATTTAAACCTATGCTTGCAATAAAAATTGCAAGCATTAGTACACATAAATTTGTTCCATGAATTTCACCACCACTTAAGATTCTCTCACGAATCACTTCTGGCTCAGCCGTATCACCATGAAAACTAAAAGCCGTACGCAAAATATCCCTCATATGTCCCATTTCTTTCATCCTCCTCCCAATTCACATAAATCCATTTTTATATAAAAAAAAAGAATCGTTCGATTCTTTTAATCAATGAGACATCGGGGATTCGAACCCCGGACAACTTGATTAAAAGTCAAGTGCTCTACCAACTGAGCTAATATCCCATACTAATATTAAGTTCTGAATGCCTAGTTCCGGAATCGAACCAGAGACACGAGGATTTTCAGTCCTCTGCT
>JBJENW010000195.1:0-2132 GCA_051880395.1 Lachnospiraceae bacterium | reverse complement strand
AAAGCCATTGCTGGCTTTGGAGCTATCTATATGATGTTGGACTGTCAAACTACCGCTTTTTTGGCTTTTAAGTCGAAGAAAGCAAAATAACAAAATTGTATATCAAAAAAACATATAAATACATAAATTTGCATAAAAAAACAGTGAAAAATATTATAAAATAGTGTAATATATTATTATATACGATTTACAAGGAGGAATTTACATGAGTGGAGATACGAAGAGGGAACTTGTGCAAAAGGCAGAGAATTATAAAAATCTTAGCAGGGAAGAATTGGAAAACAAGGCAGAGGACATTTTAGAAAAAGTAGTGGAGAAAAAGAAAGTAGGAATGTTTCGCGGAATACAGACAAGAATTATGAGTCTTGTTCTTATAGCAACAGCCATTTCCATTTTCTTCTGTTTATGGACCGGAATTCCTTTGTTTCAGAAGTCACTTGGCAATTCTATCAAATCCAATATGAAATCAATGGCAATGGCATATGCTTCTGAACTGGAATCTGAAATAGAAAATAACGGTAATGAAATGCTGGGTGCAGATAGATTGGATTCCATGTTAGGAAAAATTACAATAGAAGGAATAGAGGGAAGCTATTGTTATTTGGTTGACAGCGAGGGAACGATGCTTTATCATCCAACGGCAGACAAAATCGGCAAGCCGGTGGAAAACGAAGTAGTAACGGGCGTGGTGAATAAAATAAAGAGTGGTGTAATACCGGAACCGGAAACAGTAGAATATCTCTTCAAGGGAGATATGAAGCTGGCGAGCTATGCTGTATTGGACGGAACACACAGTATTCTTGTTATTTCCGCAGATAAGTCAGTAGCCTTAAAGGACATCACAAGGTATATACGTCAGAGCTTGGAATGTGCAATCATGATTGTGGTAATTGTAGTGATAGGTGGTTTGCTTATTTCCAAAAGTATTGTCAGACCGATTAAAATGCTTACCGAGGTTATTGATAAAAATGCAGATTATGATTTTACCGAAAGCAAAGCAAGCAGGCTGCTTGCCAAGGGAAACGGGGAAACCGCAGTAATGAGTCATTCCCTGGAAATTATGCGTGTCAATATCTGCAACATCATAGAACAGTTGGATGTGGCTGCGGAAAAATTAAAGACGAATGCAGGTGGTTTGAATCAGATTGTAGAGCAGCTTAACAGCAATTCCTGTGATAACTCGGCAACCAGTCAGGAACTTGCAGCAAGCATGGAGGAAACTTCTGCAGCAACAGCAATTATCGACGAAAAAATGAGTCATATTGATGAAAATACAAAGCAAATCGGAGAAATGACCGTATCCGGAGAAAAAGCTGCAGAAGCCATTATTGAAAAGGCAGAGAACTTAAAGAAGAATACAGAGAGTGCGGATCGAAAGACAAGGGAAATCTATTCACAGGTTAAAAAGGAATCGGATGAAGCCATTGTCAAAGCAAAAGAAATCAGTCGGATTAATGAACTGACAGATGCGATTGCCGCAATTGCAAGCCAGACAGAACTGCTTTCCCTGAATGCATCCATTGAAGCAGCAAGAGCCGGAGAAGCCGGAAAAGGTTTTGCAGTTGTAGCGGGAGAAATCGGAAATCTGGCATCCCAGTCTACGGAAACCGCAAACAGTATTTCAGCGATTGTGGCAGGTGTAAAAGATGCTGCAGACAGCATGGAAAAATGTCTGGAGCAGATGATTAAATTTATGGAAGAAACGGTAATTGGTGATTATCAGAACTTTATTCAGGTGAGTGAAGAGTATAGTGGTGATGCAAGAAGATTTTCCGCGAGTATGAAGAAAATCAGCAACTCTATTGAAGAATTGGGAGAAAATATCGAAGATATTACGAATTCCATACAGGGAATCAATTCAACAGTTAATGAGGCAGCAATCAGTGTTACGGATATTGCTTCCAAGGCAACGGATATGGTTGGTCTTGCCAGTGATACCGGACGTCAGGCAGAGGATAATGCGGAATTTGCAAGACAATTGGATCAGATTGTAAAACGCTTCAAAATGTAAGAGAAAACGAAAAACGGGAAACACCTATTGACAAAAGAAAAAACATAGGATAGAATTTGGCTATATTCCTGTCTTTGACAGTTTTTTAGAGAAAAAAGTCTCGCAAACCGCTCTGGGAGCG
>JBJENW010000194.1:0-2134 GCA_051880395.1 Lachnospiraceae bacterium | reverse complement strand
CATGACATATACCCACTTCATAATAATTATGAAAATGCAGCCGTTCCTTTCCTTCACCATATGCTTTATTCCATATTGAACCCACCAATGGAAGTACAATCTCATCTTTTGGTATATCATAATAACGAAATTCTACGTTTTTCTTACCACTCATAGTAATAATTTCTCACCTCTATATTTTAAAACCTTCCCAGAATAATTTTGAGTCGAATACTCCATTATATTAATTATATCATCAATACTTTTAACTCAAAACAGCAAATTGTGGCTCAATAATTTGCAAATTCGCTTTTTTAATTTTTTCTCCGATCTGTATGCTTTTACTTCAGCAAGCATGACTCCCATCCCCATGCAGGTTGATCAACAGTGAAATATAATCCCCTCTTTCCCTGACATTCACTTTTTACACTGCAAAACAGTATCATTTTCTCAATTATATTGGCTTTTAATTAGGGGCTTTTCTTTCAAAGCAAGATTTGCCCAAGCCGCTCCAAACTCACTTCTGTGACTTTGAGAAGCCGGGCAATCTTGATGGGGCTTCCGATCTCCGCTTCGCTCCGGTCCGTGCTAAACGGACATCCACTGGATGTCCAGCACCCCATACCCTCGGTTGCTGCACATTTTCCAAATGTGCGGTTTGGCTCCTATGAAATATAGTCGCAGCGTGACAATAAAACCTTGTCACGGGAAAGGATAAGTGCATGGCAAGACCCAAAAAAGAAAAAGAATTGAAACACACCCATCGTATCTATCTCCGCCTTACAGATACAGAATATGAAATCGTGTCGGCAAATGCAAAAGACGCAAATCTCTCACTGGCAGAATATGTCCGGAAACAGGTGATGAACCAAAAGATAACCATAAAGTATGAAATCGTGGCAGATCTGCCGGAACTGAAAAAACTGATTGCCGAGTTTGGAAAAATTGGCAGCAACTTAAATCAGATTGCCCGCCACTTCAACAGCGGCGGTATCCATTCACAGGAAATGAGAAAAGCAATCAATCAGAACCTTGCAAGAATTTATGAAATGAAATATGAGGTTCTGAAACTGGCAGGTGACTTTTCAACCATTGCTGATCAGTATCCGGAATTGTCAAAAGGAGGACGGCATGGCAATCCTGAAACATATAGCGAGCAAAAACTCTGACTATGGAGAAGCATAGCGCTATCTCATGTTCCAGCATGATGAATATACAGGGAAACCTGTCCTTGACGAAAACGGAGAACTGATTCCCCGTGAGGAATATTATCTTGACGGACTGAACTGCGATCCATTTACATTTGATCTGGAATGTAAGGAGCTAAATGCCAGATACCGTAAGAACCAGAAGTTTAACGAAATCAAATCCCATCATTATATCCTCAGCTTTGACCCGAAAGATGTTGCAGAAAACAGTCTGACCGGGGAACGGGCACAGCAGCTCGGACTGGAATATGCAAAAAAAAATTTCCCTGGGCATCAGGCTCTGGTCTGTACCCATACGGATGGACACAACGGAAGCGGCAACATACATGTACATATCGTGATCAACAGTTTACGAAAATTTGATGTGGAGCAGCAGAACTTTATGGAACGGTCATGCGATTCACGTGCCGGGTATAAGCATCATGTAACAAAAGAATATCTGGTGTATCTGAAACAGTCTGTCATGGAAATGTGTCATCGTGAGCATCTGAATCAGGTCGATCTTCTCTCTCCTTCTGAAAAGAAAATTACAGAACGGGAATACCATGCCAAACGCCGGGGACAGAAAAAACTTGATGAATGCAACCAAAAGATGCGTTCAGAGGGTATCTCCCCGAGAAAAACCAAATACCAGACACAGAAAGATTATCTACGGACAGCAATCGAAAATGCTGCTTCTTCTGCCTGCAGTGTGGAAGAATTTGAAAAGCTGCTTTTTGAAGAATACCATGTCAGGCTAAAAATCAACCGTGGAAGGTTTAGTTATCTCCACCCTGATCGTGATATAGCGATTACAGGCCGGAACCTTGGAACACATTATGAAAATATTATCCCCTCTGTTTGACAAAATTGATGAAGAGGAATGGAAGGAAATGCAGGAAGTCCGCTGTACGCGGTATGGCGCCTTTACAAAAAATGAAATTATTTTTCATGCCGGGACTATTGTA
>JBJENW010000193.1:0-11945 GCA_051880395.1 Lachnospiraceae bacterium | reverse complement strand
TTACAAAAATGTCACTTTCAGATTCACCATAGCGTCATGTGCATGCGGTATAGTATAGTAGTAAAGAGAAAACGAAAGGCGAGGATGGCTATGGAATTATTGAGATGTGAACATTTATCAAAAATATATGGTGCAGGAGATACCTGTGTAAAGGCACTGGATGATGTGTCTTTTTCGGTGGAGAAGGGAGAATTTGTGGCGGTGATCGGACCGTCGGGAAGCGGAAAATCAACACTTTTGCATATTTTGGGCGGAGTCGATAAACCGACGAGTGGAAAGGTTTTTATTGACGGGACCGATATGCATGCGTTGAAGGAAAAGCAGTTGGCTATTTTACGGCGTAGAAATATTGGATTGATCTATCAGTTTTATAATCTGATACCGGTGTTGAATGTGGAAGAGAATATCGTGCTTCCACATTTGCTGGATGGAAGAAAACTGGATCAGGACCGTTTGGATCAGATGGTGGAATATTTGGGGCTATCGGATCGTCGCGAGAATCTGCCGAATCAGTTATCCGGCGGACAGCAGCAGCGCGTGTCGATCGGACGGGCACTTTATACACATCCGGCGATTCTTCTGGCGGATGAGCCGACGGGAAATCTGGATCGAAAAAACGGAGAAGAGATTATAAAACTTTTAAAAGAGTCAAATCGGAAACACAAACAGACACTAATTTTGATCACGCATGATGAAAGCATCGCACTGCAGGCAGACCGCATGCTTTACATCGAGGATGGCAAAATTGTACGTGATGAACAGATTCGGACGACTGGAGGTGGAAACGATGAAAAATAAGAAAATCGTTTTTCATGTGACCCGCCAATATATGAAGAAAAATCGGAAGCGGACCATGACGACACTGATTGGAATTATGTTTATGGTTGTGATGATGACCTGTGTGTTTGTGGGAAAAGATACCGCGCTCGCATACCTTGTGCAGGTGGCAGAACTAAAGAGCGGAAGCTGGCATATGCAGGTATATGATGCCAATTCCGATCAATATGAAATGATAAAAAATCTGGATTACATGCAACAGACGGCAGTTTCTTATGATCTGGGATTTGCGGAGTGCAAAGAATCGAAAAATGAAAGGAAACCTTATTGGGAAGTTAAAGCGTACTCGAAACCGTGTTTTGACTGGATGAATATCCGGCTGAAAGAAGGGCATCTGCCACAAAAAGAAAATGAGATTGTAATCAGTGAAACGGCAATAAAAGATGGCGCAGACTTGAAAATTGGAGATACGGTGAAACTCTCAACTTTTACGAGAAGTATCAAGGGAGTCAATCCAGGCATAAAAGAAAACAATTTTCCGTTTTATGGATTCAGTGTAAAATACGGTGAAACCGTACAGGTGCCGCAGGAATTTCCTTTTTTTCAAGAAAATAAAGATTTTGAAGAGCTGCATACAGCAACGGGCACTACACATACGTATACGATCGTGGGAATGATTCAGGCACCTTCCTATGAAAAAGAAGATGGTTCGTTTTATGCTGCATTGACGTATACACCGAATCAGATGTGCGGGAGAGAAAAAATAAATGTGAATTGCAGATTTGATCAAACGTTTCCGTTTTATAGGAATGAATATCTATTAGATATACCATGGATCATGGGGGAACGGGAGAATGCGTATGAGGTGAACGATCTGGTGCTGACTTTTTCGGGACAGTCTTCCGAGGGGTATATGAATCGCATTGTGAAATTTCTTGTGATTTTTTTCCTGATTTTTATTTTGGCGGTATCTATGATTTTAATTTACAATGTGTTCAATATTTCTTATGAGGAGAGATGCCGGTATCTGGGAATGTTGTCTTCGGTCGGGGCAACGAAACGGCAAAGATGCAGTAGTGTTTATTATGAAGCAATGCGATTACTTTTGTTTGCACTTCCGGCAGGAATCTTACTTGGACTTGGTGTGGTAAAAGCAGGTATGCTGGTGTTACGACCGTATATTTTTCAACTGGAGAATATGTTTGTTTTAGAGGAGATCGGTCAAGCATCCGTTCATTTAGTGATTACTCCGGTAAATCTGTTTTTGGTGGCATTCGTCAGTGCAATTGTGGTATGGATCTCTGCAATTATTCCGGCAAGAAAAATTGGAAAGATAGGAACGATTGAGAGCATTCAAAGAGTTGATCAGACAAAGAAAAAACGGTATCAATCCAAAAAGCATTTATGGGAAAAAGGAAAAATAGAGGCACTATTGGCATACAATGACTTGCATCGTCAAAAGGGAAAAGCAAAAAATATGATTCGCGCGCTTACGGTATTTTTGTTGGTGCTGACCGTGACATCGTTTGGGGCGAATGCGGTTACGAGGATGGTACAATACCGTATTGGGGTAGAAAATGAGTCAATCCTGTGCCATATGAGCGATTATGATTATCATATCTCTGAGGGATGGGGAAATGATCTGCAGCAGAGACAAAAGGAGAGTGATGTATATGAGAAAATGAGAAAAGAGATACAAGAAGATCCTTCTGTTGCTGAGACAAAAGAGTGGTATGAGGGATGGTTTGCGGCAGAGTTTGCCGGCAGTTTGTTAAATGAAAGTTACTGGGATGCCTATCAGGCGATCGCAGAAGAATATTATTGGGAAAATATGACAGAGGAGGAGTTTAAACAAGAAGTGTTTGCTGGGGGAGGCAGTTACGAGTCGCTTAATATTTTGGCAGTCGATACGGATACTTTCTCAGAGATAGCAAAGAATTGTGGATGCAGTCAAAAGATCTTGACGCAAGCAGAGTATCCCGGAATTTTGTATCAAAATGTTCAATTGTCTACGGATTTTCTTCGCTTTGGGGAAAATAAGCCGAAGCATTATCGGATGTTTGATGTAAAGAAAATCTGTGATAGAAAGAAGGGGGATAGCTTTCCGATTTCAATGTATGGTTCAAATGGAGAGGATCAGGAGCATGTTTCGTTTACACTGGCAGGATATGCAAATCCTGAGGATGTGCAAGATTATGTTTCGTTTTTTGGTTCAGATATTTGGATGATCACATCTACTGATGTTGCGAAAAAACTGAATCGGATTACAGGAGGACGAGACGGTTTAAATAGTGAAGAAGCTGGAGAATTGAACCGGGAGTTGTATGTCAGGTTTTCGGATAAAAACAGTTCGTTGGCACAGAAATTAAATGAATTGGGGGAAGACGATACACTGGATCTTCATCTTTCAATAAGAAAACCGGCATCTGAAATGGTGGAGACATTTACAGGTGCGATTCATTCTATTATACAAGTGCTTTCTGTCTGTTTTGTATTATTTACGGGATTTATCTGTATGCTGAATCTGTACAATTCGATTCGGGAAAGAGCGTTGATGAGAAAACGGGAGATGGCGATGCTGCGTTCGGTGGGAATGGAAGAGGGGCAGATGTTAAAGATGTTGTCTCTGGAAATGATCGGTATTTGGATGCGAGGAGTTTTTTGGTCTGTGGTGATATCACTTCCGATCATATATGGCATAGACAGATTTTTGAAGCGATATTTTGGTGAATTTCCATTAACGTTTCCATGGTTAATCTATGTGGCAGCCCTGGTTCTGACGCTGCTTTCGTTGCTTTTTCTCACTTGGGTGTGTTATCATGGAAAGGAAAATGAAAATCTCTTAGAGCAGATGCGCATGGAGAATGTATAAGAGGAAGAACATATGACAGTACTAGTAGTGGAAGATGATAAGATCATATTGGAAGGGCTGCAGATTTCCCTGCGTCAGGACGGATACGATGTCCTGACGGCGGGGACGCAGAAAGAGGCGTTGGAGATTTTAGAAGGAAAGAATGAAATCGATATCTATCTGTTGGATGTCATGCTGCCGGATGGCGACGGATACACGATCTGTAGAGAAATCCGAAAGAAAAGCGAGGCACCGATTCTTTTTTTGACGGCGTGTGAGGATGAAGTACATACGGTTTTGGCATTGGAGCAGGGAGCGGATGACTATGTGGCAAAGCCGTTTCGGATTCGGGAGGTGCTTGCCCGGATGAAGGCAATTTTACGCAGAACCGGGAAAGGAACGGTGGCACAGTCGTTGATTACAATTGGAGAAAACCAACTGGATCTGCAGAGTGGAAAGCTGTATCGGAATCAGGAAACGATCGTTTTGACCGCAATGGAGTATCGGCTGCTTTTGATTTTTGTCAATCACCGCGGGCAGACCATTTCGAGACAGCAGATCTTAAATGATCTCTGGGATTCGGCGGGCGATTTTGTCAATGATAATACGCTGACGGTGTATATCAAGCGTTTGCGGGAAAAGTTAGGAAATCAGGAAGGAAAGCCGCTGATTCAGACCGTGCGTGGAATTGGATACCGGATGGAAAAGTAGGTGTGCAAATGATAAAAAATGGAATCATCATAGGCTTGTGTATATGTCTTTTGGTTCAGGCAATCTGGCAGATTGTGCAGAAGAAGAAAGTGGATCGGCAGATGGAGCAGTTGATCACCTATCTGACTGCCGTACAGGATAGTTTAGAATTGCCACAAATGGCAGAGATGAAAGAAGGAACCTATAGTATTTTACAAAGCGAGATATATAAAGTAGTGGTTCTTTTGCGGGAAGCCTATGCAAGAGAAAAGAATCAGAAACGATACTTAGCGGAACTGATGTCGAATATTTCACATCAGATCAAAACGCCGATCGCAGCGATTTCCATAATGACAGAATTGCTCGAAACACCGGATCTGACACAGGAGCAGCGTTTGGAATACGCGGGAAAGATCGATCAGCAGGCAAATCGGATTACCTGGCTGATTCGAAATCTGTTAAACGATGCACAGTTAGAAGCAGGGGTGATCGCATTAAAGCGGGAGCCGGTTTTGGCAGAAACATTGATTCGATCGGTGAAAGAGTCGTTAGAGATTATGGCAGAAGTAAAGGGCGTAGCGCTGGATGTGAAGGTGGATGTATCGATTTTTGTAAATTGTGATGAACGCTGGATGACAGAGGCACTGCTGAATATCACAAAAAATTGTGTAGAACATACACAGGAAGGGGGAACGGTGTGGATAACCGTTTCGCAAGACAACATTGCGACGCATATTCAGATTCGGGACAATGGAGAAGGAATCTCAGAAGAACACTTACCGCACATTTTTGAACGGTTTTATAAGGCGGGAAACGCATCTTCTGATAGTGTAGGAATCGGTCTTGCGATGGCGAAGCAGATTATTTTAAAACAGAATGGAACGATTCATGTGGAGAGCAAGAAAGGAGAAGGAACAGTATTTTCAATAAAATTATTTCGAATGGAAACGGTTTGAAAGAGAAGGAAAGAAACAGATGCTGCCAGTTTTTTAGAAACTGGCAGCATAAATTTTAACCGGTAAATCCGCGAGTAAACGGTAAAATCGATGCAAAACTGACAGCAAGATTGATATTTTCTGCATCCGTGATCGTGGCTGTACTGATGCCGATCACTTCTCCGTATAGATTTAATACTGCTCCTCCGGAACTTCCAGCGGAGATCGGTGCAGTAAACTGGATCATATCCACACCATCTACTTTTCGGAAACCGGATATAATGCCATCGGAAACGGAATTAAACAGGCCAAGTGGGCTTCCGATAGCTACGACTTTCTGTCCTCTTACAAGTTTTTTTGCGCCATTGTAGATTGGCAAAGGAGAAAGTTGTCGCTGGATGCGAATGACTGCCAGGTCTAAATCGGTATGATATTTGATCACTTCGTCTGTCGAGTATACCTGCTCATCCTCCTCGATCCGTACGGAAAAAGAACGTCCGTTGCGAATGACATGCTGATTGGTTAGAATATAGCCGTTTTTTCCGATCATGATGCCGGAGCCGGTCGAGACCAATTTTCCACTGGCATCATGCACACCGATCATGACGACGGAGGAGGCCAAAAGCGCCAGTTCTTCGAAACTCTTTTCTGCTTGTGGTGTGGCTGGACGCTTTGTCGACACAGCAGGTTTTATGATCTGGTTTGGGGAAACCGACGGCTTTGATGGCTGCGTGGGCCGTGATCTGGGCTTCCTTTCTGGAATATGTACCACAATGCGGTCTTCCGTCTGGGGTACCGGGGATGTTGGAATCTCTGGCTTGGATTTTTCCGGTCGTGTTTCAAGCGGCTGGCAGGGCGGAAGATCGACTTTTTGAAAGGTTCCCAGTTTTATTTCTTTTGAAAATCCATACGTTTGCAGGTTTGGGTCGATATCCGTTTCAGTTTGTAAAAGGAGGACATCGCAGCCCAAAAGTGTGAGCAGATAAGCAAAAAAATAGTCCTGTTTTTTTGTGATATTCTCCAATACGATTTTAACGGCTAAAGAATCAGAATACGAAACAGGTGCATCGGAAAAGATCTGATCAAACCAGTAGAGTAGTTTGACTATAAAATTTTTTCGCATGGAATCATTGATATTTGGAGTGGACGAATCATAAATGGTTTCTGTCTTTGCGCAGGCGGCCGCAAGTATTTTTGGAAAAGAAAGAAACGGATGTTTCGTTTTTGTGTCGATTTCTGTTTTTCCATGATCCAGCCAGTGTTCATAACAGGATGTATAGTATGTCACATCGTTTGGATTCGCCAGAGCGGGCAGTTTTTGTATCCGCTTATAGTAGATATGACCTGCCTGCATCTGCTGCATCAGTCTGTTGTCCATTTTTAAAACTTCATCGACGAAAGTGGAAGTTACGCCGATGGCACGTACAAAAGAAACATCTTTGCAGGACGCATTCCGTTGACCGCGGATATTTGCAAATGCTGCAATGGATGTCACAGGCAGCACATTGTGCCGGATGGTTGGGAGTTCACTCATATTCATCACCTTATATTTACTTTCTGTTTCTTTTTTTATTACGACAGACCGTTCATAGAAAATCGGAAAGTCGGATCACAAGTTCTGGAAAAATTCCAACGTGGATCTCATCTTCAAATAAATACTGTGTGGAATCTTCGTTTCCGAGAAACGAGTATACCAAAACGGTTCGTTTCATGGGATTTACAATCCAATATTCCTGCACGCCGGCAGTGCGGTATTTTAAAAGTTTCGTTAGATAATCCATTCGCTGACTGCCTGGCGATGCGATCTCGATGATCCAGTCTGGCGCACCGTTACATCCAGTCTCGTCTAGTTTTTGCAGATCGCAGATGACAGAAATATCCGGTTCTACATATGTTTTATTATCTTTATTTAAAAATACGGCAAACGGTGCCGGATAAACTTTGCATTCCCCTGCATGAGAAAAAATGTAATTTCCGATGATGCGACTCAGCTGCTGTACCAATTCCTGATGTATGCGGCTTGGCGGTGCCATATTATAAAGCGTTCCGTCGATCAGTTCCGCGCGGCTGCCGTCGGGGAGGGAAAAAATATCCTCTGTAGTGTAACCGTTTTTTTCTGGAAAAGCCATGTCCTCACATCCTTTTTGTGAAAATTCTGTTTTTATTATACGTCTGATTCTGCGAAAAGGCAAAGAAATTTTGAGCTATTGACAATTTAAAAAAGCCGTGCTACCATATAGTGTTAACTTTTTTTGATTCAAAGAGGTGAAGTATTATGACATTTTATCAGGAACTGCAGTTAAATCAGGCAGGTTCAAAAAATTTGATCAGACAAGCAGTCAGCACAAAAGAAAAAATACGGCACACAGCCATTTATCTACTGAAAATCTTACTGAATGTCTCCTTTTGTATGGCGTTTGTGATCGCTTATACAAAAATTTTTGGAGAAGAAAACAGCGTTGTGGGTGTCGTGATCCTGTTATGTGTATTGGCATTTCGATTTGCCGATCTGGGAATTCAGACGACAGATGCGATGTGCATTTTTCCGGTTATTTTTGCAATCCTTGCGATCGGACCGCGCCTGGCAAATGCAGGCGGACTTGTGCAGGAATTTGTTGTAAACAGCGTTTGTATTTTGACACTGCTGGTGCTGGGATGCCACAATGTGGTGATGTTCAACCACAGCACGCTGGTTTTAGATTATCTGTTATTATACGGATATGATGTGACCGGACGGGCGTATCTGTATCGACTGGCAGGAATTGCATTTGGTGCCCTTTTGACGATGACTGTCTACTATCACAATCATCGAAGACAAGAATATAAAAGAGATTTCAGGCAATTACTGCGGGAATTTAATCTGCATTCTTCCCGGACAAAATGGCAGGTTCGCATGGCACTCGGCGTCTCTATTGCGATTTTTTTGACGGGAATGCTGCATTGCCCGAGAAGGATGTGGGCAGGAATCGCCTGTATGTCTGTGATGCTTCCGTTTCAAAAAGAAGTCAGTGAACGTGTCAAGGGAAGGATTCCCGGAAATATCATCGGTGGAGCCGTATTTTTAGCAATCTATTTTTTGCTGCCGGAGTCGATGCATTCACTGATCGGAGTGATCAGTGGAATCGGTGTGGGCTTTTCCGCGACATATGGCTGGCAGGCTGTTTTCAATTCGCTTGGTGCATTGGCGATCGCAACTTCCATACTGGGACTTCCAAAGGCGATTTTTTTCCGCGTTTTTCATAATGTATTTGGAGCTGTCTGCGGCTGGGTGACAGAGCATATCTGCAGCAGGGCAGAAAACGGAAAGCTGGCAGGCGATATGACGTAACAACAGACAGTGCGTGGACGTAAAAAAATAAATAAAGATTCCAAAATTTTCTATTATTTGATATAATCGGAAGGCGGAGAAAACAGAATTTCTCCGACAGAAAATGGAGGAAGAAAAAAGTATGAAAAAGAAAGTATTAGCCGTATTGATGGCAGTTGCAATGGTAGGAGGGGTTACAGGCTGTCAGAAAGAAGACCCGAAGCAGGAGGCAGCCGATAATGTACAGGCCCTCTGCGATCTGATAATCCGGCAGGATGACACCAAATGTAAAGAACTGAAACTAGAAGATGAAGAGTTAAAAAATACGCAGAAATTAGGTTTTGATGCCGTAAAGGAAGGCTACAAAACCATTTATTCCACCAGTGGAATTCCGGCAGAAGAGGATCAGATCGAAGAACTTGCAAATGCACAGATAGATCTCTGGAAAAAAGTGTCCATTGAGGTGACACCGGATGAAGAAAAATCAACCGATGAGGCAGTGTATGTGACAGTGAAATCTTCTTCGTATGATCAGCAGAAAATTTTTACGGATGCAGCGACAAAGGCAACCGAAGAAGTCAAAGCAGAAGGGTATACCGATCAGGCGAAAGCGTTAGATGCACTGGGAGATTCGCTGACAGAACATCTGCTCGAAGAATTGAAAAATACAGAAATAAATACGGATGATGAAAAATCCATTTCCGTCAAATGCACGAAACAGGATGCCGGATGGCTGCCAGAGGATACAAAGGATCTGGGAAATCAGATGGGAAAAATGATTACAGGACAATAAAACGCAGAAATAGAAAGAAGATAGAGCTGTCGCTCTCACAAAAAATTGTGAGGCGGCAGTTTCTTTTGTTTTTTAGAAGGTATTTGGCGTTATAAAATTTACCACTCTCGAAAACACGTTTGGCAGTCTGACCGTTTATTTTGACAATGCCATCATTCAGGGGGAATCGGCACGTGTGGATATCGAAAATACATTCGGGGAAACAGTTTTGTATATTCCGAAAGAATGGAAAACCGTTATACAGATGGAACACGCGTTCGGAAGTGTGCAGGAGCATGGAAAATCGGTTGGAAGCAGTCATGCAACATTGTTTTTATGCGGCGAGACAAATTTTGGAACAGTTGAGATTCATTATGTTTAAAATGGAAAGAAAATAATTGGCCTAAACGTTTGGGGCTCGTATGGCGATATATATCGTAGGGAAGGCATCTTGTTTCAATGGACAGATTGGGATAAGATGCTTTTTTTGGAGAACGATGCAGGAGTGACGGACCAAACGACCACAGAAAGGAGAAAGCATGGAAGTAAATACTCAGTTTGCAAGTGGATATTACCCTTTATACAGATCCAATTCAAAAGATGCCGCAAAAGAGATTTTTACTACTTCAGTAGAGAAAGATTCTGATTGCAGTGCTGCCTCGCAAAGGGGAGTCGATACGATACGGACAATGTCTGTTTCCGCAAAGGTGCTTTACGATCAACAGGCCAATATAGCTATTGCGAATAAAATTGTTCCGATACAGCCGGAACAAATAAAAGATTTGGGAATCGGATTTTTAACGGTAGGTAACGTCGGATATGGAATGTCTGCCGAACAGATTCGGAAGGGAAATTTGGATGATGTAGTGGTCAGAGTAAAGATTACAAAGGACAAAAATCAGTTTGAAACATACGATGTAAATTTATCCGAAGTGAATCCAAGTAACGCGACAGCCATAGAAATGTTTGCGTTCTGTCAATATGCGGACGCAAACGGAACCGGAGTAAAAAGTACCTGGGGAAGCTGGCACACATTAAAGGCATTTTCAAATCTATCAGAAGAAGGATTGGCATATGCGTCAATAGAAGAGGCGGCTTCTAAGAAAATGAACTTTGTTAAAATTCTCTCTGAGTCAACGTTTACAATGCAGAAACAAGCAACGGGAGAAATGTTAAGTGCCGTAGATCTGTTTCAGATGTTAAAAGAAACATTCATCGAAACACATAAGCTGACAAAAGCGAATAGCAAGAACGAAGATGACTGGAGAAAAATGTCCGATGATCAGTGGGAGAAACTGCTTGCGCGTATAGATCAGTACATAGATGAGTATAAGGAAGAACTTGAAAATAAGGAAAAACTTCAGAAAGAAGCCGCTATGAAAGCAGCAGCGAAAGCTCCGGCGGAGTGGAAAACGTCAGCTGCGTCAGAGGCTGCACGAAATGCATTTGTTCCAGCGGCGTTAACCAAAGCATAGGAATTGGCATTAACAGGAAACACTTCCGTAGGCATTGGTGTAGTGGAAAATGCCATCGAATGCGCATCTTTGGATATAAAGGAGAAAACATGGACAATCACGACATTTACAGAAAATTTTTTTATTGCTGTTCAAGAAAAAACGGGATATACTATGTATATACATAACGGAGGAGGTGTGACATGCAGACACAAGTTAAACCGTGGGGAAACAGTCAGGGAATTCGTATATCAAAAGAGATACTTCGAGAGGCAGGGATAAAGACAGGTGATATCCTAGATGTAAAAGTATCCGATGGAGAGATTATACTGGTCAAACCGTTTCGCCACAAAACATTGGAAGAAAGAGCGGCTGTGTATGGTGGAGCATTAAACTTAGACGGAGAGTATGACTGGGGAGAACCGCAAGGAAGAGAGGTTTGGGAATGAAAGAACCATTACATCAGGGCGATATTCTGAAAATCGAAAAGATACAAAAGCCGGTACTCGTTACAAGTAAAGATTATTTCAATCAGACAGAGGAGATTATAGGCTGTCCGATATTTCATGAGGGTGTGGCAGGCCCCCTTCATATTTGGGTTCAGACAGAGGAGATAGAAGGATACGTGCAGTGTGAAAAACTGGCATTGTTAGACTTGCATGTAAGAGGATACAAAATAATTGGTAGAATCAAACTGGAGGATCGGATGGAAATAACAGATGCGATTCAGAGTATATTTGACTATATTTGATACAATAGAGATTCTTTCTGAAGGTGTTGATTTTGTCCTCGCGGTAGGCGGCGGTTCTAACATTGGCGGCAGCAGGCTCAGAGATGTCGAATCCCTGTGTCATTACGAATACAGAAACAGGAGAAAAGAGAGGATATGGCTGCACCTGCAATCGAATGAATTTATTGCGAAGAAGGTAAAAAAGTGACAATGCAGGAATTATTCAGATATTCTTATCCTTTAATTTGTGAAGATGCGGATAGAAATAATAACCATTCACAGCATATTCAAGTATATCCGGTAAACAGTTCAATTGTATTATTTGCAAGAGATTAGAGTTGTTAAATAAAAATGAAGATAGTCGATTTTCTGCAAAAGCATTTGCAAATTGCAAATACCTGAAGAAAATCGTGATTCAGTCAAAACAAT